>JAHLFI010000165.1 GCA_018883865.1 Candidatus Oceanisphaera merdipullorum
CTGTGATTGAGCTGATAAACTCTGGTGAAGCTCAGCCAAAAGGCAAGCCACGCCGAGCTCGCGCCAGTGCTGAAAGTGAGCACAAGGCTGCACCTAAGCCGGTGCATTATAAAAAGAACCAAAAGCCTCAAGAAACGGGCCCAAAGAAGAAGAAATTACGTGGTAAGCGTGCTCAGCAGCACTCTCGTTAAGCGCTATTGGCGTTAAGCCAATAAACCTTTAACGGCCACACAAAAAAGCCGCCTGTGAAGTAATTCACAGGCGGCTTTTTAATCGGCGCCGCTATTTTCTTAAACCTATAACGTTCAGCTTGAGTCCATAAGCGAGCAATACCAGATTCAGTCATGCTTACCCTGAACCGCAATTATTGAGTAACCAACTGACGCATGCGGCTGTCGAACCTGTCTACACCGTCGGTACCGTTGCTAGCCATATTTAAGCTCACAGTAGCAGCCGCTCTTTGCGCTTCCATCTCTGCTACAAATTGTTCTTGAAAACGATCTACGCCATCCGTGCCATTGCTGCCCACATTCAGGTAAATTTGAGCTGGTATACAAGCAGTCGTGGTAATACCGGCGCGCTCTGCTTGGAGCTTGGCCGTTTTTGCCTGATAACGGTCAACGCCATCGGTACCTAGGCTCAAAGCGCTAAAGCAAACGCCGGCATGTGCATGCTCTGTGCTAGCGAAAACCGTTTGGGTAGACAGTAAGCTGGCAGCGGCAAGAATAAGTAGTGAGGTAGTTTTTAACATGATGTGTGTCCTGTATAACCGGCCTGTCCGGTTGATAGACACAGCATACCTTGCGCACACTGACGAGAAGCTGACGGCAAAATGACATTCTTGTCATCAGCCTAAATGGCTGTGATGAGTAAATGTTCATCATCTGACTAAGTTGATAGAGAGGCAATAATGATATTAAACATCTTAGTTTTTTTAGGCTCGGTACGTATCAGCAGCCCTCCTGCTCCGGCGCGATTAGGCCAACGAGTCACCTTATGTTGCGCCCAGCAATTAAGGGCTGCTGGCCATAACGTTACCGTCATAGACCCACTCGATTACGATTTAGGCGCTAGCTTTAAACCCTACTTCTCTTATAGAGCTGGGACGGCACCTGAGCGGTTACAGCAGTTGAGCGAGCTGATTAAAACGGCAGATGCCTATGTAATGGTAAGTCCTGAATATAATCACAGCATGAGCCCGGCCTTGGCTAATCTTTTAAATCACTTTGGCAGCTCGCTGTTTTCCTATAAGCCCTCCGCCATCGTCACCTATTCGGCTGGGCAATGGGGTGGCGTACGCGCAGCAGTAAATATGCGCAGCTTCTTATCCGAATTAGGTTGTTTACCGGTTTCTGCCATGATCCACCTGCCCAAGGCCCAAGAGATATTAAACGCCGAGGGTGGCTATCTAACGAGCGTGAATGCCAATGACTGGCAGGCCTATTTTGAGCGCAGCTTTAACCAACTAGCCTGGTGGGCGAGCGCGGCCAAGGGTTACCAAGCACAGGGGCACTCACAGCCAGAGGCCTTTACGCGCACGCCGGCGCAACGAAATGCGCCAGCGGCAGACTAACGATACCAATTTCTGCTCGGCTATTTTCTGCGTTAATTTCTTTATAGAAATCTTGCTTATCAATAGCTGACTCATAATGGTCACTCTTAGCCGACAAAGTCTTTGGTGATCTAATAAAAATAATGAAAAAATATGGGTGTGCTGTACATCACGCTGTCCATTCTAGCGAGTAAACCAGTACACCTTGGCGCTAAAAGAGTGATAAAGGAGTCTTCATGAGTTCAGCTGACAATAAAGGCTCGCGCATCCCCCAAGGGCGCCTGACACGGATGTCCAGCCTAGCGTCTCTCGCCACCCGCGTAGCCGGTGGCATGCTAGGTGAAGGCGCACGCCAATTAGCCCAAGGCAAGCGCCCCAGTACCAAAGATTTATTATTAACGCCAGCCAATGCCAGCCGTGTCGCCGCTCAATTATCGCAATTGCGCGGTGCGGCCATGAAGGTGGGCCAGCTGTTATCTATGGACGCGGGAGACTTACTGCCGCCAGAGCTGACGCTGATTTTGTCGCGGTTGCAATCTAATGGCACCCCCATGCCGCCACGCCAGCTTAGCCAAGTGTTGGTTCAAGAATTAGGCAAAGACTGGCAGCAGAATTTTGCCCAGTTTAGTTTTAAACCCATGGCCGCCGCCTCTATTGGCCAAGTACATCAAGCCCACGCCGACGATGGCCGCAAGCTGGCCATTAAGGTGCAGTATCCGGGCATTAGCGCCAGCATAGACAGCGATGTCGATAATGTGATGACGCTGTTGAGATTGAGCCGTTTGCTGCCGGAGCAGTTGGATTACACAGAGTTATTAACCGAGGCTAAACGCCAATTACATGCGGAAGCCGACTATGTATTAGAGGCGCAACAACTCAGCAGCTTTGCCAAGTTACTGGCGGATGCACCACAGTTTGTGTTACCCGTAGTTGAAACCCAGTTAACCACCTCGCGTTTGCTGACCATGAGTTATATGGAAGGGCTTGAACTCAGCGCATTACAGGAACAGCCACAAGCCGTACGCAATCAAGCGGTCAGCCAATTATTTAGTTTGTTGTTTAGAGAGTTATTTGAATTTCGTTTGGTGCAAACCGACCCTAATTTTGCCAACTACTTGTATCAGCCTGAATCCCAACGCTTAGTGCTGTTAGATTTTGGCGCCACGCGGGCTTATCCCGAGACGATTAGCGAAGGCTATCGCCAGTTATTTAGCGCAGGCCTCAATAATGATACGCCCGCCATAGAGCAGGCGCTGAGTCAGATTGGTTTTTTCAGTCAAGATATAGTACCCGCCCAGCGCCAAGCGGTAGTTAACATGGTGCAATTAGCCTGCGAACCGGTGAGCGAAAATAGCGCTTATGATTTTGCTAACAGCCCTTTGGCCAGCCAATTGCGAGAGGCCGGCACTCAACTCAGCCTTGAGCAGGGCTATTGGCATAGCCCACCGGCGGATGCACTATTTTTACATCGTAAAATAGGCGGCTTGTATTTATTGGCGGCAAAGCTCAAGGCGCAAGTGAATGTGCAGCAACTGTTGCTGCCTTATTTAAAAGATTGATGTGAGCAAATCTAAAATATTAGGCCACCCCTTGTTCAATCAGCACTTGGCTGATAATGGCGACCGGACTCATCAAGTGTTCACGCATTATGGCGCTGGCTTTTTTGTCTCGGGCTAACAAGGCATTAAAGAGCACCAGATGTTCTTGCTGCTTGTCTGCTAAAGCTTGCTGGCTAAATACCGTCTGTTTCAACCATAAGTAGCGATAACGAGCCGCTTGATCCATTAAGGTTTGGCGCACTACTAATAATTGCGGAGACAGACAGCCATTGACTACCGCTTGGTGAAAAGCTTGGTGGCGCTGATCCCACTGGCTGAGCTGGTCCTCCACTGTCTCAATATGATTGACTTTGCTTAACGCATGATGCGCCGCCACTATCCCCGACTCCCATAAGTCATCACCCCGTACCATCGCCAGCTCTACGATCAGCCCTTCTAACTGAGCTCGGGCGTCGTAAATATCCTTTAACTCGGCAATCGACATGCTGCTAACGCGAAAACCCCGTTGGCTTTCTGCCGTGACCAGTCGTTCTGACACCAACTGAGATAAAGCTTCCCGTAATGGGCTCACACCTAAACCGTAACGCGCCTTCAAGGTGCTCATCAGCAGTTTTTCTTTAGGACCAAAATGGCTCTGAATAATATCTTGTTTCAGCTGCTGATAAGCTGAACGGCCCAGATTTTCACGAGGTGTATCGAGCGGGTTCATGCTCTGCTCCTAAGTAATTTTGCCCTCGATTATAACGAAATTGTAACCGAGATCATAAAACCACCACTTAAAATTGACAAAAAATTAAAGTGTCGACATTATCTCATTACAACGACACTTAATCACTCAACCCACAATGTTTGAATAACAAGGAAGCTACCATGTCTAACGTTGCAACTGCTGATTTCGCTCATCACAAACATCAAGGTTTTACTCTGGCCCCCTCTGCTCACTCACAGCGCCTATTAGAGCTGCGCTTTGATGCAAAAACGGTACAGGCTTTTTTAGATGCCACCGCCGAATGGCCGATTCAAGCCCTTGAATACAAGTCGTTCTTGCGCTTTAAAGTGGCGAAAATTTTAAATGACTTGTGTGGCCAAGCGCTGCAGCCGCTGCTGGTGAATACTTTGGTTAACCGTAGCACTGGTGGCTTATTAATCACTCCAGAGGGCTTAAATCAGGTAGAGCAAGCGGAAGACATGGTGAAGGTCACCACGGCCGTCGCCCATCTATTTGGTCGTTCAAACTTCGACGCCATGAGCGGCCAGTACTATGCGCGCTTCGTGGTACAAAACGACGACAACTCCGACAGCTATCTGCGCCAAGCGCACCGCGTGATGGAGTTGCACAACGATGGCACTTACGTCGAGCAAGATACCGATTATGTATTAATGCTGAAAATTGATGAGCAGAATATGGCTGGCGGTAATTCATTACTGCTGCATCTGGATGACTGGGAGCACCTGGATAAATTTTACGACCATCCCATGGCACGCCGCGTGATGCGTTGGGCCGCACCACCGAGCAAAAACACCCAAAAAGATGTGTATCATGCGGTATTCGATACTGATGTAAGCGGTCAGCCAATCATGGCCTATATTGACCAATTCGTGCAGCCCAAAGACTTTGATGAAGGCGTCTGGCTAGCAGATTTGTCTGAAGCCATTGAAACCAGTAGCAAACAACTGTCGGTACCTGTGCCACCAGGTTCTTTCTTGCTGATTAACAACCACTTTTGGTTACATGGTCGTGATAAGTTTATCGCTCATGAGGGCTTGCGCCGTGAATTAATGCGCCAGCGCGGTTACTTTACTCATGCCAAAACCTTAAAGCAGCCTAATCAAGGCTAAGACTGTGACTGACTGCCGGCACCGCCAGCATTCTTAATGATAATCATGACATAATATTTGCCGGGGCTAGACTCCGGCCTTTGTCTCTTTTACCAAGGTGGTGCCCTGTGTATGACTTCATAATTATCGGTGGCGGTATCGTCGGCATGTCCACCGCATGGCAGCTAAAGAAAGCCTATCCCGACCATAAGATACTGCTGTTAGAAAAAGAGTCTGGCCCAGCCCAGCACCAAACTGGCCACAACAGCGGCGTTATCCACGCCGGCGTTTATTACACGCCAGGCAGTCTCAAGGCCAAATTTTGCTTGGCGGGTAATATTGCCACCAAAGAATTTTGCCGTGAGCACCATATCCCCTTCGATGAGTGTGGTAAATTATTGGTCGCCACCAATGACTTAGAAATGGCGCGCATGAAAGCGCTCTGGGATCGCAGTGAGGCCAACGGCCTAGAGCGCTACTGGCTGAATGCCGAGGAGCTAAAAGAGCGAGAGCCGAATATCAACGGCGTGGGCGGTATTTTTGTGCCCTCCAGCGGTATCGTGAATTATCATCAAGTCACCTTGGCCATGGGCAAAGAGTTTGAGCGCTTAGGCGGTGAGATTCGCTATCATGCCGAGGTGATTGGTCTTAAAGAAGAAACCACCCAAGTGGTAGTAGAAACTCGCCAAGGGGATATTCAGGGCAAATATTTAGTGTCTTGCTCAGGCTTGATGGCGGACCGTGTGGTGCGCATGTTGGGCATAAAACCTGACTTTAAGATTTGTCCGTTCAGAGGCGAATACTATCTGCTTAAGCCTGAGCATAATCAGATAGTAAACCATCTTATTTATCCAATTCCCGATCCCGATATGCCGTTTTTAGGCGTACACCTGACGCGCATGATAGACGGCACCGTAACCGTGGGCCCGAATGCGGTGCTGGCCTTTAAACGCGAAGGCTATAATAAGCGGGATATTTCGGTGCGTGATACGGTAGAGATGTTTACCTATCCCGGCATTTTAAAAGTATTAATGAAAAACCTTAAGCCAGGTTTAGTGGAAATGAAAAACTCTGTGCACAAGAGTGGTTATCTCAACTTGGTGCGTAAGTATTGCCCTAGCTTACAGCTCGATGACTTAACACCCTATCCCGCCGGGATTCGTGCCCAGGCGGTATCGAAAGACGGCAACTTGGTGGATGACTTCTTGTTTGTTAACACCCAGCGCACCATAAACGTGTGCAACGCCCCTTCTCCGGCCGCCACCTCTGCCATCCCCATTGGCGGCTATATAGTCGATAAGGTGAAGCAACAAGTAGAGCAAGGCGCTGTTGTAGCTTAGCGGTGGTGCTTAATCGCCCTTTTCAAATACATGGCGGAGAAGCCCTCTCCGCCATGCTGCAAAATACCCTCGTTTACATCACACCGCCTAGCGCTAAATG
>JAHLFI010000036.1 GCA_018883865.1 Candidatus Oceanisphaera merdipullorum
TGGAACCGCCTCATGAACACAATTAAAGTTGAGTCGAATTACCCGAGAAATCAGCAAATCACCTTAGCTTTATCCGGTGCCTCGGGCGCCCCTTATGCTCTGGCGTTATTAAAGCGCTTACTCGAAGCCGACTTGCAGGTACACCTCTTGGTATCCAGCGCGGCACGGGTGGTGATGGCCACCGAACAAGACGAACAGTGGCCCGCGCAACCCGCCGCTCTTGCTACGTTATTAAGTGAGCGTTATCAGGCCAAACCTGAGCAGCTAAAAGTCTACGGCAAAGAAGAGTGGTTTTCACCGGTGGCCTCCGGCTCGGGTGCGCCAAGGCGGATGGTGATTTGCCCCTGTTCTATGGGCACGGTGGCGGCCATCGCCATGGGTAATTCGGATAACTTAATCGAGCGCGCCGCAGATGTGGTGATCAAAGAGAAAGGCCAGCTGATCATAGTGCCGCGCGAGTCACCGTATTCGGCGCTACATTTAGAGAATATGCTGAAATTAGCGCGTTTAAACGTGACTATTATGCCGGCCTCGCCGGGTTTTTATCATCAGCCAAAAAGCATCAGTGATTTAGTGGATTTTATGGTGGCGCGCATCTTGGATCATTTAGATGTGGATCACGCACTCATGTCGCGCTGGGGATATGGGCATTGAAGGGCAGCCGTCAGTAAAAAAACAGCAGCCGGTGTTTTACTGATCGCTGAAAGCTGGCGGCTGAAAGCTTTGTCTTGGCATGCAGCTACAGTAGATTTCCGTTAGAATACGTCTTAATCACAGTCGGGTAGCGTTACCCGAACGGAGCCAAAATGAAACACAGAGTGGATGTCCTGATCAGTACCGAAGAGGTTAATGCGAGGATACAAGCGTTAGGCGAGCAAATTACTCAACATTATCAAGGCGTAGATGAGCTGGTGATGGTGGGTTTGCTGCGCGGCTCCTGTGTGTTTATGGCCGACCTGTGCCGCCAAATTCCGTTACCGGTACGACTCGACTTTATGACCGCCTCCAGCTATGGCAGCAGCACTACCAGTAACCGCGACGTGCGTATCCTTAAAGATTTGGACGACGAGATCCACGGTAAGCACGTGATCATAGTCGAAGATATCATCGATACCGGTTATACCTTGAGTAAGGTGAAAGAAATTTTATCGTTGCGCCAACCAGCTTCACTGACCATTTGTTCGTTGCTTGATAAGCCCGACCGTCGCGAAGTGCAGGTAAAGGTAAACTGGGTGGGTTTTACCATACCCGACGAGTTCGTGGTGGGTTATGGCATCGATTATGCCCAGCGCTATCGCAATCTGCCCTATATCGGCAAGGTAATACCGCTCGAGTAAATCGATTCCAGCAAGTTATTTGCTGAGTAAATTTTTGTATTACTAGCCTAGGGATGAGGCGACGAGCAGGCTCGTTGACCGTCTCTAGGCTTTTTATGTTATGGAGCTATTGATGACCAAAGCACTGGAAATTAGAGGCTTACGCAAAGTCTACGCTGGTGGTGTGGAAGCGCTGAAGGGCATAGATTTGACCGTAGAGCAGGGGGACTTCTATGCCCTGTTAGGGCCTAATGGAGCGGGTAAATCCACCACTATCGGCATTATTTCGTCCTTGGTAAATAAAACCGCTGGCAGCGTTAAGGTGTTTGGCTTCGATATCGACACCCATTTAGAAGACGCCAAAACCCAAATTGGTTTAGTGCCTCAAGAATTTAACTTTAACCAGTTTGAAAAAGTCGAACAGGTGGTGATCAACCAAGCGGGCTTATACGGTGTAGAGCGTAAAGAAGCCAAAGTGCGTGCCGAACGTTATCTTAAGCAGCTGGATCTATGGGATAAGCGTAACGCTATATCACGCACGCTGTCTGGCGGCATGAAACGCCGGCTAATGATAGCCCGCGCCCTGATGCATGAGCCTAAACTGTTGATCTTGGATGAGCCAACCGCTGGTGTCGATATTGAAATTCGTCGCGCCATGTGGGACTTTTTAAAGCTGATTAACGAGCAAGGCATTACCATTATTTTGACTACCCATTATTTGGAGGAAGCAGAATTGCTGTGCCGTCATATCGGCATCATAGATAAGGGTCGCTTGGTTGAAAATACCAGCATGAAGGGCCTGCTCGGTAAACTAACTGTAGAAACCTTTCTTCTCGACTTAGCCGCAGACGGCCGAGAACCGTTTTTATCTGGTTTTAACTGGCAGTTACTCGATGATCACACCTTAGAGGTGGAAGTCAAAAAAGAGCAGGGCTTAAACAGTGTGTTTGCTCAGCTTAACGAGCAAGGGGTGCGAGTGTTAAGCATGCGCAATAAGTCCAATCGCTTAGAAGAGTTATTTGTAACGCTAGTAGAAAACGGGAGAGCAGCAGTATGAGCAAGATGCGTTATTATGTGGCCTTTAAGAGTATTTTAACTCGAGAAGTGGTGCGCTTTGCCCGTATTTGGGTACAAACCTTGGTGCCGCCTGCTATTACTATGACGCTGTATTTCGTGATCTTTGGCAACCTGATCGGTAGCCGGATTGGCGATATGGACGGCTTTTCTTATATGGCCTTTATCGTACCTGGCCTGATTATGATGTCGGTGATCACTAACTCTTACTCTAACGTGGCTTCCTCTTTTTACAGTAGTAAGTTCCAAAATAACATTGAAGAGCTATTAGTGGCTCCGGTGCCGACGTATGTGATTATTGCCGGCTATGTGGGTGGCGGTGTGGTGCGCGGTTTGCTGGTGGGCTTAATCGTCAGCCTAGTGTCGTTATTCTTCGTCGAGTTGCATATTGAGCATCTGTTTAGCGTGATATTGACCGTGTTCTTGACCTCTGTGCTATTTGCGTTGGCCGGACTTTTGAATGCTATTTACGCCCGTAGCTTCGATAATATCAGCATAATTCCGACGTTTATCTTAACGCCGCTCACCTACTTAGGCGGGGTGTTTTACTCTATTAGCTTGCTACCCAGCATTTGGCAGACCATATCGCACGTAAATCCCGTGCTCTATATGGTAAATGCCTTTCGCTATGGCTTTTTGGGCGTGTCGGATGTGCGCTTAAGTGTGGCCTACACCATTATTATCGGTTTTATCTTGGTGTTCTACTGGTGGGCTTGGTACTTGATCCGCACTGGGCGGGGCTTACGAACCTGACACCTGCGGGGAGACGTAAGCTTGAAGCTGTAAGTCAAAGAAGAACGGCGTCTGCTTTTCATTTACGGCGTATAGGGTCGGTATTGAATCGTGTCGATGGCAGCCAATAGGCTGCCATTTTTTATAGAGTCCTCTTCGGTAAATCGTAAGCTGTAAGTCAAAGAAGGATGAGGCTTGTCTCCTACTTACGGCGTATAGCGGGTGGCTCTGCGCACAATAAAAAAACACCGAGCATCATGCTCGGTGTTTATCTTTAACTAACGGCTTAAAGCTTATGGCTTACAGCGGCTCTTAAGCTAATTGCAGCGGAATATTCTTGCTGGTGCGCACTATGTTGTTGTTCACATCCAGATATACCAAGCTTGGCTGGTATTTTTCAATCTGCTGCTCGCTCATGGGAGCATAAGCGCAGATGATGATACGGTCACCCACGGCGGCCTTACGGGCGGCAGCACCATTGAGGGAAATCATCTTAGAGCCACGCTCACCGGAAATGGCATAGGTGTGAAAACGCTCACCATTTTCGATATTATAAATATCGATTTGTTCAAACTCGCGAATGTTTACCGCATCCAGCAAGTCTTGGTCGATGGCGCAAGAACCTTCGTAGTTCAGTTCAGCGTGAGTCACCCGTGCTTGATGCAGCTTGCCTCTCAGCATAACGCGTTGCATATCCATGTTTTTCTGATCTCCGTTGTAAGTGCTGAGGACTTATTGGCCCTGAGTGCACGCATCCGACTGCTCGATAAAAAATCCTGACGAGCCAGTCTTGCCAAAATAAAAGCGCATCTTATAAAGACACGACCTGATTGTCTATTAATCGCGCCTTACCTAAGAAGGCCGCCATTAAAATAACCACGGCTTGGCTGTGCTCGGTCATCGGCAACAGGGTGCTGGCGTCAACGATATCGATAGCATCTGTGACAAAGCCTTGGTCATTTAAGCGAGCACTGGCGTCCTGCACCAATGCCGCAAACTCTCGTTCACCTGCGCTAATGCGCTCGGCTATCGCGTGCATAGTGGCCGCCAACGCTGGCGCTTGAGCCAGTTCACTCTGTGTTAAATAGCCATTGCGTGAGCTCAGTGCCAAGCCGTTTTCTGCGCGTACCGTGGGCACGCCAATCAGCTCGATAGGCATATTTAAGTCGGACACCATTTTACGGATCAGCGCCAGCTGCTGATAGTCTTTTTCACCAAAGCAGGCGACATCGGGCTGCACTAGGTTGAACAGCTTACACACCACTGTGCTTACGCCATCAAAATGCCCCGGGCGCAGCGCGCCTTCTAGCACTTGGCTAATGCCGGGCACTATGACGCGGGTTTGCTGTTGTTGGCCATTTGGATACATCAGCTCGGGCGTGGGCGTAAACACCGCATCCGCCAAGCCGCTCAAGTGCTGGCAGTCTTGCTCAAGTGTACGCGGATAGGCGCTAAGGTCTGACGCGCGGTCAAACTGCAACGGGTTGACGAAGATACTGACCACCACCTTGTCGGAGTGTTGGCGCGCAGTCTTAACCAGCTGCAGATGGCCGGCGTGCAAGTTGCCCATGGTCGGCACAAAGCCGATGCGTAGGCCTTGTCGACGCCAATCCTGAATAGTGGCTCTTAAGGCGGTGATCTCAGAAATAAGTGGCATCTGCTGCTCTCTATTTTCCATGTTTAACGTTTAATTGCGGCTTAATTGAAGCTGTGCTCTGGGCCTGGGAAGCGACCTTCGGCCACCTCACATACGTAGGCGCTGATGGCGGCTTGTACGCTGTCGTTTTCCGCTAAAAAATTCTTGGTGAACTTAGGCACATAACCTGTGGTTAGCCCCAGCGCATCTTGCATCACTAACACTTGGCCGTCGGTATCTGGGCCTGCACCGATACCGATGACCGGAATACTTAATAACTCACTGATCTCTTTGGCCAGTGGGCTGGGCACGCATTCCAGTACCAGTAACTGAATGCCTGCGGCTTCAAGCGCCTGGGCATCTTGCTTAATTTGTGCGGCTTGATCTAAATCTCGGCCTTGGAGCTTAAAGCCACCAAATACGTGTACCGATTGCGGCGTTAAGCCTAAATGACCACACACGGGCACGCCTTGGCGTGTCAGCTGAGTGATGGTATCACTTAGCCAAGCGCCGCCTTCCAGTTTCACCATGTGCGCGCCGGCGCGCATTAAGGTCGCGGCATTGGTGCAGGCAAGGTCTGAGTTGCTATAACTCATAAACGGCAGGTCGGCGACGACCAGCGCCTGAGTACAGCCTTTGGCCACACAGCGAGTGTGATAAGCCATTTCATCGACGGTGACTTTTAAGGTGCTGGCTTCTCCTTGTAATACCATGCCGAGTGAGTCGCCAATTAAAATGGCATGGGCTCCGGCTTGCTCAAACACCTTGGCAAAAGTGGCATCGTAGGCGGTGATCATGGCGATTTTTTGCCGCTCTTGTTTCATGGCTAACAGGCGAGCTGTCGTTATTTTACTCATGAGTGATTCCTTTGACTACGAGAGCAGTGGCGTCATGCCATTGAGAGGGCAGGTCAGCAACAATGTCGCTAGGGGGGTGGCGCAGGGTAAAATAAGGTCTGGGCACAGGTCCGCCAGCGGATACAGCACAAATTCGCGCTGCTTCATGCCGTAGTGGGGCAGGGTTAATCGGTCGTCATGCATTATCACGTCGTCGTACAACAAGATATCTAAGTCCAGAGTACGCGGCCCCCAACGCTCATCTTTGCGCTCGCGGCCTTGAGTTTGTTCAATGGCTTGCAGTGCATCCAACAGTGCGTGTGGCGCTAACTCAGTATCAAATACACACACACCGTTAATATAGGGCGGCTGATCTGCCGGCCCCATTGGTTGGCTTTGATACAGCGGCGATTGGCGCAGGCTACCTGAGATGGCAATCTCTGCCAAGGCGGCTTGCGCCGCCTTTATGTGTGCCAGCGGATCGCCTAAGTTAGCGCCTAAGGCTACGTACACTCGACTCATGCTTCTTTTTTCTTCCGCGGGCGACGACGAGGGCGTTTGCGCGGGGCTTTGGTCGGCTCTTCGCCGCCAAACTGATTGTGACGAGCTTGGGCGGTGCGAGATAACTGTTGGCGGTCCACCGGATTGGCCAGCTGAAAGTCGGTCCACCAGTCGGCTAATTCTTTTAGCCTAGGATCCAGCTCGGCGCGCAATAACAAGAAGTCATAACCGGCACGAAACTTAGGATGCTCTAATAAGCGATGCGGACGTTTGCCGCTGCGCTTAGTTAAGCGGTCTTGCAACATCCAGATATCGCGCACTACCGAGCTAAAGCGGCGCGGTATGGCTACGCTCTTCACTTGGCGGCCCAGCACTTCGTCCATGGCCAGCAAGAAAGCATCGTAATAATTGAGGCCACCTTCGTGCATAAACTGCTGGGTGCGGGTTTCTACTGGGCCCCATAACAGGGCGGCATACAAGAAAGCCGGGGTTACACGTAAATCTTGGGCGATGCGCTCGTCGGTATTGGTCAGCGCCAATTCCAAAAATTTATGATAGTCGTTATCACCCTGGCCCATCACTTCGGCGGCTTCGGGGAATAAAGGCGCAAACAAACCGTATTGCTGTAACTGACGGTAAGTTTCGAGGCCGTAACCGGCTAACAATAATTTAAGGGTTTCTTCAAACAAACGAGCGGCGGGAATATCTCCAAGCAGCGGCGCTAAGTCGCGGATCGGCGCTTCGGTACGCGCACTTATGGTTAAGCCAAGCTTTGCCGAAAAGCGCACGGCACGGATCATGCGCACCGGATCTTCGCGGTAGCGCGTTTCTGGATCGCCAATCAGCTCTAAGCGACGGTCTTCCAAATCTTTCAAACCATTCGCAAAGCCCACCACGCTAAAGTCGGCAATGTTGTAATACAAGGCATTGACGCTAAAGTCGCGACGCTCGGCATCTTCTTCTATGGTGCCGTAGACGTTGTCACGCAGCAGCATGCCTTCAGAAGACTGAGAGGAAATATTCTTGTTGTTATTGACCTCATGGTGGTGACCACGAAAGGTCGCCACTTCAATCACATCACGACCGAATAAGATATGCGCCAAGCGAAAACGACGGCCCACTAAGCGGCTGTTGCTGAACAGCTGTTTCACTTGCTCCGGCGTGGCGCTGGTGGCGATATCGAAGTCTTTAGGCTGGCGGCCTAAGAGTAAGTCGCGAACGCCACCGCCGACTAAATAGGCTTCGAAGCCAGATTTATTCAGGCGATACAACACTTTAAGGGCGTTATCACTGATTTGTTGGCGTGAGATACCGTGTTGGTCGCGTGTTAAGATCACGGGTTGCAACGGTAGTGCCTCCTGCGGCGTGCCGGCCTGTGGGGCTCGGGTTAGTAGCTTCTTACAAAAGCCAGCAATCTGGGAAAAAATAGGACACCTCGTATGGCCTTTAGCTGAAAAAATCGGCGCGTTATCATAGCGCAGAGCGTTGCAAATACGAACTTATACGCATTACAACTCAATGTGTGTGGTACTGGGTACCTGTGGCAACTGCCAGTGAGCGATAGCCCAGTTTAATACCACCTTTACGTCTTCCTGCCACAGTGTGGTCGGTGGTGCCTGGCCTAAAAAGGCGAGGGCTTGGCATAACTGGCGACTCGCTTGGTTTAAATCCAAGGCGGTTGCATGGTTTTGCTTAGATAGTTTATTGCCGGCTAGTGTGGCCAAGGGTAAGTGCAACCAACTAGGAATAGGGGCCTTTAGCTTTTGATATAGCGAAATTTGTCGGCCCGTGGGCTCCAGCAAATCGGCTCCGCGCACTACTTCTGTAATGCCTGCATCCGCATCATCTAACACCACCGCCAGATTATACGCATAAAAACCGTCACGGCGACGCACAATAAAATCTTCTTCTGCCAGCGCGCGCGGTATTTTAACACACCCTTGCAGTTGATCGGCAAACTCATAAACGGGATTCGTCATCACCAAACGGGTTGCCGCTTGGCTGGGCCCTAGCCTGAGCGCACGACAGTGGCCGCTATAAAAACCGCCGCCTTCGGCAATCATTTTGCGGCTGCAATGGCAATAATATGTTAATCCTTGGCTTGTCCATTCATCCAGTACCGCTTGATAAGCGCCCAAGCGCTGACTTTGGTAGACCAAGGGGCCGTCCCAATGTAAACCAAAGGCATCTAGGGTAAAGAGAATGTTATCGGCCGCACCCGAGACTTCTCGAGGTGGGTCTAGGTCTTCAATGCGTAGCAGCCAGCTTCCCTGATGACGTTTGGCTTGCAAGTAACTGCCTAAGGCGGCAATTAAGGAGCCAAAATGCAGGGGGCCACTGGGTGAGGGTGCAAAGCGCCCAATATAAGGCTTGGGCGCGCTGTTATTCATGAGCTTATGCTTATTAGTAGCCGGCCATCTGTTTTTCTTTGATTTCGGCTAACGTCTTACAATCGATGCATAAATCGGCGGTCGGTCTGGCTTCCAGACGACGGATACCAATTTCTACACCGCAGTGCTCGCAGTAACCGAAATCGTCTTCTTCGATTTTCTGCAGGGTTTTCTCGATTTTCTTGATCAGTTTGCGTTCTCTATCACGCGCACGTAATTCAAGTGCAAACTCTTCTTCTTGAGCGGCTCTGTCCACCGGATCGGGGAAGTTAGCTGCCTCATCTTTCATGTAGCCCACGGTGCGATCGACTTCTTCGCGCAACTGCGTGCGCCAAGCGCTCAGAATTTTACGAAAATGCGTTTTCTGCGCCTCGTTCATGTATTCTTCATCGGGCTTTGCCTGATAGGCCTCAACACCGGCGATGGCCAGAATACCGAGAGATTTCTTGATTTCGACTGCTGGCATTCTGTATCTCCTCAGAAGCAATATTGCGCCAACCAAATTTTTGAGCGGCTATCTATAGCAGAAAGCCTATTCACAAGGCAATTTTGCCGTGCAATTTCAGTGAAAAATCTACCTGAAACAAGACGAGGGCCGCTTTATTTAGCTCAAAGCAAGTCTCATTCTTGTCTCATCAAGCGTATCGGTCTTGTGTTATTAAGTAAGGTACCACTTGATGCTTCCACCATATGGGGGCCATAAAGCAGGTTTTCAAGAGGCAGGGTGCTAAGACGAGTGTGTTTGCTTAACTATTTAACGTATGAACTATAGGTGTGATTGTGCAATTTTCATCTTCCTTGCAGTCGGGTGTGCTAATCCAGCGCTATAAGCGCTTCTTAGCGGACGTAAACGTGCAAGGTCAAAACTTGACGCTACATTGCCCCAACACCGGTAAAATGACCGGCTGTGTCGAGCCTGGGTGGCGCGTCTACTTCTCGACCTCTAATAATCTCAAACGCAAATATGCCCACACTTGGGAGCTGGTGCAAAACCACCAAGATCAGTTTATTTGCGTAAACACCAATCAAGCTAATGCACTGGTGGCCGAAGCCTTGGCCAGTAACACCATTGCGCCCTTAGCGCATTATGCTGACGTAAAGGCCGAAGTACGCTATGGCAGTGAAAACAGTCGCATCGACTTCTTGTTACGTGGCTTAGGTGAGCCTGACTGCTACGTGGAAGTGAAGAGCGTGACGCTTCTCGAAGAGCAAGGACTAGGTGATGCCTCAGATGCAAAACCTAATCAAGGCCAAGGTTATTTTCCCGATACTAAGAGCGAACGTGCGCAAAAGCACGTGCGTGAGTTGATGCAGTGCGTACGAGAGGGCCACAGAGCAGTGCTGCTGTTTTGCGTGCTACACACCGGCATCACCCGCGTTAGCCCTGCACAGCATTTGGATGCTGTGTATGGCGCTTTAGTAAAAGAGGCCATGGCGATGGGTGTGGAATGCTTAGCTTGGCGAGCCGACATCAGCCCTGAGGGCATGCAGCTGGTCGAGCAAGTGCCATTTTCGTTGTAGCGACTATAGCTTAAGACTATTCAACCAAAGGCCAGCTGGCCTCGGGATGATAATTACGACCCAAGGCGCTGGGTACTGAGCGGTATAAAGCCAGTTGGCGCGGGCGAAAAATGATCGGCTTAATATTTGGCAGTGCGGCTACATCGGGCAAGGCCGTTTGCCGATACAAACTAATGTGTGGCCGATAGGCCTTGTGCGGTGGCGCCAAGCGCAAAGAGGCACAGCGCAAGAGTAAGTCTTGATATATGTCGCTGAGAGCTTGCGGTATCACACTGGGGCCGAGCCAGAGCACATTAGGGCCGGGGAAATAACCCAGTTGGTCAAGCTGCAGCGTAAAGGCAGGGAGAGTGAGGGTCGGCAACTGCCTTAGCAAAGAGTTATATTGCGTGGCGTTGAGCTGGCCTAAGAAACGTAGCGTTAAATGAAATTGACTGGCAGGAATACGCCTCCCGGGCAGGAATAATTGCGCTTGTAGCCGCTCTTGTACCTGGCCAAGCGCTACTGTCAGCTCTGTGGTGGGAAAAGCCAAAAATAATGGAGTGTCATCTGTCATCTCAGGGCGAATCCCTTATGGTTTTTTGTGGTTTGGCATAGCAGAGGCGGTGATAGGGTTAGGGTGCCGTGTCCCACAGAAACAGTCCAGTTTTACACCTTATTTTTGCTATGGCATCCACGGACGTAAGCGGGTAAAAAGGAAACAAGTGAGCGAAAGGTATGGGGATTAGGATCCTACCTCAAGTGTGTTTGCCGTTTTCGTTCTTATCTCTATTTTTGTGGGCGTTCCGTGGCAAAAAGTCTGGGTTCGCTAAGAAAAACTGACCACAAAAGCCACATCAATTATGCAGTATTAATTGCTGGCCGCTATTTTAAGGCTCTTGTCATTGGAGGCGTGCTCGCTCGGCGCTAAATCAGCAAAACCCTGATATTGCAGTGCCAGCTCAGGTACTAACGGCGTAGCAAGCAGAAAGCCTTGCCCATAATCACAACCGATGTTTTTCAGAAATCTCAATTGCTCAACGGTTTCAATACCTTCGGCCACCACTTTTAGCCCCAGCTTATGCACCATAACGGTCATGGCCTCCACCATCTGGCGATCAATGAGACTGGTTTCTAGGTTGATGATAAAGGAACGGTCGATCTTCAGAATATCTACCGGAACAAGGCGTAATTGCGCTAGCGAAGAATAGCCAGTGCCAAAGTCATCGATCGAGACTTTTATTCCTAGGTGTCTCAGGTCCGCTATCAGGATCATGGCGAGATCCACATTCTCCATTAGCATGGACTCGGTAATTTCCAGTTCAAGCAAGCTGGGCGCAATTTGCAAACGCGTTAATAAGGTTTCAACTCTATTGGCAAACTCAGGTTCGCGTAGCTGACAAACGCTCAAGTTCACCGCCACCGGTTTTATGGTTTGCTTGGCTTGTATTTGTTGCTGAATAAAAGCGCAGGCCGCCTCTATTACCCAGTAACCAATGGGCACTATCAATCCCGTTTGCTCAGCAATCTTAATAAAGCTAGCTGGGTGTTGTAAGCCTCGTTCAGGTTGATGCCAGCGTAGCAAGGCTTCGAACTTTTCGTTCAGCCCATTACTAAGGGAAACTATGGGTTGAAAGACCAGCGCAAATTCTTCTCGGACCAAGGCCTGGCGTAACTGTTCTTCGAGCCGTATCGAGTACAGCGCCCGCTCCTGCATCGCTATGTTGTAAAAAGAAAGCTGATTTCTTCCCGCTCGTTTTGATTCATACATGGCCAGATCGGCATTGCGCAATAACTCACCACTGCTGGTGCCATCTTCTGGTGCTAATGTTATCCCAATACTGGTTCCCACTATGGCTTCATTTTGAGCCAACTGCACCGGCATACCTATATTGGCAATAATTTTTTCGGCGACGAGGCGTGCATGTTCGACGCTTTCTATGTGCATCAATACCACCGCAAATTCATCTCCTCCTAAGCGGCCGACGATATCGCATTCTCTTACTGTGGCTTTAAGTCGCTGAGCCACTTCGATTAGCAGTAGATCCCCATCATGATGTCCGGTCGAGTCGTTGATGCGTTTGAAGTTATCTAAATCCAGATACAGTAATGCTAAGCCGCCACCCCCACGGCGAATATTCAAAATGGCGTGATCTAACTGCTCGGTAAGAAAGCGCCGATTAGCCAAACCCGTCAGTTCATCAAAAAAAGCCAACTGTTCCAAGCGACTAGTTTGTATTTTAATCAGTGCTCTTAAGCGCTCGGGCTCTAACAATATACGGCGTAATAGCAGCGAAAATAGACTGGCCGTGAGCAGGCTGAGCAGGATGCCCACCATTATTTGAAAGGTGAAGTCGATGGGCCTGTCCATCGCGAGGAACCATTCCCCATTGTGAACCCTAATTACTTTTCTGACCTGCTGTTCCGTTAGAGCCTTGCTGGAGCGGGCAAAAATATCCAGCTGGTTGGTGTCCGGATGTAAGCGCGATAGTTCAAAGGCATAGTCTTTACGATTGAGCTGATCGATCTCTGTAAACGACAGCAGATCCTCCAGATAAAGCAATGCCGTCGCAAACCCCCAAAAATAGGGCTTGCCGTTGTTCTCAAGAAAAACGGGGTTTCGTGCCAGTATGCCCATACGGCCTTGTACTAGCATAAAGGGGCCTGCCAAGGTTAATGTCTTATTGTCGATCGCTTGCCATGCCTCCTTACTGCGCGTATCACTTAGCAACAAATTGTGACCAATGCCCTTTTCATTGCCCTCTAGTGGATAAATTTGCTGAGTTATACCATTAGGAGCCAGTTGCAGGCTGGAGACACCGCCTATCGTCTGCATCACGTCTTTGGCAAAACTGTCGAAATTATTGAGCTGGCCGTTACTGCGTCGCACTTCTTGGGCAAGAATATAAGTCGATGATAATGAATGGGTTAGATGCCGCTCTATGGCTGAGGCCTGAGTGCTAACGACTTCTTCCATTGAGCGCTGCTGCTCTTTGCTGCGAGCCTCAATACTGAGATGAGTGTAATAAGACCCTGCTGCAAAAATACAGATAAACGCCATCAGGGTATAAACGCTGCTGAGCCTAAATGTAGGCATTTATTTCTCTTACCTGGTTTTCCAGGAATTTTTGAGGGATGAGTTTAGCTGCACTAAGCATGGCGACTGATCAAGACACTAAAATAAGGGTAATAACCCTTACTCAGTTCTTTGTTAACTAATGTATATGGGCTGTTAGGTTGATATACATAGATTGTTAAGCTGAGCATCCCAGATAACTAATTTATAGCCGTAACTGTAAAGCCAGTCACAAGTCCTTTACTAGTCTATTTTGCGCAACACGAGATTAAGAGCATATGAAGCCTAGGCGACGATTCATCAGTATGAAAGGGTGGGCCTAAAGTTTTTGACGGTGTGCGCTTATCCAGTGAAGACATGAGCGAGTGGAGAGGAAAAAACGCCACGCAATATCGGTACAATATCGCTAACTTAAGGATTGTAATCGGGCCTTAATTAATCGGGCCTTAATTCATCGGGATTGACTCCTATATAGGAGAAAAATAGATGATCAAACCGGGTTATGGATCGCGCTTTAAGCCGAATTTTGGCATTATACCCTCGTTCTTACATTCACCGTTTTTGCACTTGCGCTTTCCATCACTAGGTCATCCCGTGAACCAACTTCCTATTGCCCAAGTACTGCCAGAACTAAAGGCGGCCTTAACGGCGCCGCACATTATTTTGGAAGCGCCGCCCGGTGCCGGCAAGTCGACTGGCTTGCCGTTATGGCTGCTGGCGCAACCCGAGATAGCAGGCCGCATTATCTTGCTGGAACCCAGACGGTTGGCGGCGCGCAGCATAGCCCAGTACTTAGCGAGTCAGTTAGGTGAACAACCGGGCCAACAGGTCGGTTATCGAATGCGCGGTGAAAGCTGTGTGAGTAAGCACACTCGCTTAGAAGTGGTGACCGAGGGTGTATTAACGCGCATGCTGCAAGCTGATCCTGAGCTAAAAGGAGTGGGCTTACTGATTTTTGATGAATTTCATGAGCGCAGCTTACAGGCCGAGCTGGCTTTGGCGTTTGCGCTTGAGTGCCAACAGCTGCGTGAAAATTTAACCATCATGATCATGTCGGCCACGCTCGATGGTTTGGCGTTGGATGAACTGTTGCCCGATGCGGTTTGCATTAAAAGTGCCGGACGCAGTTTTCCGGTCGAGGTCAGTTATCAGCCGCGCAATTTACATACCCGACTCGATGAGGCTATGGGCCGCGCCATTTTACGCGCGTTGGCCGAGCACGCGGGCAGCGTGCTGGCTTTTTTGCCAGGCGAACGTGAAATACGCGATACCTTACTTTGGCTTGAAAAACAGGGGCTTGAGAAACAGGGGCTTGAAAAGCAAGGACCCGAGGGGAAAACCGATACCGAGGTGGAGTTGCGGCCTTTATACGGTCGCCTGAGCTTGCAAGAGCAACAAGCGGCGATTGCCCCTGCAGCGCCGGGGCGGCGTAAGGTGGTGTTGGCTACTAACGTGGCGGAAACCTCGCTCACCATAGATGGCATCAGCATAGTAGTGGACTCAGGTATAGAGAGACGCGCCGAGTTTGAGCCCCCATCAGGCATGACACGACTTTACACGCGGCCCATTAGTCAAACCTCGGCCACCCAAAGGGCAGGGCGAGCCGGTCGGCTACAACCGGGCAGTTGCGTGCGGCTATGGAACCAAGAGCAGCAACAGCGCTTGAGCGTGCGCCGGCCTGCGGAAATTGAACAAAGTGATTTAGCTAGCTTCGTCTTGGAGTGCGCCGCTTGGGGCTGCACGCCAGAGCAATTGCTCTTACTTACGCCGCCACCCGAGGTGTTGTTGGCGGCCGCACGCCAACAGTTAACCGACTTACAGCTAATCCATGGCAGCCAACTAACGGCGCTTGGCCGTCAAGTATGGCAATTGGGTTGTGAGCCCTGGCTTGGCCAATTGCTGCTCTGTGCTCAAGCGTGGCAACAGCAAGGGCATCAAGGCGCACTGGCGGATGCCGTGTATTTGGTGAGCTTATTAGAAGAAGGCCGATGGGACTCAGGCACTTTATCTGGTCAGCTGTTGGCACGACAAAGCTCACTTAAACAGGCGGCGTTACGTTGGTTTATGCGCCTGCAAGCAAAACCTGCCCAACCGAGGGGCGAGTACGTGGGCTCACTGTTGGCCAATGCACGTCCCGAATGGGTAGCTATGCTGCGTCAGCAGTCACGTTATGGATTGGCGGGTGGTTTGAGTGCCAACTTGCCCAAAGATAGCCCCTTACAAGGCAAAAGTATGCTGGCCATAGCAGGCTTAGGGCGCGGCGAACGGGGGATTTTCATTCAGGCCGCCGAGCCGCTTGAATTGGCGCAATTACAAAAATTTGTTGCGGCTCATTTTAGTGAGCAGGCCCACTTAGAATGGGATAGCGACGCCAACCGGGTGCGCGCCGAGCGCCAGTGGTGTTTTGGCAGTTTAGTCTTGCAGCGCACCCCCCTGACGAATATCAGCCCAGAACAAAAGGCGCAGTGTTTATTGGGAGAGATTCAACGTCGCGGCTGGCAGGCGTTGCCGCTAGATGAGGCGGCCGAGCAATATTGGCTGAGATTAAAGCTTGCCGGACAAAAGCTGGCCGATCTCGGCTTCACTGTCTGTGATGAAAACAGCTGGTTAGATGAGGCCGAGCACTGGTTATTACCTTATTTAACAGGGCTTGGCCGTTGGGAAGCGCTGGCGCGACTGCCGTGGGCGCAGATATTTAAAAGTCGTCTGGACTGGTCACAGCAGCAATTGCTGGATACCCTGCTACCCGGCTCACTGAGCCTGGCTACCGGCACCCAAGCGCGCATTCGTTATCGAGAAACCGAAGATCCCGTATTGCCGGTACGGTTACAAGAAATGTTGGGTCAGTCGCACAGCCCAGTGCTAGCCCAAGGGCGCGTGTCTTTGGTGCTAGAGCTATTATCTCCTGCGCGGCGACCATTACAAATTACTCGAGATTTGGCCGCATTTTGGGCCGGCTCTTATGAAGATGTTAAAAAAGAAATGCGGGGGCGCTACCCTAAGCACCACTGGCCTGACAATCCAGCCACCACGGCGCCAACCCAGTATACCAAGAGGCATATAAAGCACTGATTATGGCAAAACAGACTCGAACTCAGAAAAAATCCAAAAAGAAGCCGGTGAGACAAAACCGCTTTTGGTGGGGCCTGCTGCTTAAGTTAACACTGGTGTTTGCGGTGCTAATGGGCATATTTGGTATTTATTTAGATAGCCAAGTTCGTGAACGCTTCGATGGCCAAAAATGGGCGCTGCCCGCCTTGGTTTATAGCCGACCGTTAGAGCTATTCCCCGATCAAAAGCTGTCTCATGCTCAGATGTTGCGTGAGTTGACGTTGTTAAACTATCGCAAGGTGGCCAGCCCCAGTCGTCCGGGTGAATACTCTGCCACCAATAGCAGCATTGAAATTAATCGTCGTCCCTTTACCTTTTCCGATGGGCCAGAAGACGCGCGGCAAATTTTGCTTACCTTCTCAGGCCAACGTTTACAGTCGATTAAGAACCCCACCAACGGCCGTGAGCTGGGCTATGCGCGTATGGATCCTGTGTTGCTGGATCGCTTAAACGTAGAAAAGCGTGAAGACCGCTTATTGGTGCGCTTAGACCAAGTGCCAGAGCTACTGAAAACGGCTTTGATCACGGTAGAAGACAGAGACTTTTATAAGCACGACGGTGTGTCGCCGATGGCGATACTGCGTGCCTTGGTGGTGAACGTAAAAGCGGGCCGTACGGTACAGGGTGGTAGTACTCTGACCCAGCAGCTAGCCAAAAACTTATTCTTAACCCAAGACCGTAGTTTATGGCGCAAGATACAAGAAGCTTATATGGCGCTGATCATTGACTTTCGTTACGACAAAGACGAGATCTTAGAAGCCTATTTGAACGAAGTGTATTTGGGCCAAAACGGCAACCAAGGCGTGTATGGTTTTGGTTTAGCCAGTTATTTCTATTTCGGTTTACCACTCAATGAGCTAAATCCAGATCAAATCGCCCTCATGGTGGCGCTAGTGAAAGGCCCCTCTTATTACGATCCTTGGCGCAATGCACAACGCGCTCGCGAGCGTCGTGATCTGGTGCTGCGTTTATTAGCCAACGACGGCCACATCGACCGCGCCACCTACGAGCAATTCAGTGACACGCCGCTGCAACTTATCGAACGCGGCCGTATGGGCTATGGCCGAACACCGGCTTTTATGGGCTTATTGCGCCAAGAGTTACAAGAACGGTTTGGCAGTGATTTTTTACGTCAAAACGGTCTGAAAATTTTCAGTAGCTTGGATCCTATCGCCCAACACAGTGCCGAACAGGCAATCTTGGAGCAGGTAAAACAGCTGCGTGCCAACACCAAGAAGCCGGAACTTGAGGCGGCCATGGTGGTCAGCAACTGGCGCAAGGGCGAAGTCAGTGCCGTAGTGGGCGGGGCCGACCCCAGTTTTGCTGGTTTTAACCGCGCCTTATCGGCCCGCCGCGCCATAGGCTCACTGATCAAGCCGCCTGTGTATGCGGAAGCCTTGGCGAATGGCTTTACCTTAGGCAGCGCCATTAAAGACCAACCGATTAGCCTGCGCAGTGAAGGTGGCCAAGTCTGGAAACCCAATAACTATGACCGTAAGTTTCGTGGTCAAGTGATGCTGGTGGACGCCTTGGCGCAATCTTTAAACGTGCCGACCGTTAACTTAGGCATGGCAGTGGGGCTGGATAACGTCATTAAAGGCCTGCAGCGCATGGGTGTGCGCCAAACCATTCCCGCCTATCCGTCCTTGATGTTAGGCACGCTAGAATTGACGCCCATGGAGGTGAATCAGCTGTATTTAACACTGGCTAACCAAGGGCTGTATCAGCCCTTAACCTCGATTCGTGCCATTCAAGACGATAAAGGCGAGCTTTTGTATCAGCACACCGCCAAGGCCACTCAGGTATTGGATCCGGATGCAGGTTACTTAGCCCTGTATGCCATGACCCGAGTGGTGGGTGGCGGTACGGCGGCGCACTTGGCGGCGCGTTTCCCGAATCGAGTGATGGCGGGTAAAACCGGTACTACCAACGACTTGCGCGATGCTTGGTATGCAGGCTTAGATAACGAAGAGTTAGCTAGCGTCTGGGTGGGCTTAGATAATAACGCCAGCACCGGCTTAACCGGTGCCAGCGGTGCGCTACGCATTTATAGCCGCTACTTAGACAGCCGTGGCGTCGACTCATTGGAGCTTAAGACGCCCCCGGGTATCGACCAAGTTAACTTAGCTTACAGCGATGGCATGCCGGCAGATCCGCGTTGTGAGCAAACTCGTTTACTGCCTGCCAAGGTCTCGGCTTTGCCGCCGGCCCGCGGTTGTCAGCCGGCGGAGCCGATTTACAATTTGCCCAAAACCGGCGAGCAAGTGAGCGATTGGCTAAAAGATATCTTTAACTTCGCACGCTAACTTAGGTTTTAGGGGGAAGCCTTTTGGACAGCCGTCAGCGTTAAGTCGTCAGCGGTAAGTTAAACTAAAGGGCAAGAGCCGCATAAAGCGCTTAGCACTAGGCCCACACTAAAAAGGCACCTGACCACAGTCAGGTGCCTTTTTTATACTTTTAACCTGCCTCTCATGCTTCACCGCGAACGTCCAGTTGCGTAGGGCAGAACGGTTAACGTGGCTTCTACCAAATAAGCCGGTTTGTCATTCTCTGATAGCTTAGAGCTGGCCACTAATAGCTGTGTTTCTGGTATATGCTCAAAGTAACTTAATCGGAGGGCGACTATGTTTTCTTTTCATCACTTGACCATGAGCGTGCAAAGTTTATCCGCGTCTGAGAGGTTTTATAAAGGCTTAGGCTTTGAACCCGTCTATCGCTGGCAGGATGAAGTGGGGCAGCTACAAATTTGTCATTTGCAGTTAGGACAAGCCTTGTTGGAGTTGTATTGTTTTAAACCCGAGGAGGAAGTAGAGGCGCTGGCGTCGTTTCCGCCTTGGGCCAAAGGTACTCGTTTAGGGTTGAGACATTTTGCGTTGCAGGTAAATGATGTGGATGACGCCTTGAGTGCATTGCATGGCGCGGGATTATTAACAGATAAACCGTCTGTGGTGCCCGGTCAAAGCTGTGATCGCTATGTGTTTATTATGGATCCGGACGGTAACAGCATTGAGTTATTAGAGGGGCCACTGGTGCATATCCAGCGGCCCGAGTCATCTGCTAACTAATTATGCTTTCATGGCCGCAAACGCCTTATCTGCCGCGGCTAAGGTGTGGGCAATTTCTTTGTCGCCGTGAGCCAGTGACATAAAGCCGGCTTCAAAGGCAGAAGGGGCCAAGTACACGCCTTGATCAAGCATGAGGTGGAAGAAGCGTTTAAAGGCATCCACGTCGCAATTCATCACTTGCGCATAGTTGTGAATGTCTTTTTCCGCAGTAAAGAAGAAGCCAAACATGGCGCCTACCTGCGTGGTGGTAAAGGGGATGCCGTGTTTATCGGCTGCCGCTTGCACGCCATCGACCAGCCTCTTGGTGCTGGCTTCGAGCTTCTCGTGTAAACCCGGTGCGCAAAGGGCGTTTAAGGTCGCTAAACCGGCGGCCATGGCAATCGGGTTACCAGACAAGGTGCCAGCCTGATACACGGGACCAGTAGGCGCTAAATGATCCATCACTTCACGACGGCCACCAAAGGCTCCGACCGGCATGCCGCCACCGATAATCTTACCCAGCGTAGTGAGATCAGGCGTTACGCCATAGCGTTGCTGGGCGCCGCCCAAGGCCACACGAAAACCACACATCACCTCATCAAAAATCAGCAAGGCGCCGTATTGGTCGCAAATATCGCGCAAGCCTTGCAAGAAGCCAGCAGAGGGCGGAATACAGTTCATATTGCCGGCAATCGGCTCCACGATAATGCAGGCGATGTCGTTGGGGGCGGCGGCAAAGGCGGCTTTCACTGACTCTAAGTCGTTATAGGTAGCGGTCAGCGTATGCTTAGCGAAGTCTGCAGGTACGCCCGGTGAATTAGGCTGGCCTAAGGTTAGCGCCCCAGATCCGGCTTTCACTAACAAACAGTCGGCGTGGCCGTGATAACAGCCTTCAAATTTCAAGATCTTGTCGCGATGGGTAAAGCCACGCGCCAAGCGAATGGCACTCATGGTCGCCTCTGTGCCTGAGTTAACCATGCGCGTTAGCTCCATGGAGGGCACCAGCTCCTTAACCTTTTCCGCCATGGTTACTTCACTGGCCGTTGGCGCACCAAAGCTTAAACCGCGCTGAGCGGCTTCAATCACGGCCTCGCGTACCACGGCGGCGTTATGGCCTAAAATCATCGGCCCCCAAGAGCCGATGTAATCCACATAGGACTGGCCGTCCGCATCATAGATATAGGCACCATCGGCGCGTTCGATAAAGCGCGGCGTACCGCCTACGCCATTGAAAGCTCTCACCGGAGAATTAACGCCACCTGGAATAACGAGGCGGGCCTTGGCAAATAAATCGTCAGACTTGGACATGTAAGCATCCTTTGAATTGGGCCGTGGCCGTAAGTACGGCCAATGTGGGCTGACTATATCAAAAACTCTCATTAAAAACTGCGCCTAGCTGAATGTGTAGGGCCCGTTCGCGCTAAACTGTCTCGTCGTAAATTAGGCCGTTAAATTAAGCCAAGCGAAAGCCTTGCTGGCGCCCGAGGCCGTGCTTTGGCACAATTCGGCATTACCTAATGGAGACGTTATGATGACTAAAGTTTTAGATCGTCGTTTTATGCTGTCTTTAGTGTGTTGCGTGGTGTTGGCCTTGCTGCTCGGCTTTAGCGCGCTGCGTTATTATGAGCAAGAGCAGTTGATTACGCTGCAAGCAACCCAAATTGAGCGTAGCCGCCAAGAGCTGTTGGCGCTGCGGGTGGATTTACAAACGCTACTCAGTGCCGAAAGCAGTCAGTTGGCACAATTGGATCTACAGTCACGGCAACTGGCTGAGCAAGCCCAACAGTTGGCCCTGTACCGACAAGTACTGGCCAGCGACAATGGTGGCGAGCTGCTATTAACCCATGAAGATATTACGCCGCTCGGTGAAACGGGCTTATTTGCCTACCGACTGGTACTGTTACAACCCACTAAGACAGATAAACGTGTGACTGGCCAAGCCCGCTTAAAAGTACGGGCGTTGCAGGACGGTAAGTCGGTGTTACTTAGTGAAGATACCTTGGGCGTGGCACCCGTCAGCTTAGACTTTCGCCATTTTCAGGTGTTAAGCGGTCAGCTGCAATTGCCCAAAGATAGCCAAGCCCAGACCTTAGAGCTGCACTTAAACTTAACCGGGAGGCCTGCCCGCACCTTGAGCCTCAACTGGCCCGTAGCTGAGCTATCACAGTCAAGCGCGAGTACCTTGGTTAAGCCAGAGTAACGGAAGGTTGCAGTACAATACTTGATCTGTTTAGTCGGGTATTAGATAATTTTGGTCGATAACTAATTTTAGAGGTAGTGATGAGCGAAGCAATGCCCTTGCCAATCCAGATGAGTGATGCGGCGGCCACCAAGATCCAATCCTTGATCACCGAAGAAGAAAACCCTGAGTTACGCCTGCGTGTTTACATTACTGGCGGTGGCTGCTCGGGCTTTGAATACGGCTTTACCTTCGATGAAAAAACCAATGACGGCGATACCGTGATCGAGAAAAACGGTGTGATCATGGTGGTCGATAGTATGAGCCTGCAATACCTGATTGGCGGCACAGTAGATTATGTGGATGGCTTAGCCGGTTCACGGTTTCTCGTCACCAATCCTAACGCCACCAGCACCTGTGGTTGTGGCTCTTCGTTTAGCGTTTAATTATTAAGGCGTTTAGCCCTTAATTGAGAGGTGTGCTTATGTCGGTACTTGATTGGTTTAAAGACTCGGCGCCCGAGTCACATTCGCAGGCGCCTATCGTCGAGCGTGCAGCACAATTAGCCCTGTATGAAAAAGATTGGTGTCCGTATTGCGAGCGGGTAAAAAGCGTCATTAAAGAGCTAGGCCTGCACATTCAACTCTGTGATATTGGCCAGCCAGAGCACCTGCAAGCCTTGATGCAAGGCGGCGGCCAGCGCATGGTACCTTGCCTGCGCATTGAGTCAGAGCCGGGTCAGTATTTTTGGTTATATGAATCCGCCGATATCATTGCCTATCTGCGTTTACACGCGTCCGTGCTTAAATGAGACAGTTTTGCTTACATCCGCAATTAGTGGCTGACACCTTGGTGTTAGGTGAGTTGCCCTTGTGCTTGGTGCTGCTGGCGAATGACAGTCAGTATCCTTGGCTTATTTTGGTGCCCAAACTAGCAGAGCTGCGCGAAATCCATCACTTAAGCGAGTCAGATCAGCAACAGCTGATGCGTGAATCTTGTGCGGTTGCGGCTTTGTTGGAAAGTGAATTGGGTGCCGAGAAGGTCAACGTGGCCGCCTTGGGCAATATGGTGGCGCAATTGCATGTACATCATGTGGCGCGCTTTAGCAGCGATGCCGCTTGGCCGGCGCCAATCTGGGGTAAGCATCCGGCTCAGCCGTATGCCGACTCCGGTGAGCAAGTCAGCTTATGGCAAAGGCGCTTAAGCGCGATTGAGGGTTTTACGACCACTTGAGAGGTGAGGAGT
>JAHLFI010000037.1 GCA_018883865.1 Candidatus Oceanisphaera merdipullorum
CATATTATTTGAACACCCAACATCCTAGAGTTAACCTCAGTCACTGCATCTTGATGCTTTGACTGGATATCCAATCATAAAATACTTTCTAGCCGATTATTTTAGTCTGCTCCCTACCCCTTCTTGCCCAAGATCCACCCAGTGAGTCAGACGCTGAAGCCTAAGTGCGCACTTAACTCACGCCTTTTATGGGGCGTTATAAGCTCGACGAGTTGAAAACGTGACGTACAGAAATGGCAAAATTTCGAGTTAAAGTGACCGACACACCCCACAAAAAAAGCCAAACGTCGCCGATAAAGAAACTACTTACGCCAAAATAACGGGAACTTACCTTTTTATCTGTTAGCGGCTATCACATCAGTATTGCCATCAAAGAGTGGAATTTTTTAAGGGAGTTAAAGAAAACGGCGCACAAGCCCACAAGCAAAAAAACGATATTTATGACCCAATTTTCGACATTAAGCCCGGTGACTTGGATGCTAGGATCCTCAGGCAGATGCAGCCTTAATGATGAACGTTCGCCAATGAGCACCGAGCCTGTGTAATCGCGTAACAGCAAAATGCCCATGCCTTGTATCAAAGAGCCTGTGTGTGCCGCTACAGAGCGCATGCTGTTACGCGTCATCAAGAGCAAGCGATACCAGATTTAGCGTTATCACTAAAATAATGTGCATTTGGGCGACATTGCCGCAGAAGATAATGAATTTAATCAATTGCATCAGCATCTGCGTTTTATTGAACACACTCACCAAGGCACATACACAGTGAGTACGGGCAATTAATGGCTTATAAATTCATCATAAAGCTACGCATAAAACCAAGCATAAAAAAAATTTATCGTCACGTTAAAAATATTGATTTTGCATCCTAATGCTGGGTGCCATACTTTGCGCGAATCAGAGAGCCTTCCATAAAAGTGAGAAAGAACATGAGCTTTGAGTCAAACAAGCCATTTCAGGACTTCGCCCATTTCCCTCGCGGTTTACGTCGTTGTGGCGAATTTACGGTTCCAGAAGCCGCGCTTCTGGAAGAAGCCGGCCACGCCATGTTGGCTTTGTATAGTGAGCAAACGGCGCCCAAAAGCAGTGAAGAGCAACGTTTCCTAGAACAAGTCAAAGAGGGCACCGCCACCGACAGCAAGCATGCCAAGGTATGGTTAAAGTATTTAAAGGTGATAGGTCCTAAGCGAGTGCACCGTTTATGCTCGCCAATGACCTCGAGTAACGGAGACGATGACTTCGAACCCGTAGAAGACAGCTCAGAATAATAAACCGCTAGCCATTAGTGGCAGAGCGTCATTAAAGTCTACAAAATACCGAGCCCAAGCTCGGTATTTTTTGGTCTATTCCTAGACGTTTTCAGCGCATCCATGACAGCTGAATACCAAAAGCGACGCCAAAGTGCCTCGCCTCTTACCGCTGCTTTTGCTACATGTTACTCTTACGCCCACTCTTTGAATGGCCGGCACTCAGATAAGTCCGAGCCCACGGTAATAAAAAAGCGAACCATCATGAGTCAGCCTGCAGTAGCACCCAGTTTTTTATTTCACGACTATGAGACGGCAGGCTTACATCCGGCCTTTGACCGACCAGTACAGTTTGCCGCCATTCGTACCGATAAGGATCTCAATGAAATTGGCGAGCCCTTGATGTGGTATTGCCAGCTGCCGAACGATTATCTGCCCTCGCCAGAAGCCACGTTGATCACGGGTATTACGCCGCAAACCGCTCAGCAGCAAGGACTGTGTGAGGCGGAGTTTATTGCTCGCATCCATGAGCAGTTTAGCCAGCCCAATACCTGCATTTTGGGTTACAACAATATTCGTTTCGATGATGAAGTGACCCGTTATACTTTATATCGCAACTTTTATGATGCCTACGGCTACAGCTGGCAGCATGGCAACTCGCGCTGGGATTTACTGGATGTGGCGCGCACCTTTTATGCGCTGCGCCCTGAGGGCATTAACTGGCCAGAAGACGAAGACGGTAAGCCGAGCTTTAAACTAGAGCACCTCACCCAAGCCAACGGCATAGTGCACGCCAATGCCCACGATGCACTCGCCGACGTGCGCGCCACCATCGCCTTGGCTAAGTTATTGCGCACCGCTCAACCTAAGTTATTCGACTATTTATATGGGCTGCGCAACAAGCATAAAGTTAAAGCGCTGATCGATGTTATTCATGCCACACCCTTAGTACATATCTCAGGACAGTTTTCGGCGTGGCAAGGGTGTGCAACTTGGGTGGCCCCCTTGGCTTGGCACCCAGAAAACGCCAATGCGGTAATTTGCGTGAATTTGGCCATGGATCTTAGCCCCTTGCTCGAACTCAGCCCAGAGCAGTTACAAGAGCGTCTCTACACAAAGCGCGCAGATCTCGGGGATTTACTGCCTGTGCCGGTGAAACTGGTGCACATCAACAAGTGCCCGTCATTGGCTAAAGCTGGTGCCTTAACCGAGCAAAGAGCCGATGAATTAGCAATAGATCGCGTGCAATGCCGTCAAAGTCTCGACTTGCTACGTCGTCATCCAGAAATTCGCGAGAAAGTAGTCGCCTTATATCAACTGCCCCATCAGTTTGGGCCCTGCACTGATGTAGATGGCGCCCTCTACGAAGGCGGTTTCTTTGGCGAGGCGGATAAAGCCGCCATGGCCATGATCCACGCCAGTACACCCGAGGTTTTAGCCACCTTGCCGCTGCAATTTAATGACCCGCGCTTAAGTGAGCTGCTGTTTCGCTATCGCGCCCGCAACTACCCCAACACCTTAAGTAAGCAAGAATGGCAGCGCTGGCGCCAGCATTGCCAAGATAAACTCAGCGCTCAAGCCGAGCCTTATATGCACAATCTTGAGCAACTGGTGCTTGCCCATCAAGAAGATGAAACCAAGCTGATCCTGCTGCAGGCCGTGGCCCGTTATGTACAAACGCTTTAATCGCTTGCTCAATAGCGAGCCGTTCATCATAGTGCGCGGCTTTAGCCTGTTATTAGCCTGTTTAGTACTGGGCAAAGCGCTCGCGGGCCTATTACCTTTCGCGTTTCCGGGTAGTATTATCGGCCTGCTATTGCTGTTTGGATTACTGATCAGCCAATTGTTGCCCTTAAACTGGATACACCAAAGTGCCCACCTGTTATTACGGCACATGGCGTTGTTATTTATTCCGGTGGCGGTGGGCTTGCTTGGCTACGTAGATGTACTCAGTGAGGGCATAGGGTTTATTTTAAGCGCGGCCTTAAGCGGACTGGTGTTAATTTTGGTGGTGGTGGGACGCTTATATCAGAGGATGCAAGCATGATGCTGTGGCTGGCGATTCCTCTCACCGCATTCTGCTATTTGGCGATTAAGAAGCTGGCTCGTCGTTATAAGAGCCCACTTATCAACACCATTATGTTGCCGGCATTGTTAATCATTGGCTTGCTGGTATTAACGGGCCAAGATAACAGCGCCTATCAGGCAGGGACTAAGCCGCTTAATTTATTATTGGAGCTGGCGGTAGTGGCCTTCGCCCTGCCCTTGTATCAACAGGCAGCGAAAATTCGCCAACAACTGTGGCCAATTGTGCTGTGCTGTAGCATTTCCGTGTTCATTTCGGTGGGCACTACCTTACTGCTCGGCGGCATCTTGCACGCCCAGCCGCAGCTGCTGGCCTCTATCGCGACTAAGTCCATCACCACGCCCTTGGCCATGAGCGTAAGCGCCGCTATGGGCGGTATTCCGGCCATAGCGGCGGGCTTAGTAATCATAGTGGGCATGATGGGCGCGATTATCGGTTTTCCGCTGCTAAAATTAGCCGGCGTTACTCATCCTGAAGCTCAAGGTTTGGCCATGGGCGCAGGCGCCCACGCCATAGGCACAGGAGCGGCCGCCGAGGTGGGACCGATACAAGGTGCATTTGCTTCTTTGGCCATGGTGGTGTGCGGCATTGCCACCGCCTTATTGGCGCCGCCCCTGTTTCATTTGTATCTTTGGTTGCTAAGGTAAAGAGAGGCAAGAAAAGAAGCATGGGACAAACTAACGCTTTACACCGTACGTTTAGACCCAGCTTCCAATAATGAACATAATGCCTAAAAACAGGAGTTCACGGTATGAATGACGCATTCAAGCAAACGCTGGATCAACATAGACTCACCCACCTAACGCGCTTTAGCCCAACACACATTCAGCTACTGATGGACGCCACGCAGCTAGGCACAGAAGCACTGGCCTTTGCCTTATTGCCGCTGGCTCAAGATAAAGCCCAAGCGCCAGTCTCAAGGTTTGCGGTCGGTGCCATCGCCATTGCAGGCTCAGGGCATTGGTACTTGGGCGCCAATGTGGAGTTTGTCGGTATGCCCTTACCGCAATCGGTTCACGCCGAACAAGCAGCCATTGGGCATGCGGCATTATTTGATGAGCAATACATAGAAAAAGTGGTGATCAGCCACAGCCCTTGCGGCCAGTGTCGCCAGTTTATGCAGGAGTTGGCTCAAGACAGCCTATTAGTCGTCTGGCCGGACGGCCATTTTATGCTCGAAGAATTATTGCCCCACGCCTTTGGCCCAGCCCATCTTGAACAAACGCATGGCTTACTCACCCATCCACACGCCAACTTAATCTTGGGCTCAGAGCAGGCCACCCCTCACGACCCAGCTCCTACGACAGATGCGCTTACGCTATCGGCCTGGGATCAAGCCAATGCCAGTTATGCGCCCTATAGCCACAACCTTGCAGGTCTTGCCTTGCACTTGAAGGATGGGCAAATACTGCGGGGGCGTTACCTAGAAAACGTCGCCTTTAATCCCAGCTTAGGCCCTTTGCAATTAGCGCTCAGTCAACTGTATTTACTGGGCTATACGCCTGCCGACATTCAGCGCGCCGTGTTGGTGGAAGCACATGCTCAAGTACAACAAGCCGCCCACGCAGCTTTGCTGTTGAGTGGGCTATGCCAGACGCCATTAGAGACGCTAGTGGTGCAGAGCAGACGCGCAGATTAAGCGTAATATTTTACGCTTCACTGAGGCTCATCAGTTATTGGCAAACTGATTGCGCCCCATAAAGGAGTGACTCAAAGTATTGCCATCTACCAGCTCTAGCTCACCACCAATGGGTACGCCATGGGCAATGCGGCTTACGTTTACCCCATGGTGGCTGGCAATATCGGCAATGTAATACGCTGTGGCCTCGCCTTCTACCGTGGGGTTGGTCGCCAAGATCAACTCAGAGAATGACTCCCGCGCCAGCCAATTGGCCAACTTATCAAGCCCTAACTCTTCTGGCCCCACGCCATCTAATGGCGAAAGGTGCCCCATCAACACGAAATAGCGCCCTTGATATTGACCGGTTTGCTCTATGGCCACTACATCGGCGGGGCTTTCCACTATGCACAGCTGGCCGCTCACGGCGCGCTTAGGGTTGGCGCACAAGGGGCAAATGTCTTCTTCGGTAAAGGTACGGCATTGACGGCAATGGCCAATTTTTTCCAGCGCTTCGTCCAACACATGAGCCAACCGACGGCCACCGGCACGTTGGCGCTCTAACATGGCAAATGCCATACGTTGAGCTGACTTAGGGCCGACACCGGGTAAGATCTGCAAACTCTTGATTAACTCATCCAACAGGGGACTAAAACGCATAGTCAGACTCTTTAGTAATAACGATAAAAGATAACGAGAAAAGAATAGGATTGAGAAGGGTCGCCTTGTCACAGTGACAATTTAACGTAAACGAGGTGGTGTTCACTCATCGAGCACAGCGTATATCTGAAGTACACTTTATGGGTAACGCTGTGTTACGAGGCGTTTAAACGGCATTTTAAAGCCTAACGCCGCATCACCTGACACAGCATAACCGAAGCTAACAAAGCGAGCAATGATAAGGGTGCCCCACATCAAACAGGTGATTTGATGTGACTAGGCACCCTTTTTTTTGACCCCTATATGACCCCCAACTTATCAGGGGCTAAACGGAGGTTTAAAATCCGTCCCTCACGCTTAGGTTTCAAGTAGCCTACTACCCTCACCAACAAGATAACCACACCGGAGCTGGAAAGATCTTCTGCCTAGATAAGATCTAAAGAGCCTTTGCTTGTTCTGCAAAGTGCTGCTCATCCGTACGAAGCGTCAGCACTTCGTAACCATCGGATGTAACCGCAATCGTGTGCTCCCATTGCGCGGACAGTTTCTTGTCAGTAGTCACAACCGTCCATCCGTCTTTCTTTACTTTAACCTTAGCTTTGCCTTGGTTAATCATTGGCTCGATCGTGAATACCATACCTTCCTGTAGCACTAGCCCTTCGCCAGGCTCACCATAATGCAAAACTTGTGGCTCTTCGTGCATTTCTCGGCCTATTCCATGGCCGCAAAACTCGCGAACAACAGAGTAACCCTGCTGTTCAGCATGTCTCTGAATGGCATGCCCTACATCACCCAATGTGGCGCCGGGCTTTACTGCGCGTATTCCTTGCCACATTGCCTCATAGGTTTGTTCGACCAATCGCTTAGCAAGAGGAAGTACATCACCAATCATGTACATTTTGCTAGAGTCAGCAATGAATCCCCCTTGCTCCAATGTGATATCAACATTGATGATGTCACCGGACTTGAGCTTTTGGGTGTCAGCAGGGATACCGTGACATACCACATGATTGACAGAGGTGTTTAGAACATATTGATAATCATATTGGCCTTTACTTGCTGGGCGAGCATTCAGCTGCTGAACAATATATTGTTCAGCTAAATTATTGATATCCATGGTCGAGATGCCAACTTGTATCACACTGTCGAGATAATCAAAGACCATTGCAAGCAGCTTTCCAGAAGTACGCATTACGGCAAGCTCTTCGACATTTTTCAGCTTTACATTAACCACCGATCACATTCCTTACATCTACATCTGCCAGTTGCATCTGTTCACGCATAATCTCAGAAAATGAGCTACTTGGATTAGCTTCGGCAAGCATGCCTATCTTGATCCAATACTCTGCCTGAGCATTAATTGAGCGAACCATGAACGCACTCGCCTTTCGAACTTCTTCGTGTAGTTCGTCATCTATCTTAACGATTCCCATGACTGCACCTCTATATATGGTTTATGTATGAATCATATTGTACCTGTCCGTTAGTTACAATATGAAGCAGGCAGCTTTAATCACTAGTAACGGGTTTAGGATGGCGGATTCAAATCCCGCCAGCTTTACCAAATCTGGGAAGACCAAGCAAGGACAAGGCCTTTAATTCAGTTAGTTAATTACTTACTGAGGACAACGGGATGACGGTTTAGTATTCCCCAAAAATTTGAAAAAAAAGCCCAGCTCGTAGCTGGGCTTTTTTGCTCCTACTGAAGCGTTTGTTAGCTGTTATTATGGCTGCTTTAGAAATACTTTTACACCGTCTGGTATTTGATACCAACTTACCTTTTCACTCACCCACACATGTGTTTGTGGCTCAAAAACTCTTGCATCTGTAAGGTTCACCGGCTTGAGTTTCAGCTTAACTGTCGAATCCTCATCTGGGTTAAAATGGTATATTCTGTTGCCACAATCAGTGCAAAACATGGCGTAATTACGGTTGCCACTATCAGCTAAACGCCTCCACTCCTTTAACTGCCCGCTAAATTCTATTTGGGAAGAATCCACAATCGCAGTAACGCTAAAGGGACTGGTCGCTAATTTTTGACATTCTTTACAATGACAGGCCAGAACCATCTTGGGCGCTCCATACAATTTGTATGTTACTTGCCCACATTGGCATGAGGCTTCAATCGGATATTTCATGTAATTTGTCTTTCCTATCTGCTGATATAGCTAACGCTGAAGCAGCGGAACCGTCCGCCTCGAACGAATGGTTAGGGCTCTGCCGCTTGAAGTGAGACCAGCTTGGTGCCACTCGCAACCCATTGCATACCGAGTTCTTTGAAGCCGAACTTATCGTGGAACGCACGAGTTGGTGGATTTGGCGGCTCAATGTTGTACTCGCAAGCGATAGTGTTTATGCCCTGTAAACGTGCGAACCCAAACATGTCCGTATACAGCTTGCTACCAATTTTGTGGCCTGAAAAATCTGTGCTAACAACAATTCGATCTACATACAAAAAACTTTTAAAGTTACTCGAATGAGTCCATAAGCAGATAAGTTCCCGGTGACCTTTGATGCCGATCTATCAATGGTACCAATCTCTTGAAGTGCTCGGTGTCGCAGTGCGCGTCCAAAGCGGCTCGATCAGGCCATTCCTCTATAAATATGAAGTGCCCAAGGTCCTTCTGGTTGATAAAAAGATCATAAGATATACACCGAGATTCTTCTTTCGTCTTCTCTACAAGCTCTCGATACAGAGGCATGACATCCTCGATGCAATCAAGCTTGATAAAATCCTGCGCAATTACTTTGAGCATGAACTACGTATCCTATTATTCAGCCTAACGCCATAACTAGAATATTCAATTGATGTCGTTATTACTGCGGGCGTATCAAAGCAAATGACTGACAAAAATTCAAAGTTTGAAATTGAAATCGATTTAAACGATTAAGTACATTCTGGACAACCCCATTACTAAACTCAACAGCAAAAAGCGCCAGTATTCTTCTCCGTTCGAGTTACACCACTACACCATCGATGTAGCATTAATTGTCATCCGGTAGCCGCCTGAGCGGCGACCACTCGATCAATACTCATCTTTCCTGCCATGCCATTGGGGAACGAGTCGTCTAAGGTAATAGGCGTTTCTGCGGCCAGATTAGGGTCGCCGGGTATATCCAAATTCAACTTGCGCTTTTCCCGCTTGGCTTTGCGGGAGGTGCCTTTTAATGCCTGCTCGGCATGTTCTTTATTCACAAACGGCGTGGGCAGTTTACGATACGGCGGGCTGCCGGATTTCACTTCGTGAATGGCGCCGGTGTTTTCGTCTTGCCACTGCGCAATCACACCGCCGGTGGCCTTGCGGCTGGGTTAGTCTAACTCGCAGTTCACACAACAAGAACGACCCGGCTTATTGTCTGCCGGTACAGATACACCACAGAAGTGGTGGTCGATATCGGCGGTGTTATGCAAATGCTCGGCGGCAAGCCACAAGGGCAAGGCCAGCAAAGCGTGCAGTAACGACAGCAAGCGCCCAACTACAACGAACCATTGGTGATGTAACGCTGCCAATGCATTAGAACGAAGAGTAAATGAGCTCAGTAAATGAAATAGGCGCTGCGAACAACATTGACTTGTTATATGCTAATTTTATGAGACTGCGCTAGAAACTTTATAGCCTTTTGAGCAGCGGGAGCACAAATCAATTGAAAGTCATTATGCACCCACTTTATCTCTTCTATTTCTGAACTTTCAGAAATAACTCCATTATATTGAGCATAGAAACACTGCATTTCAACTTTCTGACCTGAATTGAAACCATGGGCGGCTGCAACAATTGTTATAGCTGGTAAAATGGAGCTTTCATCTAAAGACACCCCAAGCTCTTCTTTTATTTCTCGAACCAATGCTACTTTAGGTTTTTCGCCCAGATCAATCTTTCCTCCAGGAATATAAAACTTATCTTTTCCCTTTGTCCTCACACACAGTACCTTGCCGTTTTCTACATGCAGCCAAGCAACACTTCTGATCAATTCCATTTTTGTTCTGGTGCCTTATATGCGTTTATAGAAGATAGCAGCTCTACGGGATCACTCGTGTGAATAAGCATTTCAGCATACTTTGGGTTTAAAAAACCTGTTATGGACATTTGCTCGATCATTCCAAGCAGTGAGTTATAAAAACCCTCAATGTTGTAAAAAGCACATGGTTTTTTATGATGGCCAAGTTGTGCCCATGTCCATGCCTCGAATATTTCTTCGAGAGTACCTGCACCACCTGGAAGAGCAACGAAAGCATCGGCCATTTCTGCCATGCATGCTTTCCTCTCGTGCATATCAGAAACAACCCTAAGTTCTGTTATATCTTGATGAGCTATTTCTTTATCTTTGAGATGTTGTGGAATGACGCCATAAACTTTCCCGCCATTCTCAAGGACAGAATCAGCTATAACGCCCATCAGTCCTACCTTGCCACCACCATAGACTATATCTATTCCATTTTCGGCAAAGTATTTACCTAAAATTTTTGTGGCACGAATGAATTCAGGGTTATTTCCTATACTTGAACCACAAAACACTGCAATTCTCATATTTTATTTCCTTGATGATAAACCTATAGCATATAACGCTCGCATTTGCGGCTAGTTTGGAGCGCAGCGGAAAACTAGTCCGACAACATGCGTTTGTTAAGCATTTATGGCTGAGCCACATTGGGAGAGAAGTACTTTGTCATTGGTAATCTTGCCCAATCGTACTGGTGCTCAATATAGCCAATGCCGAAAAGTGTAAACACCAATAGAGCCGAACCCATAATTCTGAAAAAGAAGAATCTAATACCACAAGCGTTTTTTATCGCGGTGGTAACACTTAAAAGCTAGCACCCAGAATGAAATTAATGCCAACAGAGCTACTTTGTCGTAACGCTTAAGGAGTTTTCCTGAAATTGCATCTTCAAGTTCTTTGAATGGACCGGAAAAATTAAAATTACTCGTAAGGTGACTACCTATAAAACTAATGCCGATGAAGAACACTGCGCCCATAATAATTGCCCGCTGGGTCTTCTTGGACATGGCTATCACGTACAATATTTCATAGAAATAATTTTTCAATCCAGCCTCCATATACCTACTGTCTTCTAACACTAAGCTAAGCAGTTGATGTTCACCCGATAAAACGGACACGTTATTGTTATGCCTTATTTTAGCTGTGGTACTCCATCAATATTTTCAAGACACTTATTTATGGATGACGCTTGCTTCTCAGAAATTTTACCTTTCGCGATGATGGTCTTTCTGACTCCGACTAGAAAGTCCGTTTTTCCTACCGGTAGCTTCTCAACTGCCACATCAATCCAAAACAAATAATTGTATATTCTTTGCAGTACTGCGCGGCTTAGGTTGTCGGGAGCTTTAGCTGCAATATTATTTATATGACGAATGTCAGATTCTGAAAGCCGTTGAGTGCTGTACTTTTCATAATATTTTTTCAATACCGAATATGAACAATTGAGTTCTTCTACAAGTTTGCATTCTCTCAACACCAAGTACTCTATCGCTATTTTTTCTGGATCGACTTCGGATGCCCCGCCTCCCCCGCCAGGACTACCACCTTCTCGATGGTTTTTTGATAAAGTAAATTTAGTTAAGTCAGGGATTCCAGACGTTGAGCCTTCCCCTGCATTATTTTTTGCGCATGTCGGTCCTGCGTAAGATAGCTTTCCGGTCTCTAAATCTTTTAAAACATAGGCTTTAAGAGAAGTTAAATACTGCGGACAGAAATCACATTTCCGAGTGGTTTCTGTCAGATCTCGTCTAATTACTTGATATGGCACATTACCTCCTTGGATGCATAACATTTTTAATACAGAGAAGCACGTTTATGCTCATAATGAAAAATAGAATTGCAGCTTAAACGCAATCATTCTGGACAGGTTGGCTACTAAGTTCAACAGCAAAAACACCCTGCATTTCTATCCGATCGAGTAACACCACTACACCGGCGATGTGGCGGTAATCGTCATCCGGTACCCACCTGAGCGGCTACCACGGGCGACCACTCGATCAATGCTCATCTTTCCTGCCATGCCGTTGGGGAAAGAGTCATCTAGGGTAATAGGCGTTTCTGCGGCCAGATTGGGGTCACCCGGCATGTCCAAATTCAACTTGCGCTTTTCCCGCTTGGCTTTGCGGGAGGTGCCTTTTAATGCCTGCTCAGCATGCTCTTTATTCACAAACGGCGTGGGCATTTTTCGATAAGGTGGGCTGCCGGATTTTACTTCGTGAATGGCGCCGGTGTTTTCGTCTTGCCACTGGCAATCACTCCCCCCGTAGCCTTGCGGCTCTGCTGGTCTAACTCGCAGTTCACACAACAAGAACGACCCGGCTTATTGTCTGCCGGTACAGATACACCACAGAAGTGGTGGTCGATATCGGCGATGTTATGCAAATGCTCGGCGGCAAGCCACAAGGGCCAGGCCAGCAAGCCCCAGCTCAGGGTGGACAATATCAAGGCAACCAACAAAGTGGTCAGCAACGACCGTCAGCGCCCAACTACAACAAACCGCCGATCGAGTATGACGACGACATACCCTTCGCCCCCATCGGCTTGCAATACCGCAACCTACCGTTAGTGATGTAACGCTGCCAATACATCAGAACGAAGATAAGTGAGCTAAGTAAATGAAAATTCATGAATTAAAAATACAAAGCCAGCACTATAACGATGTGGTTTCAGGTATTAAGAAGGCAGAAATCAGGAAAGATGATCGCGGTTTTAGTATTGGAGATTATCTGAAATTAAACGAAATAGGCGCTGCAGGACTGCACACTGGCGCCAGTGTGCTCGTTTTGGTTACGCATATTCTGCGTGGCGGTCCCTTTGGCCTACCAGAAAGTTACTGCGTGCTGAGTATCAGCCTGCGATAGGGCTTCGTCGAGTGCTTCCGCCGCAACAAGCTAACTGTAAAAAGTACCGTTTGAACAGTTTGTTAGCTGTATTTTTTACGTAAACTTTCCATTTCTTTAATAAGCTGAGTTTTAAACTTAGCCGTTATATCCAAAATTTTTCTGAGCTCGTCTGGTGTACATTGTGGATCTCTAAAATCCCCTCTGCCTATTGAGAGACATTCATCTACTAAATGTTGTAAATCTTTACTAAGAAGGTGTTGATGACTGATAAAATTTTTATAATTTTCACTGTCACTGAAATATGTAGTCAAAGTAGAAGATCCTGATACAACTACTGTATAAAGTGGACCATACAATTTTGATAGTTTCGTATGAATTAAGTTCTTACGATCTTTTCTAGATTCGCGAATTTCATGAAGAATTATATCTTTTATGATTATTGTGATAATTGCTACAACAGCACCAATTAATGCAGGAACGATAATTTTTCCTGAGTCTGAGATAGAGAACTCTAACAATGACTGCCACATACTCCTCTCCTTTTTAATACAGCTAAAATTTTAATAATACGCATGCGTGCATTTACAAATCCACGTTTTTAAATTATCAACGTAACATCATGATTAACATTACCTTCATAGTTTAACACCATTTGAACGCACATATTACAGTGGAGAATAATAATGAACCCCGATCATATCAAACGCATTATCGAACGCATCGAGCCAGCAGATCGTGAGGCTTTAGAACAGTACTTAGCTGCTAACGAAAACCGCCACAAAACATTCCTGCAGTGCCTTGATGACAATAAAATGGTTAGCCATGAGCGGGATGCTTTGATCACGCAGAACGAACTATTCCGAACACTGCTTACCGAGCACTTTATTGAATGGGAAAAAATAGGAACCACTGGGATGAGTTTGGGTGGCATGACAATGTCGCAGCAGCCATTGATAGCGCTCCAGCAGACAGCCTTGCCGAAGCCCGTATTGCCGCCGCCGATGAAGGTCTATGCCCAATCAACTAAGAAGTAGTTCCGCCGCAACAAGCCAAAAGCACTAGAGCGCGGCTTAACCGCTTGTTAGGTGGCATATTGGTGAGCGTCTTCAATCATGTATGGTGAGTTGATGACTGTCATCAATCAGCTCATAAATTTCTTTTTCTGGGACCGTGTTATCCAGAAGAACCGTCAGCCAATGCTCTTTGTTCATGTGGTACGCAGGCAGAAAGCCTTTTTTCATGCGTAAAGAGCCTACGAGTTCTGGCCTACATTTTACGTTGAGCACGTCAACCTCGCCGTCTCCTTTGAGACCGAGTTTATCTCTTGGAACGTTCATTAAGAGGGCAAACCACTTGCCTGCCCCTTGATGCCGCAACACCGCGTAATTTGGAAACTTTGCCCACGGAAAATCAGGTTTTACTTGATATTTATTATCTGCATATTTGATGACTGCCGTTTTTAGGCTCATATCCGTTCTCCTTGGAGTAAAGATCAATCGCAAGAGCGGGTCATTGTGGGCGACTCCTAACGCTGGAGTTAAGCCGCATTGCGGAGCAGCGTTAGCTTGAATGAATTGCTAGACCGCACCACAGCGAAGTGCCTCAAGATCTTTAAGAAATCGCTCCTTGTCACGTGGTGAGATCATAAGCATATTGCTGCGGCCGTAGTCAATCCGGAGTCGGTCCAGAGACAAGGCTGGACTAGACAAAGGATCTTTTGTCGGAGTGATGTTGGTGATTTCAACGACTGGAATCCGCCATTTGAACGGGCCGCTCTGCACAAGCAAAAGCTTGGAATCAAGCGTGTAGCGAGTTCCGACCAATAGCCACAGCGGTAAACCGATACCAAGACTGACAACTATGAGAATAACCCACCAAGTGGCGGACGACCCCGAACTCAGGACTGTGACACTTACATAAATACACAGCACTATTGCAGAAATAAGAACTGCAATAAGCAATGAATCAATCTTCGATTTGTAAACAGTTGCCATAGTATTTCCTAGCGGTTTAATTTTTAAATTACCAACGCAGCTTCATTTTTAAATTTATTTTTAATAGCTTAACACTATTTCACACGACAAAAACACGCAGGACAGTTGGTTGGCAGAACAGCATCCAAGCCTAATATCACTACGTCCTTAAGCTAGGGCTACCCATCACTTTTGAAATAAACGAGTTAAATGAATAAATCACAAATTCAAGGCTTGGCCCTGTTGATCGTCATCGGGGCCACCTTAATTTCTTTAACCTATTACGTTTAAGCAGTCGACTGAAAAGGAGGCACACTATGCAATTAAACATTGGTCAGATGATGGCCGATTACCTGCACCAAGCTCAATCATCATTTGAAGAGTTACAAAACCTCAAACGGCAAGTTGCAGAAATGCACAAAGAAATCGAGATGTTAAAAGCGACCGGTGGCGATCAAGGATGGATGGTTGTAAGCAAAGCCGCTGACCTGGTCGGGCTTAATGTCGAGGCCTTAAAGCAACGCTTTCGGCGCGGAACCTATCCAGAAGGTAAAGTTTGGAGTCTGGAAAATAACCGCTATGGGGTCAATCTTCGTGCGCTACGGAGGCATATGGCGAGCGGCACACACTAACAGGAGCATTATCCATGAAGCTAACAACCATGCTGATGATAGGGGCGCATCCGGCTTACCTAGCAAAGCAGATGGGACACAAAGATTGGGGGATGATCCGCACTATCTACGCGAAGTGGGTCGATAATGAGAACCCGAATTACAGAGATGAACTGATAAATAAGCTGGCTGGTTTTGAACCCCATATGACCCCCAGTGATACAGGCACTGGTTAAGTGCCTGAGGATCAAGGTCAAAAAGCCTTAAAACGGCATTTTAAAGCCCGGTGGCAGTTGCATGCCGCCAGTAACTTCGCCCATGCGGGCTTTATTTTGCTCTTCTACGCGGCGCACGGCGTCGTTCACGGCGGCTGCGAGCAAATCTTCTAACAGCTCTTTGTCGTCTTGCAACAAGCTGTCGTCAATTTCTACGCGACGCACCGAGTGGCTACCGGCCATGGTCACCTTAACCAAACCCGCACCTGACTCACCCACAACTTCTAACAGCGCCAGCTCTTCTTGCAGCTTCTGCATTTTTTCTTGCATCTGCTGGGCCTGTTTCATGATATTGCCCATTCCACCTTTACCAAACATATCTGCTCACTCTTTTTTAAGGGAAAAAATACGCCGCATTACTGCGCCATAGGTTCTATGCTGTCGCGATCTAATTCAGCCGCAAAGCGAGATATCAGAAATTGTACCGCATCATCGGCTTCTATTTCATCTTTTGCTTGGCTTATCGCATTTTGATAGAGCTGCTGCTCAATCTCAAACGGCGTTAAGCTACCCTGCTGCTCCCCCACTTGCATCTGCAAGCTAATGGCGGTTTGCTGTTGTTCGCTCAACAGGGCAGCCAACTCATCACGGGCATTATCATTTAATAAATGACGGTGTTCGGGATTTAGCCACAATTGCCACTGATCTACCGCTTGCTGTTCAAGGCTAGAATGCATGGCTAATTGGCGCAATAGGCCTCCCAAAGGCAACTTCGCCACCAATGAAGTCCAAGCGTCCGTGGCCTGTATCAACAAGCTGCTGGGTTTTAAAGGCTCAGGATCGGTGGCCGTTTTTGACGGCGCAGGCCGCAAGCCGGTCGCGGTACCAAAATTAAGCGTCGTGGTCTTAGCTGTTGTATTCGCTGACGTCGCCTCTGCGCGAGCCACCGGTACCTTGGGCGGCGAAGTCGCCGTTACGGGCGAAGGCGTTGTACGCAAGGGCGCGGCCTGAGTCGCGCCGCTGACAGCAGAAACGTTGGGTTGCCAAGATGTAGACCGAGATGGGCCTACACCTGAATCATCCAACCAAGGCGGTAGATCATCCTCTTCTTGCTGGCCAGACATGTCGTCGTAGGCATCCAGTGGCGGCAGCTCAGCGCCTTGCTGACTTTGGCTCTGGTTTAGGCTCTTGTTTAGGTTCTGGCCTAGACTGCCACTTACCCCAGCTTGACTCGGCTTGGCCGGTGCCGCTGGCTTAGCCATGGGTGGTGTATAGCTGGGCTTAGCTTGGCGCCTGACGTCGTGAGGTGCGGCTGAGTCGGTCGTATCTTGGCTGCGCAATCGATTACGAGTTTGCAATAAGCTGCGAATTTTCGCCACGTTAGCCGCCGCAGGATCGGCAATATCGGGCACAGTGGTGGTCGCTGTATCGTTCAACACAGGTGCGGCGGGCAATGGCGGTTCAGCTTGCGAGTGCTGGGCCTCAACCATGTTAACCGCCGCCGGCTCAGTATCACGCTCTAGAGCGACCGCCTTGGGTTCATAACCAAACTGCGCCGCTTGAGCCAGAATGGTGTCTTGTTCGTGATAAAGCTGTGCCGCCAACTGCGCATCCGACTCTGGGTGCGCATCTGCTCCAGACACTGAGGCAGAAACACCCTCATGAGTCACGGTTGCAGAGGCGGTTTCAGGTACAACTGGAGTAGGCGTGATGCGCGGCGGCTCAGGCTTTTTTACGACAGCATCAGCGGGGCTTGTAACAGGCGACGTGCCTGTGTTCGCTACATTGCCTGTATGGACAACATTGGCTGTATTGCCAAAAGACGTCGTAGGCGCAGCGCTCGGCTGCGTGGCTAATGCAGCGTTAGGCTGAAAGGCTAGGCTGCGCAGCAAGGTCATTTCTAATGCCGCGCGACCATCGGCGGCAAAGGGCAAGTCTTTACGGCCTTGTAAACAAATCTGGTAAAAAAGCTGTATGTGTTCCGGCGAAATTAAAGGCGCCAAGCGGTTTAGCTCACTGGCATAAGGCAGCAAAGGCTGGGCTGGCACTATTTGAGCCAAGGCTAATTGATGCCAAAAACCGATCAGCTCTTTATGAATATGATCGTAATCCGGCCCCATGCTGGCCAGCTCACCCACTTGCGCCAACATAGCGGCGCCATCACCCGACAACAGCGCATTCACTAAGCTCATTAACTGGTTATGGTTAAGGTTGCCCAGCATGGCTTCCACTTGCGAAAGCCGGATCTCACCATTACCAAAGGCCAGTGCTTGATCCGTCAGGCTCAATGCATCGCGCACACTGCCATCAGCCGCACGAGCCAAAGCCGCCGTGGCTTCTGGCTCAAAGGGCAAGTGCTCTTGATGCAAAATGTGCTGCAGCTGACCATCAATCAGCTCGGGCGTGAGGCTTTTTAAATGAAACTGTAAGCAGCGCGATAAAATAGTGATCGGCAGCTTTTGTGGATCCGTGGTAGCCAGCAAAAACTTCACATGCGGTGGCGGCTCTTCCAATGTTTTTAACAGCGCGTTAAAGCTGTGGCGCGACAACATGTGTACTTCATCAATCAAGTACACCTTAAAGCGACCCCGTGCCGGTTGATATTGCACGTTATCCAGCAGCTCACGGGTGTCTTCCACCTTAGTGCGGCTGGCGGCGTCAATTTCTAATAAATCAACGAAGCGCCCTTGCTCAATTTCCACACAACTGCTGCATACACCACACGGCTCAGGGGTAATGCCTTTATCGCAGTTCAGCGCCTTGGCCAACAAGCGCGCAATCGAGGTTTTACCCACGCCACGGGTACCGCTAAATAAATAGGCGTGATGCAAACGCCCTTGCGAAAGCGCATTGACGAGTGCCGTCAACACATGTTGTTGGCCAACAACCTCGGTAAAGCGCTGGGGGCGCCATTTTCTGGCGAGAACCTGATAATTCATCGGTAGTTAGTAACCATAGTTAGCGACCAGAGTTAGTGAATTATTGCCCATCAAACTGCACTAGGCTGTTCACGCGAATGCCCATTTTATTCAAGCGCTGTAAGCCGCCCAAAGCCGGCAACGCAATCACAAATGCCGCTTCTTGTACTTCACCGCCGCAGCGGCGCACTAATTTTACCGCCGCTTCTACCGTGCCACCCGTGGCCAGTAAGTCGTCGATGATCAGCACTTTTTCACCGGGTGCGATGGCATCCACATGAATTTGTAACTTGTCTTGGCCATATTCAAGGTCGTATGCCACTTCAATCACTTCACGGGGCAACTTATTGGGTTTGCGCGCCATGATAAAACCCACCCCTAAAGCTGCAGCCACAGGGGCACCAAAGATAAAGCCGCGCGCTTCTGTGCCCAAGACTTTATTAATGCCCGCATCGCGATACAAGTCGACCAAGGCATCTATGCTGGCTTTAAAAGCATCGGCGTCTTCTACTAAGCTGGTGATATCACGAAAAATCACCCCCGCTTTGGGATAGTCAGCAATGGAGGTAATGCTGTCGGCAATCAGTTTTAATGTTTCTTGTTTCATAGCGTAGATTTCATAGTCAGAGAGTTCATGGTCAGAAGGTGTGTGGTGAGAAGATTAAACGTCAGGAGTTTGATAATAAAAGCTTCCCTATTAGACACGAAATAATGGCCGCAAAAAATGCCTTCAAGCAGACTAACATCGCCGAAGATAGGCGGCAGTCCTAGATTGCAGCAAAAAATAATGGACCTCATAACACGCATGGCGGCTAGCTTAGGGCCTAGCTTGTTGCAATGCAATTTTGTTTATATGAGTGTACCGCCGTTGGTTTTACGAGACGTTTGGTATCAGGCCCCTGATTATTTCAACGCTATCTTCGATGGCCCGTCTATCACCGGCAACCGCATAAACCAAATCACCACCACTAAAAAACCCAAGCCGAAGCCGACTCTCACCTGCCACAGCGGGATAACGTACATCGAAAAGCAAAAGCTTATCGCCATCATATAAAGCGCGCGGCGGCGAATGTGAGCCCGCACCCCCCGATGAGTTTGCCAATCTTGGATCAAGGGGCCAAACCAAGGGTGATTGACCAGCCAAGCATGAATGCGCGGCGAAGACTTACTAAAGAAAAACGCCGCTAACAACACAAAGGGCGTAGTGGGCATCACCGGCAAAAACACGCCTATGATACCTAACAACAACGCCAAGCTACCCAACAGAGCAAATAGGATGCGCATCTTCTCTCCTTTTCAACGCAAGGCCTAGCATATCAAAAGCCGTGCTTTAGGGGCAGCCTAACCGCGTCAATCACAAACTAGCCTATTCATAGGCTCAAAAAAAACACTATATTTAGCTGGCTCGTTATCCGCTCATTTCGTTAGCTTAGGAGAAACATTATGAAACTCTACAGTGCCCCCGGCTCTTGCTCTATGGCCGCCCATATATGCCTACTCGAAGCCGGTCTCGATTTTTCACTGGTTAAACTCAGCCTAACCGGTGATCGCAGCCTTCCGGATGGGCGGCATTTATCCGACATTAACCCCAAAGGCTACGTGCCGGTATTAGAGCTGGATAACGGCGAATACCTCACCGAAAATATCGCCCTCCTACAATATATTGCCGACCAAAAACCCGCAGCCCAGTTAGCGCCAGCCCACGGCACCTTAGCGCGCTATCGCTTGCAAGAGTGGCTGGGCTTTATTAACTCAGAAGTACATAAAACCTTAGCGCTCTTGTTTAATCCGACGTTTGTGCAGCAGGTGCGCGGTTCCATACTGGATAAATTTGCGCCGCGCGCCGCGTATTTGGACAAGCACCTGAGTCAACATGACTACTTAATGGGCAAGCAGTTTACGGTGGCGGATGCTTATTTGTATGTCGTGCTGGGCTGGAGCCCGCATTTGGCCGTGGATCTTGCGCCCTACCCCAAACTGCAGGCTTATTTGGCCCGCATCGCCGCGCGTGACTCGGTAAAAACGGTACTGGCCGCCCACTAGTGTTAAAGGCCACTTAACCCCAGCAGTAAAAAACAGCATTCATTAATAAGCAGACAATTGATTAATCATGCCCAGCATTAAGCATACAATAAGAGCCAAACTGTACTCAGTTTGGCTCTTTCTTGAACCAGTGTGGCATCTTGCTGACAGTGAGTAAGCCGTTATCGGGCCACCTTAAGGCCCGCAGAACCCAGACCGTTGTTTATCTTGTTTTTGCATCATGCGGCATTGACGATTATCTGCACCATCACCTCCAGATGCGGTTTGAGTCGCCACTACTGTGTCCGTGGGAATTGTGTTTGCCTGAGCAGGGATAAACATAGGCGCCAACATGGCCGCGAACGCCAATGTTACCAAGGATTTCATGTGAGTTTTCATATGAGGTTCCTTTCTTATTCAAGCCGAGTTAACCGTTTTACTGTAAAACGGCATTCTTGCTAGATTATTCTACTTACCGCTTAGTATCGGGTTTTCCTTTCCCCTCGCTCATTTTTTTAGTGCTCTCTAAATAAGAGTGGAAAGAGGAGGATTAAATTGCAGATAATTGACACATAGATTTAAAAAAATCATGCAGAGCAGCGTTTTTTATCCAGTTTAAGCTGCCTCAAAGTGCCCACCGCCAAAGCGGAGGACTGCGCTTAGTAAACGCGCCATCAGGTTGATTTTTAGCTTATTACATTGGTTTTCGCTGCAGAATGTTTAAGATTATCTGCCACTGAATGAAAATAAGCTGGCCTTTAAACACGCTTTACACCGTCAGAAAAACGGTTGATGGAGATGATGCCAGTTATGGAGTTAACAATATTTTGGCTGGCTACGGCCGTCACTAGCGTAGTGACGTTATTGCCTTTGTGGCAAAACCCAGCCTGGTGGGTGCGTGGCTTAGACTTTCCACGATTGCAGTTTATTAGCGTTATTGGCGTGCTTAGCTTGCTTGCCTTGTGGCGCCTAGACTTTGATCATGTTGCAAGTTGGTCACTGCTACTATTAAACCTCAGCTACTTGGCCTATCACCTGTGGTGGATTTTGCCTTATACCCCCCTTTATCCTAAAGAAGTAAAAAACGACACCCAGCCACCAGCTCACCGTACCTTAACGCTACTTAATGCCAACGTCTTGGCCACCAATCACCATGCCGACAGCCTACTGAGCTTGGTGAAACAACATCAGCCGGACATATTAGTTACGCTAGAGTCCAATCTTTGGTGGCAAGAACAGCTCTCATCGCTCGCCGCTGATTACCCATACCAAATTCAATGTCCACTGGAAAATTTATATGGCATGCATGTGTATTCCCGCCTGCCGCTAACAGACAAAAAAATCTGTTACTTAGTAGAAGATGACGTGCCCTCCATGCATTGCCTGATCACCCTCAAAAGCGGTGATCAGGTGCGTGCCCACTTTTTACATCCCGCGCCGCCCAGCCCGACGGAAAATGACGAGTCAGCCCCCCGGGATGCAGAGCTATTGGCAGTAGGCAAGCGCGTGGCTGAGTGTGAGTTGCCGGTGATAGTAGCCGGCGACTTAAACGACGTGGCATGGTCACCCACCACTCGCTTGTTTAGAAAAATCAGTGGCTTGCTCGACCCTCGAATTGGGCGCGGTATGTTTAATACTTTTAATGCCCAGCACATTTTTATTCGCTGGCCACTGGATCACTTGTTTCACAGCCATCACTTTAGGCTGGTCGGCATCAAGCGGCTCTCTCTTAAAGGATCCGATCACTTCTCATTGTTCACCTCGCTCAGTTTGCACTTGCAGCAGGACAATGGTCGAGCGCAATTGCATGCTAACGACGCCGATAAGAATTTGGCCGAGCAGAAGATGGCACAAGAAAACGTCAGTAAAAAAGAGGTGCCTGTGCCTAAATAACGGCTACACCCACTTATGTTGCGCTGGCAGCTAACTCCGCCAATGCCTGATAAATACGCAAACTGGCATATGCGTCGTTGGCCGCATAACGTAATTGGCCGGAGCTTAGTAGGGGACTCGCCCAGTTGGACAGGGCTACACGTTTAGATTTGGCCAAATATTGGCCCAGCAAAATGGCCACGGCTCCTTGCAGCCCAACCGGGTGCTGATAGCCCAACTGTTTAACGCGATTCGATAACTCATGGAGCCCCGCCAGCTCGATGCCGAGTTTACGCTGCAAGGGACCACGGTCGGATTTTAAGCCAAAGCCTACCTTCAGTATCTGCTCTGAGCTTAATAGCTCGACCAATAACTGATTGCTCGTAGCATCGTTGAGCCGAAACAAAAAGCCCTTTTCACTGGAGGCTAATTGTACCAAGTGCGGCCCTGTACTCAGCTCCCCCACCTGAAAAGTTGGCTTACTCTCGGTATCAAAGCCCAATACTTGGCATTGGCTCAAGTGCGCACGCGCCACGGCGACGTCTTCTGGGGATTCCAGCACGTGAATTTGTGCCAAGGTAAGGCCACTAAAGGCGGGGAATTGCTGCATTTCACTGCGCGACGGTCTGATCTTATAGGTACGGGGGTCTGTCATTAGAATACTCAGTGTGAAATACCGTTAAACCGCAGGGTTCAACGGCGTGATGAAGTGAACAATACCCATCACCCGGATATTACCCCCCAAGTCCGCGTGTTCCCATAAAAAACGGGAGGCCACTTCGTGCCTCCCGTTAAATAAAACAGTGTTGTTGCCTTGTTACCGATGCAAGTTACTGGTGGCTTGATTACTGAATAGCGGTCTCAGCGTCAATGCTCGACAGCAAAGCCGGATTCGTCACTAAGTTTCGCACACCATGAGCATGGTCTTCATTAAACACGTTGCTCTTACACCACTGACCTAGGCTGGCAATATTCACTTTGGCCACTTTCGGCTTCACACTCCAAGAAACCTGAAACGGCGAGCCGACTTCGTTATAGCTAGGGCCCGTGGTTGAACCTGCATATTCCACGGCTGGGCCCGTGTTATCCGGCATATTTAAGGCCTGCTGTACGCCATTTTTCTCGCCATGCTGGGTTAAGTCTTCAAAATCCAGAGCCTTGCTGTCATTGACCAGTACATATACCTGAGCTTGGACACGTAATTGGGGATTCTTAATAGTGTCATTAAAACAAGCACCTAAGGTGGGCCCTGGCGTTATCTGCGCACTCGAGTACACATAGTGCACTTCTATGGTATCACCGGGCGTCAAACTGCCCTGCTTACTTGGGCAGATCTCTTGCTTGATGGGTGCCAATTCAGCGGCCGTTAACTTGCCTGAATACTTAAAGCCAGCCTGATGACCTTGGCCATTCCCGTGGCCCGCATGAGTAGTAAATTCGCCACCTACATGCTCAGCATTTTTATGAAAATGAATATTACACAAATTCATGGTGCTGGCCGGCGGTGCCGCACTATATACAAGGGAGTTATCGCCGGCTAACTGGCGTATATCACGCGGCGATTGCGGACCAAAGCCTTGACCGTCGGTGTTTTTAGCTAGCTGTTGGCGCTGCTCCGCGACGATTTGCTCAGAGACAGACTCATTAAGCGGCGCAGGCTCGCTTTTGGCGCTGACGTTTGTAGAAAGTAGCGCGACACTGACCAGTAAAAAAATGGGTTTCATCTTCATGACTGTATATAATTCCCTGTTAGATCTTAATAGACATTCTTATATCCGACCCACACGGGTTGGCGACACCTTTAATAAATAAAGGTGTTATTAGCCACGCCTTCTCTCAGCAAGCAAGATAAATAGCCTTACGTAATGTGGGTCATCACGGCCATGTTAACTGTTTACCCCTTTTATGTCAGTCGCCTACTGGCGCGACTTTTTCTGCTCCGACAAAAACTGTCACCCGTGAGCAGCCAGACCGAGATAAAGCAACGCCTCAATTAAAACGGACTAGGGATGTGGCCATGCATCGGCTCGCCGCTGTGCGGGTGAGTAAAATACAGGTCACTGGCGTGTAACAGTAAGCGCTCTGCCAACTGTTGGCTGCGGGCACTGTGGTATAAGTCGCAGCCCAAAATGGGATGACCAAAGCTTAGGCTGTGAATGCGCAGTTGATGAGTACGCCCAGTGTGTGGCGTAAACTGCACCAAGGTGCGATTAGGTCCGCTTAACCGTGCTAATACCTGATATTCACTGCATGATGGCTTGCCCATTGAACAAATTTTTACCCGCGGAAACAAGGCGGCATCTTTGGCGATGGGTGCGTTAATTTCTCCGCTATCCGCGGCTACCCACCCCTCCAGCATCGTCAGATAACGCTTTTTTATGGTCCCCGCTTGAAACTGCTTATTAAGATGGGTAGCGGCAGTGGCGTTTAACGCCACTACCATAACGCCGGAGGTGCCTAAGTCTAGGCGATGCGGCAACTTAGCCTCAGCAAATGCTGGGCTGACGCCATCCTGACCGTTGACTAACCGATAATGCACCGAATCCCAGTTTTGCACGTTCTTACCCGACAAACTCAGCAGCCCACTGGGCTTATTGATCAGCAGGATATGTTCATCTTGGTAGAGTATTTTCATCACTTCGTCACACTTGGGCGCGACAAAGTTATCAATTAGCGGCAAGGTGGAGGAGGTAAAACTAGACATGCAATCTTCTCTGATCTGGGCGCTGCATCTGCGCTTATTACTGATAGCAATGAATGCAATACCAGAAATTCAACGGAGTGCAGCAAACAGTATTCGTTTGACACACCCGTTAATAAGCTGACGAAATTATTTCCAGCTCATTTATGCAATTAAAACCTTACTTTAACAGTATGGTTAGCCGCAGCACTTCTTAAACTTTTTACCGCTACCACAAGAGCAAACGTCGTTGCGCGAAGGCAGTTTTTCTACTTTCACTGTGGCTTGCTTGCTCAGTTGCACTGTCAGCTCGCCAATGGATTCAACCGCACCTTGGCGGGTGTCTAACTCTATCTCGGCATACAGCTCGGCCTCGGCCACCAAAGCTTCAACTTCCAGCTTGCGCGCTTCGCTGGTCACGACCAGTACGAGCGGGTATTTCTTGCTGCCGTTTCTCGGCTTAGTCTGGGTCTCATAGCCATATTTAATATGACTTTGACGTGCATCTTGGCGGCCTTTAAAGAAAAATTTATCTGACATTAATGATATCCAACAGAGTAAAAATACAAGCGCCCCTCACCTTTTTGACCAGCAGCGCAAAGAACGCAGTTTACCACTGCACGCGGGTTAACTCTCTATGGTTACTAATAGAAAATGAATTTTCTGCTAAACCTACCGACAAAAGTGCTTGGCAGACGATAATTTGAGCTTTTTATTGTAAAAGGCTGCTAATGCCTGCCCCTAGCACACTAAAAAGCCACAGCATAATCAGCACACCGCACAGTTAAGACTGAGATTTCGTTTTGCGGTGCTTTGGTGCCAAGTGTCATGGCCCAAGCAAGTGCCCACATGAACTGGCATACTCGAATTTAGAATAATATTCTACGAGCAATGCGGTCTTTATAAAAAATAAATTGTATTATTTATAAAACCACCGACTTAATTAATTTTTAACCTTTTAACCTTTTAACCTTTTAACCTTTTAACCTTTTAACTACATATCTAACCACTTAAAAATTTGTTGGTAATGGTAATCTAACAAACCCAGCACTTTGCTTTCGTCTTTTTCCATAATTGCTAAAAGAATCGAAATATGTTCATTAAAAGCAGGAGCAAGACGCACCGGATGGATCGGCTTAGTGTTGTACATTATGGTAAGCCTATCTCGGTTAATAGCATACAACTTATTTATTTCGGTGTTATTAATCCTCGAACAAAGAAGTTCATGCATTTCCCAATCCACTTGGGTGGCTTGCTGCTGTAAATCTAATCTTATTTCACCCTCACCTGCCTTCTCTAAAATAAGCTCATGCTTTTTTATAAGTGGCTCTATGATTGATAAATCAGGTGATTTTGTTAAAATTCTGGCGCCCTCTGCATCCCAAATGTGTCTAATGACAAGGCATTCAGTCACATGCTTTTTATCACCTTCTACAATAAGAATCCCTCTTTTTGGAATTGACCGCATCAATCCTAATGCAGAAGCTTTCTGAACGGCTTCTCTTACGGGAGCAAGAGGAAAACCAATTAATTCAGATATAAATGGGATAGAGATGAGCTGCCCCGACTTAATAATATTGTCTCGCAAAATTTTTCTAATCGCATCAAATGCTTGATCAGCAAGAAAAACAGACTTGTCATCCATAACAATGCCCACTCCATAAATAACCAACAGATTAATTAATAATTATAATTTCACAAAACTAACACAAAGTGCCCAGCACATACAGCACTGGGCACTTTAATTATTTAAATTTACTTACATTTACTTACATTTCTAAAAAAGATTGTTCAATATCAGCGCTAGATAAAGCCAACATTAATAAAATGCGCGCCTTTCTAGCGGAAAAGTCAGAGATCGCAATCACGCCTAAATCCAGTAAATCTTTTAAGCACCCCCTAAAATCATACGTAGGCTCTAAAGAGCCTTGCAATGATCCTGTCACCACAGCCACCTTAACCCCGTCCTTAATGAGTTCTTTAACTAGAGGGATCCAACTTGGGGGGACGTGTCCTTTGCCAATGCCTTCTAGTACTATCCCTTTGGCTCCGGATTCGGCTGAACAGCTGAGTTGAGCTGGGCTAGCGGCAAGGCATGCCGTTATTATATCCACTCGTTGCAATGTACGTACAGGAATAATAGGCTTACGTAATTCAGGCCGTTGTATTAAATGCACCTTATTTTCGCTAATATAACCTAGATGACCAAAGCCTGGGCTATCAAAACCGTTAACTTGGAAACTATTGACCTTTCTTATCTGATTTGCGCTGTAAATTGACTCATTAAACACCACTAACACGCCAAGATTCATTAATTTATCTGATGATGCAGCAACAATAGCAGACATAAGATTGGTGTACGCATCCGTGCCTTCTAAATGGGGCGCTCGCTGGGACCCAGTTACTATAAGGCTACAGCTTAACTGAGGTAAACAAGCTTGCAAGAAGAATGCGCTATCTTCTAGCGTATCTGTGCCGTGTGTAATAACAATACCAGCATGTTTATGTTCATTACTGATAGAGATAATTTTTTCTCTTAAAAAAATCAGATCCTCGAACGTTAATGCATTACTGGGCTTCTGAAAAATAGACTCAACTTCAACATTGATATGAGAAGGTAAAGATAACCGAGAAATTAAATCATTGCCCGTCAACTCTCCTGACTTACTTCTGTTATCTGCCGACTTAGTGCTAGCTATGGTTCCACCCGTCGACAACAAAATAATATTTTTTATCATAAATCACCCTAAAACCATTGTGTAACGACAAGTAAACTAGGCACAAATATAAAGAGCAACAACATAGCCACATAGACATATAAATACGGGAGCACGGCTATCGATACAGGTTCAACTTTTTGCTTAGCAATATTAGCTGCAATAAATAAATTGAGTCCAACGGGTGGTGTAAACTGCCCTACAGCCAGCGCTATAATTGCAAACACGCCGAAATACAAAGGATCTATGTTCACAGCTGAGATTATGCTCATCAAAGTAGGAACAAGTAACACTAATGCTGATACGTTATCTAAAAAAGTACCTACGATTAATAACAAGCCCAGCATTAATAACATTACATATATTGGATCATTAGTAACGCTGACTATCCACATTGCAAATTGCTGCGGGACTCTTTCCGCCGTAATAACATAAGCAAGAGCATTAGCACACGCCATCAAGAACATAATTACCGCAGTATTAGTAACCGTACTTCTAAAAGCATTAATGAGTCCTGACCAAGATAAGGTTCTATATACAAACACACCTAAAACAAGACCATACAAACACGCAACGGCAGCAGACTCAGTGGCAGTAAACATGCCAGAGTAGATACCCACCACAATAATCACTGGCATCAATAATGCTAACAGACTACTGCGTACAATCTCTTTCGCGTTTGATTTATCTAACTCCACCTCTTGGGGACTATTGTTTTTTCTCTGCTTTCTCTTAGCTAAAAAATAATTTAAGCTCATTAGCGCAAAAGTAAGCATAATGCCGGGTAATATGCCGTTAATAAACAATTGGCCAATGGATACGCCGGAGATAACACCGTAAATGACCATGGTCAGGCTAGGAGGAATGATAAGTCCTAACGCCCCGGAAGCAGCAACAGTTGCGGCGGCATCTTGTGGTCGATAGCCTCGTTTAATCATAGAGGGGATCATTACTGAGCCAACCGCAGCGGTAGTAGCGGGAGCTGAACCAGAAATGGAGCCAAAAAAGGCGGAAGACGTGGTAGCCACGTTTGCTAAACCCCCAGGGTATTTTCCTAACATTAGGTTGGCTAACGCCACTAATCGTTCTGAAATTTTCGCTTCCGACATTAAGCTGCCCGCTAATAAAAATAACGGTATAGCTAAAAATGAGAAGTTATTCATCCCCTGAAAAACTTTCTGAGCAATAACTAATAGCGGCACATGACTGCCTAAACCGACAGCCAACATTGATGATGCACCTAATGCAATTGCAACGGGAACACGTATCAATAGAAATAATAAAAGACTAAGGCCGAGTATTGTTAACATATTAGCTTCCTTGTTATTTTAAATTCACTTATCGTGATTTATTTCAGCTAACGCTTCATCTTCTACGTTATGAAGTTTAGGCTTAAACACCTGCGGTAATAAATACAACGCGGAAAGTGCCATACCAACAGTGACAAATAATATTATATAACCTAAAGGTATACCTGAAGTCGGAGAGATTTGCATCATAGCCCTTTTAGACAACAACCAGCTTTGGTAAGATAACGTCACCAAAAAAACAATCGACACTAGATTAGAAATAACGGTGACCACTTTCTGTAGCTTCTCGGGCAATAACTCCACAAAAAATGAAATTGAAATGTGCTCACCTCTTTTAAAGGCAATAGCAGCACCTAGCATCACGATAATCATGGTACAAAACACCGAAATCTCTTGTGTCCAACCTATTGGATTGTTAAGGACATATCGGTAAAAAACCTGTAATAACACTAAAAACATAACCATTGCCGTTGCTAATATTGCCGTCCACTCAAACACTATATCTATAACGTTTCTTTTCAACATAACGACTCCCGTTTAAAAAGAAGGCCACTAAATAAGCAGCCTTAATAAAAGTTAGTTATTGAGTGAATATTCAACTTTTTCTATTAAACCAGGACTTACCTTTTTGGCTGTTTTATCATAGACATTTTGTACCGTCTCTCTAAACGTAGCGGGCTCTACATCATTGATAAGCATGCCTTTCTCTTCTAATTCAGCCCATTGTTTGGCTTCAAGGTTTTCTACTAACTCCACGTGTTTTTTACCGTATTCTCGAGCGATTTTCAGAAAGGTAGCTCTGTGTTCTTCAGGAATTCTCTCTAACAGGCCTTTGTTAATAAGTAGCGGGGAACCCATGTGTATGTGCGCTGTCTTTGACGCATATTTCTGAACTTCGTTAAAATTTTGCGTTACGATGTGCGCAACGGGATTTTCTTGACCATCAACGGTTTTTAATTGCAAAGCCGAATAAAGTTCACCAAAAGACAATACTGTTGGCCCGGCACCTAATGTTTTAAAAGTATCTACGTAAATTTCGCCTTCAGGTACTCTTATCTTCAGCGCTTTTAAGTCTTCCGGCTTTTCAATCGGATGCTTAGAGTTAGTGACATGTCTAATTCCATTTTCCCACCAGCCAATAATGACAGCTCCTTGCTGTTCAACCTGGCTTTCTAAATGTTTACCGACTGGACCTTCAACTACTTTTGTATAGTCTTTACCTGAGTTGATTAAAAACGGGAGATTTAACACCGCCATATCCGGAAACCAATTTGAAAGAACGGTATCAGAAGATAACACCATATCGTGGGTGCCTATCATTACACCCTCAGTAGACTCAAGTTGATTACCTAACTGATCCGAAGGATAGATAACGACTTTTAGCTCACCATTGGTTTGAGTATTCACTTCTTTAGCAAATTCTTCACTTATCGTTTGATAGTGATGCGTAGGAGCACCTGTGTGACCTAAGCGTAACTCTAAAGAATATGCAGAAACAGAAAACGCGAGCGCCGTTACCGCAAATATAGTTTTGTTCAAATGCTTCATATGACCGTCCCTGTTAAATAAAAAAACAACCAAACACACTATGTAACATGTTAGGTAGTATTTTTAAGTTAGCAGGCTGATTATGTAAACTTAATGTTAACGGCGTGATTCATTAATGTGACAATGATCAGGTTTTTGATAGTAAGGGCCGCGTGCCACCCTGTGTTCAGGGCCGACTAGCCGAAGCACGGAGTAAAGAAGTTGAGGAATAGGGAACTCGATTTTTTGCTCTTATCGGCGACGTCAGCTACTTGCGTAAGCGCGCGGTTTCATCACGCAGATAAAGGCCGGCATTTCTCAATCAGTGCCGGCCAGGGATGATGGCTTAACCGCGACCACTTGGTGGGATGACCACGCGGGAGACCTTAAAGGCGTCAAGAATACGCCCGGCGGCTCTATTTAGCGGCCTCGTTCAGGGAACTGCTAATGTCATACAAGTCCGTGCGTCTGTCTTTCAAGTTGGTCACCGAGCCTTCGTTGCGTACCAGCACCAGCTTTTCCAGATCCAAATCCGAAAACATGATCATCTCCGAATTGGGCGTGGTTTCCGCCATCACAGCATCGTGGGGGAATGAAAAATCTGACGGTGAAAATACCGAAGACTGGGCATACTGCACGTCTAAATTTTGCACTTTGGGTAAGTTACCCACACTACCGGTGATCACCACGTAGCATTCGTTTTCAATGGCGCGCGCTTGGGCACAATGGCGCACCCGCAGATAACTGTTTTTGGTGTCCGTCCAAAACGGCACGCAAATAATGTCTACTTCTTTGCTGGCGGCAATGCGGCCCAATTCTGGGAACTCAATGTCATAGCAGATCAGAATGGCCACGCGGCCTGCGTCGGTCGCAAACACCTCAAACTGGTTGCCGCCTTCAATCACCCAATCGCGGCGCTCATGGGGTGTAATGTGGATCTTGCGCTGCTCGTCTACCCTTCCATCGCGGTGGCACAAATACGAGACGTTATACACTCGGTCGTTTTCCAACAGCGGCATGGAGCCGGTAATAATGTTGATGTTGTAGCTTACCGCCATTTCCGACATGCGGTCGCGAAATTGCTGGGTATATTGCGCCAAATAACGAATGGCACGCGTTTGATCTAACTGATCGGTTAAGCCCATCAAAGGCGCATTAAAAAACTCCGGAAACAGCGCAAAGTCACTCTTGTAATCCGACAGCGCGTCCACAAAATATTCCACTTGCTCTAAAACTTCTTCCACCGAAGCAAACTCGCGCATTTGCCATTGCACCGCACCCATGCGCACTTGGGTCTTCTTCTCGTTTAGTATCGAAGACGGCGGCGTATAGAAAATATTGCGCCACTCTAATAACGTCGCATAGCCGAAGGATTTTTTATCCTCAGGTAAATACTTGCGCATCAGGCGCGTCACCTGAAAATCATTGGCCAGCTGAAAACTTAAAATAGGATCGTAAATGTCTTTGCGCCCTACTCGCTCTATGTATTGCGCCGGCGTATACCGCTTAGCATGCTGACAATAACCTGGGATCCGCCCACCGGCCAAAATGGCCCTTAAGTTCAGTGAGCGACACAGCTCTTTACGCGCTTCGTATAAGCGTCGGCCTAAGCGAAAGCCGCGATACTCAGGTTGAATGAACACATCTAAGCCATACAAAGAATCGCCTTTGTCACTGTGCCTGATTTGTTCATTCTTCAATATTAAATCGTCATAAGTATGCGGGTTACTAAAACGCTCGTATTTAACCGATACGGTGAGCGCCACCGCCACCAGATGGTCGCCGTCTTCGATGCAAATTTGCCCATCGGGGAATTGTTCAATCAGCGCGGTAATGGTGTCTTTTGGCCAAGCGCCACCGATGTCGTCATACACACGGTCCATCAGCACTTGCAGCTGGTCGTAATCATCTATGTGTAGATTGCGCAGATTAAGATGGAGATCTTCAGGTTGGGTCATGCAGCTAGCTCCGTTTGGGCAGTAACGTGAATGAATAATCAGCTTATCAGAAGATAAAAGCCACGGCACACGCCTACGACCACGCTGAGACAGCTTATGACCGCCGCCCTCCGTTAGCCGCCCTATAAAGAACGGGGATTTTTAGGTAAGCTGGCTCCATCAATTAAATCAGCTTTAACAATACGTTACCTTAACGCATTACGTTAGCTGCACTAAAACAGGAACCTCACATGTCTGATGATTTATACCAAAAAGGCATCGCCAAAATTCAAGAGCTCACCGCTTCGCCCGATAACAACCCCACGGGAGAAATGGACATAGGTGCGGCATTTAAAGACATAGCGCCAGATCTAGAAAAATACGTGGTGGAATTTGCCTTTGGCGGCATTTATTCACGCCCAGGCTTGGACAATAAACAAAAAGTGTTAACCACCATTACCGCACTGGTGGCGCAAGGTAAACCGCAAATCAAGATGCACATTAAAACCGGCTTAACTGTCGGCTTAACCGCCGAGGAAATCGTCGGCTGCATCATGCATCTGCTCCCCTACACCGGCTTTCCCAGTGTCATCAACGCCCTGAGCGTGGCAAAAGAAGTCTTCTCTGAATTAGGCTTAACCGTTAACACTGCCCCCGTTAAGAATAACGGGTAAGAATAATATTAGATTTATTATGATGCTTGAGCAGAACGCCATTAAACAGGCGATACAGGCGTATGGTGCAACAGCAATGAAGACTACAAAAATGGCTAAACGCGCAGTTCTACCAGAGCCGGAAGTTGTTCAATTTTGCTTCTCTGCCATCCCCAAAAATGCGCGAATTAAATGAGATAAAGATCACCGTCAAATCAACGAAAAGCGCAGCTGATGCTGCGCTTTTTAATATCGCCGTTTGTGGTAGGTATGTGTGATTGGCTTACGAGTTCCCCCCTGCCCCTTCAATCGGACGGCAAGGGCAGCAGGCGGGCAATGACTTTGCGCACAGTGCCATCGGTCGGAAATTCGACGCTATCGCCACTCACTTTCTGCCCGTCTATGCTAAGCGCCACTTGCCCTGAGCCCAGTCGTTCGGGGTCTTCAATGATGATGTGCAGCCCACCTTCTGGTCCGGTAATTTCCACCGTCACACCGCCCCAATGATCAGGCAAGCAAGGTGCAATGCGCACGCCACTCTCGCCCTTAGAGTAGTACAAACTGACGCCCAAAATGCCTTCCACCGCCAACAGCCACGTCCAGCCCGCAGAGCCCGTGTACCACGTCCAGCCCGCTTGGCCGGTGTTAGGTCCGGCACCGCGAATGTCGGCCGCCAACGCATAGGGCTCTCCGCGATAATGCTCGGCAGAGTCTAGGCGATCACTGCGCCGAATGGGATTGATCATGTCGAAAATCTCATAAGCCTGATTACCATTGCCTAAGCGGGCATGGGCCAACCCTAACCACGCCGCGGCGTGGGTGTAGTGACCGCCGTTTTCGCGCACCCCCGGCGGATAGGCACGTATATACCCAGGGTCACGCGGCGTTTGGTCAAAAGGTGGCGCCAGTAATCTGACCAAGCGGGCTTCTCGGTCCAGCAGCCGCTCAGTGGCGCGGTTAACGGCCATGGTAGTGCGCGCGGGTGACAAGCCTGCAGCCAGTGCTGACCAAGACTGAGAAATACTGTCAATCTGACACTCTTGTGCGTCTTTCGAGCCCCACGCTTGCCCCTCATCGTCAAACGCCCGCGCGTACCATTGCCCGTCCCAGCCGTTGGCATCTACCACTACGCGCAGTTCATGGGCACGCTCACGCCAGTGTGCATCCAGCTCTGCATGACCAAGCCGCTTGGCAAGATCGGCAAAGGCCTCGGCACACACAGCGGCAAACCAGGCCAACCACACGCTTTCGCCCCGCCCTTTATTGCCGACGCGGTCCATACCATCGTTCCAGTCGCCGCTGCCCATCAGCGGTAGGCCATGCGCACCCTGCGTCACGCCGTGCACCAGTGCCCGTCGACAATGCTCAAACAAGCTTGCACTTTCGCCGCGCTCAAATAGCGCATAGCGGTCGACTTCGTCATCGGCCAAAGGCGGCGCCACTAAAAACGCCACCTCTTCCGTCAGAATCGACGTATCACCGGTCGCGGTCACGTAACGGCCGGTCGCATACACCAGCCACAAGAGATCATCCGAGCAGCGTGTTTTTACACCGCGCCCGTTAGGCGGGTGCCACCAGTGCAGCACATCACCCTGTTCAAATTGATGCGCGGCACTCTCCAAAATATGGGCGCGCACCCGCTTAGGTTCGGTGAAGAGCAGTGACTGCATGTCTTGCAGCTGGTCACGAAAACCAAAGGCGCCGCTGGCCTGCTGAAATCCCGCCCGCGCCAGAACACGCGAGGCGATGTTTTGATTAAGCAGCCAACGATTCACCATAAGATCGAAGGCTGCATCAGGGCTGGTAACCTGCACCCCAGCCAGTCGACGCTGCCAAACGGCCTCGTTCTCGGCTAGCCCTTGCTTGGCCGTGGCGAGGTGCGCCCAATGGGTAGCCAACTGCTTGGCCTCGCTTAAATCAGCACCTTCTCCAAGCACAAACACCAGCTCTTCAGTCGCCCCCGGAGCTAAGTCTATGTACACCTGAAAAGCCGCACATCCATCGGCCACCTTATCGAGGGTGCCATCTAGGCTCCAAGCGACGAGGCCGGCCGGGCGCGCCAGTTCCTGATGGCGCCCCAAAAACGCCTCGCGATCACAACTTAAACTGTGCGGGGGTCGGCTGGCCGTCAGAAACGCGGTGCGACCGGCAAATTCCGGATCCCAGTCGTTACGGGCCAGCAGAGCCTGACTGGGCGCATCATAACCACACACCACATGCGGACGCGCCGTGCTGGCCATGGCACCCAGCTGCCACTGGGCATAATAGGTGACCGTTAACCGACGACTTCGGCTGCTAGGGTTGGTTAAAGTTAATAGCGCCAATTTCACCGGCGCCAAAGGCGGCACCAAGACGGTCAGCCGTTGTTCAAGCCCTTCTCCGTTACGCCGCCAGGTGGTGGCACCCGCATGATGCTGGATTTGGCACGGTTCAGCGCCGCCGGCGGGCAGTGGCGTGGGTGTCCAAATCACCCCGGTTTCTTCGTCGCGCACATACAGCGCCTCACCTTGTGGGTCTAACACAGGGTCATTTGACCAAGGGGTCAGACGATGCTCGCCGCTGTTGCGGCTCCAAGTAAAACCCAACCCCGCTTCCGACACTAGGGTGCCAAATTGCTCGTTGGCTAGCACGTTGCACCAAGGTGTGGGCGTGACTTGGCCCTCCTCGAGATGGATCAAGTAATCACCCGTTTCCGTGATAAAACCGCCTAGGGAATTGTCGAAGGCGAGATTTTTGGGCCGCAATAAGGGCGGCGCCGGCAACGGCGCAGAGACAACCGCACCCAGCGGCTGAAAATTCGGCAAGGGGCTGTGCCTAATGGCTGGCTCTGCCATGGCGGTGGCAAGCGAGCCCGCACTCACATCCAAGGTCACCCGCGCCGTGGCTTCAAGGGAGCGCCGCTCCATGACGCCAATGCGATCGCTGGCTAATAGATGAATGCCGCCTTTTCCCCCCAGACCTTCGGGTTCCTTCAGTTCGCGCAGCGCGGCAAATAACAGCTCACGGATCGGCTCCTGATACCCAGAAATGCCCGCTTGCAAGAACACTAAGTCCACCTTAAGGCCACATTTTTGCCACCAGCGATACACTCGAATCAAGGTCGCCAATAAGGGCACTTGGGTTTTATCGGTAATGTGCACCAGCACGATCGGCACATCGCCAGACAGCCGCAGGCTCCACAGGTGGGTTTGGGCAGGCAGTGTTGTATCTGACACCGCCAATGGGATCGGCGGCGTACGCGGGAAGATTAAATCGCCACACAACGCCTGCGCCTCGGCCAAGGTGCGCGCGTCCAGCCCCAAGCGCTGCGCTTCCAAGGCCGCTGTGCGCTGTGCATCCTCGATGGCCCAGTCCAGCGCCGGTGCCGAGGTAAATCGCTCGGCTAGCTTCAATACCTTGTCTCGTGACTCGGCAACCGCCGTCACAAAATCAAGGCGCACTTGGGCGCCAGGTGCCAATACTACCTGTGCCTGCAAAGCCATAATCGGGTCGAGCGTCCAGCCCGTGGTGCCTTGCAACGGGGCCGCCGCGCCGCTTGGTTGCGCCACATTACCCTGCCGGCCGAAAAACGAGCGGCGGTCCGTCTCAAAGCCGGTGGCGGTAATGGGGGCATCGCGGGTTACTAGCCGGTGCAGCAGCACCGGCGGTTTATCGTCGGCGTGCCTTAGCCGGCGCTCAAACAGCAGCGCATTCGATTCGGCTAACCGCTCACTGTGAATAAACAGCTTACTGAAAGCCGGATGGCGCTCATGCTCCGCCCATGGCGCCAGCACCACTTCGGCGTAGCTGGTCACGGTTAACGTCATCACCTGATCGCCGTCGTTAACCAGCGTCACGCGGCGAAACTCCACATCATCGCTGGGGGCCACCGCGATTTCTAAATGGGCTAACAAGCTACCTTTGCGCTCATGAAACTCTATCTTATGAGCGTGATAACGGGTGTCCGATAACCGGTTGGCGTGATGACAACCCAGCGACCACAGCTCCTCGCCCTCGCTCACATACATGCGCGCCTCGCCGCCGCGGCGCACCGCGTCTGCGGTCCACTGGGTTAAGGCTTTACCGCGCCACCACAACACACTGTCGCCGGTATCGGTTACCCACGCACTGAGGCGGCCGTTGCCCAGCACGTGCAGCTGAGGCGCTGGTAGGTGATGCGAGAATTGCTCCGGTGCGGTCCAGCCGTGCAAGGCCGGCGTGGGGATGCGCGTCAGATCTGGGGTTGAAGCCTCGGCTTGGCTCGGTTGCTCGGGCGGAAACTCCCAGGGCACTCGCTCTTGCAACAGCAGCTCAGTGGCACGCAGATGCGGATTTCGCCCTAATCGCTTGACCAAAATATTATCCTGCAACGCATTGCCGATGGCCGCGCTCATCATGCCCTGATGGTGCGCCATATAAGAGCGCACGATAGAGAAGCCACCCGCCAGCGGCAGTCGCGCTGGTGTAAAGTCCGCGGCTTCAAAGAAGCCGTATCTATCACGCACGCCAAGCGCATCTAAGCGCCGCAAGTTGGCCGTGGCCGCCAATGGCGCCACGCTGAGCGCCAAGCCGCTGGCATAGGGAGCCACCACATAATCGTCGGCCAAGCCATGCTTTAAGCCGAGGTCAGGCACGCCAAACGCCTGATACTGATAGTGTTGTGCATCGTTGCGCGCGGCAAATCCAGACTCAGAGACCCCCCAGGGCAACCCCAATTTCTCCGCATAACGCTGTTGCACGGCCACGGCGGCGCGCTCACTTTGGCCAAGCAGCCTGCCGGGCTCGCTTGGCAACAGTAACGCCGGCATCAAATACTCAAACATGGAGCCGTTCCAAGACAATATGGTCAGCTCACCGCCAGCGCGGCTCAGCGGTCGCCCTAATTGAAACCAGTGCTTAACCGGCACATCGCGCTTGGCGATGGCGAAATAACTGGCCAGTCGCGCCTCACTGGCCAATAGATCGTAATGGTGAGAGTCCAACTGACCGGAGTCGAGATTATGGCCAATAAAAAAGGTACTGGTTTCTTGGTCATAAAGCGGATGAAACGCCATACCAAATGCGCGCGCCTCGGCGCGGGTCGCGCACGCCATAAAACTGTCGTGCAACTCCCGACAAGCTGCCTCCCCCCGTGTCAGTGCGAATGCCATCTTGCCCAGCCAATCTTGGCCGTTCGCATCCGCTTTATCTTGGCTGGTAGCATCCGCTTTATCTTGGCTAGTGGCATAGGTACCCTTTAAGCCCTGAGCGTAAAGCGCAGCTAACTGCGAAAGCGCGCGCCTTGCCTGTTCAATCCGTGAGGGGATCTCTGCCAGCGAGGTATCTGGGTCCGGCAGCGCTTCGCGTAAGGCGCTGATGCCAGCCTCTAAATCCGCGCCGCGCCCCCCGTTAATATCCGTGGGCAGGGTATCCATAAGCGCATTCCAAGGTGACAATGCATCCAGATCTCGGCTCATGGTCATGAGTTGGTGATCACAGCGCTTAAGCCACAGATGTATTTCATGGGCATCCCCTTCAATACCACCCGCCTCCAAAACCTGAGCGATGCGTATTTTAAGCGACTGCCAATCAGCGGAAGTCAGCTGCGCCAGCGCCGCGTGCCACAGGGGTGAATTAGCGCGAATACTGGGCAAGCGTTCGATAATGGCGGTGAGTTGCGCATTAATGGGCTCGCGATCGATGGCAGACAACACGCTTAGCGCTGCTAGCAGCAAATAGAGTGCGTCCTCGAGGCCATCCCAACGTACCTCCGACAACACGGCGTGGTTGGCGGCTTCGCGACAACCGGCGCTTAAAGTCAGCAGGCTGAC
>JAHLFI010000038.1 GCA_018883865.1 Candidatus Oceanisphaera merdipullorum
TTTAATATTGCCAATGCCATTGGCCCTTGGGTGGGCGGCATGGTCATCGCACAAGGAGCTCTGCCCAATCAAACCGGTTATGTGGCGGCGGCATTATTTGGTGGAGGCTTACTAATGTGGGCCATCAGCTATGTACAAATGCCTAAAAATAAGCCTAATAAGTACGAACAAGAAGTAACAATAGGCGACCAGTAAGAGCCGTCTATTAAAGGATATTGCGCTCGCACGCCGTCTGCCAAATAGTTATATTCAGGCGTAACCCACAATACGGCATCCGCCGCACGCACTTTGTCGGTAAGCTCTAAGACCCAAGAGCGGCGTTTGTTGCTCCGCCTTTACGGCTGCAAGTTTACCGCTGCGTGAAAGGCTTAAGCTAAGTCGGTGGCCGCGATGCGCTCGCCCAATAAGAACAAATTAAATTCTCCAGACTGCATTTTTTGCCACGGCTCATCGTGAGTTAGCGGCTGGGTAGCAATCACAGTCACCACATCGTTGGCCGTGGTTTCTTTTTGAAAGTCGATTTCCACGTCTTCATCGATTAACCGTGCTGGGCCAAAGGGCGCGCGGCGCGTCAGCCAATGCAAATTATTGGTGCAATAGGTCATCAAGTATTCGCCGTCAGTCAGCAGCATATTAAACACGCCCAAGGCGCGCAGCTCATCACACAGCTGAGCTACGTAATTAAACATCTCTTTCATGGCTGCCGCATCTTGAGGCTTAGTCGGATATTGTCGCTCCATGGCATCCAAAATCCAGCAAAAAGCCAATTCGCTGTCGGTCTCGCCTACCGGATGATGACGACCGGTTGCAAGATGGCTGTAATCACTAAGCTGGCCATTGTGGGCGAAGGTCCAATAACGGCCCCATAATTCCCGGGTAAAGGGATGAGTATTTTCCAGCGCTATGCCGCCACGGTTCGCTTGGCGAATATGGCTGATCACGGAGCAGCTTTTAATGGGATATTCTTGCACCAATTTGGCGATGCGCGACTGACTAGAAGGATTAGGATCTTTAAAGGTACGCAGGCCCTTACCTTCGTAAAAAACGATGCCCCACCCATCTTTATGGGGGCCGGTGCGGCCACCTCTTTGCATTAAGCCGGTAAAGCTAAAGCAAATATCCGTGGGCACATTGGCACTCATACCTAGCAGTTCACACATAGTCGTTACGCATGGTCCATTTCTTTTTCGATCAATTGGATCAAAATATGAATAATTTTAATGTGCACTTCTTGAATGCGATCCGCGTAGCCAAAGTGCGGCACTCGGATCTCTATGTCCGCCAAACCGGCCATTTGACCGCCGTCTTTACCGGTCAGTGCTATCACCTTAATGCCTTTGGCTTTAGCCGCACTAATGGCATTAATAATGTTCTTGGAATTACCGCTGGTCGACAAGCCAAACAGCACGTCACCGCTTTGGCCGACGGCTTCTAAGTAGCGCGAAAACACAAACTCAAAGCCAAAGTCGTTGGCTACACAAGAAAGGTGGCTGGGATCTGAAATAGCGATTGCCGCATAACCTGGGCGATTTTCGCGATAACGACCGGTCAACTCTTCGGCAAAATGCATGGCATCGCAATGGGAGCCACCGTTACCACAAGACAAAACCTTACCACCGGCTTTAAAGCGATCGGCCAATAACTTGGCGGCTTTTTCTATGGCTTGCAGATTAGCCTCATCGGCTAAGAAGCGATTGAGCACTTCACTGGCTTCGGTCAGTTCGCTACGGATCAGATCCTGATACATGAAATTGCCTCTCAGTTACGATAAAAAGCTATTTTGGCATAAGTCACCCACAGCGGGAAGCATGGGCTAAATATAGTGCAGCGCATATGGCAGCAGAAAACATAAAGTCAGCTGCAAGTATGGCCGGCGCTTATACTTTCATTTGTTCTCACATTTAACACTTACTCATCACCATTAACTTGATTTAAACATTTGTATGATTTACAACTAGTTGCAATTACAGGTCAGACCACAACGACTTAAACCACGTTAATCCATGGCCGCGGACAAGGAGTTATTGATGATTACCCTACTGCTATTAGTACTGGTGTGGGGAGTATTGGCCTATCGCCGAGCTACCTTGCGAAGTTTCACGCTGTTCACCGCCCTGTTGTTATTAGCCGGCACTGTTTGGGGCGACGTGGGTGCCACGAGCTGGCTGGTATTTGCCCTAGTGGCTGGGGTATTAAACCTATTACCGCTGCGTGCGAGTTTACTCAGTGCCCCTATGTTTCGCATCTATAAAGACATAATGCCCCAGATGTCTACCACGGAGCGCGAAGCCATTGAAGCCGGCACCACTTGGTGGGATGCCGAGCTGTTTAGCGGTAAACCGAATTGGCAGACGCTGCATAATTACCCTAAGCCGCAACTGAGCCTTGAAGAGCAGGCTTTTATTGACGGGCCGGTTGATGAGGTCTGTCGCATGACCAACGACTGGCAGGTTACCCACGAATTGGCCGATTTATCTCCCGAGGTGTGGGCCTACTTAAAAAAGCATAAGTTTTTCGCCATGATCATCGAAAAACAGTATGGCGGTTTAGCATTTTCGGCTTATGCCCAGTCTCGAGTATTACAAAAACTGTGTGGCACCAGTGCTGTGCTGGCCTCCACAGTCGGCGTGCCGAATTCGTTAGGCCCAGGAGAATTACTGCAGCATTACGGCACCCCCGAGCAAAAAGACTATTACTTACCGCGCTTGGCGGCCGGTGAGGAAATCCCCTGTTTCGCGCTCACAGGCCCCGAGGCCGGATCCGACGCCGGTGCCATTCCCGACCTCGGTGTAGTGTGTAGGGGCGACTGGCAAGGCGAGCAAGTGCTGGGCATGCGCCTTAACTGGAATAAGCGCTATATCACCTTAGCCCCCATCGCCACCGTATTGGGCTTGGCCTTTAAGCTTCAAGATCCCGATGGTCTATTGGGCGACACGCCGCATTTGGGCATCACCTGTGCCTTGATCCCCACCAGCTTATCTGGGATTACGATTGGTCGACGCCATTTTCCGCTAAACGTGCCCTTTCAAAACGGCCCCACACAGGGCAAAGACGTGTTTGTGCCGCTGAGCTTTATTATCGGCGGCCCTGAGATGGCAGGCCAAGGATGGCGCATGTTGACCGAATGTTTGTCGGTGGGCCGCGGCATCACACTGCCCTCCACCGGCACCGCCGGCACGCGACTCTCTGCCTTGGCGTCCGGCGCTTACAGCCGTATTCGTCGCCAGTTCCGCATTCCTATCGGCAAGATGGAAGGCATAGAAGAGCCCTTGGCACGCCTCGGCGGCAACGCTTACTTGTCGGATGCGGCAAGCATGCTGACCGTGACAGGTATCGATCTTGGCGAAAAGCCCTCGGTCATTTCAGCCATCGTTAAATATCATCTCACCCATCGCAGCCAACGCTGTTTGATTGACGCCATGGATATTCATGGCGGCAAAGGCATTTGCCTTGGCCCCAACAACTACTTGGCGCGCGGCTATCAGGGCGCGCCCATCGCCATTACCGTAGAAGGCGCCAATATTCTTACCCGCAGCATGATTATTTACGGCCAAGGGGCCATCCGCTGCCATCCTTATGTGCTAAAAGAAATGCTTTCGGTACAAGAGCCGGATGCGCAAAAGGCGTTGGCCCAGTTTGATGCAGCCGTGTTTAGCCACATCGGCTTTGCCATCAGCAACAAGGTGCGCAGCTTCTGGTTAGGCTTAACCAATGCACGCTTTAGCTCTACACCGGTAAGCGATTCCACCGCACCCTACTATCGCCAAATGAATCGCTTAAGTGCCAACTTAAGCTTCTTATCAGATGTGGCCATGGCCACATTAGGCGGCGAGCTAAAACGCAAAGAGCGCTTATCGGCGCGCTTAGGCGACGTGCTCAGCCAGCTGTATTTAGTGTCCGCGACCCTAAAGCGTTTTAACGATGAGGGACGCCCCAAGGCATTGCTGCCACTGGTGCACTGGGCCTGCCAAGACGGCTTATATCAGGCACAAACTGCCTTAGTCGAACTGCTTGATAACTTCCCCTCACCGGTTATCGGCACGCTATTAAAGATGATCATTATGCCCTGGGGCGCACCTTTAATGCCGCCTTCGGACCGTTTAGATCATAAAGTGGCCCGTGCGCTGCAAACATCTGGCCCGGCGCGCAATGCGCTGGCTCAGGGCTTGTACTTAACCGTAGAAGAAGGCAATCCGCTGGGTATGTTAGAGCAGGCCTTTATTGATGTTCAGCAAGCGGAGCCTATTTTTAACAAGATTGTTGATGTGCTAGGTCGTCGCCCTTTCACCGGCTTAGGCCTCTTAGGTGCCGAAGCGCTGAGTGCTGAGATCATCACCCAAGAGGAAGCTGAGCTTTTAGCTCGCGCCGAAGTCAGTCGGCTGCGCACCATTAACGTCGATGACTTCGCGCCCATTGATTTAGTGGCGAACAAAGATCAGTTCAGTGATGCGCTGTATAACAAGAGTGCCGCGCAGGTCCACAAACTAAAAGTAAAACTCACTAACCGAAAATCTTAACCCGCCCATTTAGCCGCAAAAAACAAAACCCCGAGCCTACAGACTCGGGGTTTATTTTTAGCGAGGTGCCTTGGTGCTATTTAGTTAGCCGTATCCAGCGGCGCAAAGCTCTTAATCAGATCGTCGAGCGCTTTCAATTGCGCTAAAAACGGTTCTAGCTTGGCTAATGGCAAGGCGCTGGGGCCGTCGCATTTAGCGTTCGCCGGATCTGGGTGCGCCTCTAAGAACAAGCCAGCCAGACCGGTGGCCAGTCCTGCACGAGCCAAATCAACGATTTGCTCGCGGCGGCCGCCTGAGGCTTCACCTAATGGGTCGCGGCATTGCAGCGCATGAGTGACATCAAAAATAATAGGCGCACCCGCAGTGGCTTTTTTCATCACGCCAAAGCCCAGCATGTCGACCACCAGATTGTCATAACCGAAGTTGGCACCACGCTCGCAGAGCATGAGTTGATCGTTACCGCATTCGATAAATTTATCGACGATGTTTTTCATTTGTCCTGGGCTTAAAAACTGCGGCTTCTTAATGTTGATCACCCGCCCCGTCTTAGCCATGGCTTCTACTAAGTCGGTTTGACGCGCCAAGAACGCCGGCAGCTGAATAACATCGGCCACTTCGGCCACGGGTGCCGCCTGATGAGGCTCGTGCAAGTCGGTGATGATGGCCACCTTAAAAGTATCTTTCACTTCTTGCAGCAACTTCATGCCCTCTTCAAGGCCGGGGCCTCGATAGGAGTGAATGGAGGAGCGATTAGCTTTGTCCCAGCTGGCTTTAAATACGTAAGGAATACCAAGCTTTTCGGTCACCTTAACAAAGTGCTCCGCCGAGCGCAGTGCAAGATCGCGGGACTCAAGCACGTTAATGCCGCCAAACAACACAAAAGGTTTATCGTTAGCAACGGGGATTTGATTGATATAAACAGTTTTCATCGCAATTCCTAAAGAAGAGGTGTTGTGCAAAGACATTAGTGCAGCACAGACGGCAGTAAATCCAACGCTAGCGCTTGTATTTTAAGCACATCGGCCAACGGATCTTCTGGGCACTGTTCAATAAAATATTCAAAGTCATCCACGGCTAATTGATGACATTCAAGCTGCTCATACAAAAATCCGCGGTCACGCCGCTCTAGCGGGCAATCCGGTTTTAGCGTTAACAGCAACTGGCTACACATCAGCGCATGGGTAAAATGCTGATGATGAATAAAGGACGCCTTAGTTACGTTTAACAGCCGCATAATCACCTCTAACGGCTCCGCTGCCACTAAATGTTGTGGCGTAAGCTTTGCCAAGTTACCCCGCGCGCCGCGCAGCAATTGCTCTATCTGGTGATGACTTAATACCTTGCCGGTAAAAGGATCTATGATGTCGCAGCTGTCGGTACTATCTAGCGAAATCTCAGCGTCGCTTTCTGTATCTGTTTCGATATCAGCATCAGGCTCATGAAAGACCCGCACTAAGAAGTGGCCCGGAAAGCTAATGCCCTCGGCACGAATACCAAAACGTTCACATAAATACAGCACCAGTACTGCCATGCTCACCGGAATACCTCGGCGACGGCTCAGCACCCGATCCATCAAGCAGTTATCGACAGCAAAAAAGCGTTCCCAGTCACCCACAAAACCTAACGGACCGTACAAGGCCGCCAGCAGCGCTTTTCCTGTTATCGGGCGGGTATCACCGAAGCCTTGGTCGAGCTGATCCGCCAGCTCTCTTTCTAAATCAAACAGCTCAACTTCACCCCGCTCTCGCGCCTCAATGCCAAATAGACTTTCCACCACATCCATCGCCAGCATCATCAGAGTGGGTAAGTCATCCAACTGCCAAGTGTCGCTAATGGTGGTTTTAAGCATGCAGGAATTTGGCAGATTTACTTCAAACACGTCTTCTTCAACCGGTGCTGTTTCGAGCTCACCCGCTTCCGATAGCGCGACGTCAAACTGCTCGGTTTTAAGCTCATCGGTCTTCAGCTCATCAGTTTCAAGATCGTCGATTTCCAGCAAGATATTTTTAGCAAATTCATTACTATTAGACATGCAGCCTCCCAGGCCATTGAGCCAAGGTAATACGCTCGTTCTCACCATAATCGCACAGCGTTGCTACGGCCTTAAACCCCTGTTCGGTAAAATAATCGCGCACCAAAGCCGCTTGTTGCCAACCGTGCTCCAGCAACAGCCAACCATTATCATTTAAATAGTCTGGTGCTTGGCGGATCAAGTGCCGCAAGTCGGCCATGCCGGCTTCTTCAGCGACCAAAGCAGACGCGGGTTCAAAGCGTACGTCGCCTTCTTGCAAATGCGGGTCTGCACCATCGATATAAGGTGGATTAGACAACAGCATGTCGAATTTAAGTCCCGCCAGCGGTTCAAACCAGCTGCCTTGTCGAACATCTATCGCCAAACCCAAGCGCTCGCTGTTAAGCCGCGCCAGTACCGCCGCATTGGCATTAAATTCAACTGCATAAATCGTATCTTGCGGGCGTTCACTTTTTAGCGCTAATGCAATGGCACCCGTGCCGGTACCCAAATCCGCCAACGTGGCGGGAGCATCTGGCAAGCGCGCCAAGGCCGCTTCGATGATAATTTCGGTGTCGGGGCGTGGGATCAAGGTGTCGGGCGACACCTTAAGATTGAGCGACCAAAACTCTCGCTCACCGGTTAAATGAGCGATGGGTTCACCCGCTTGGCGGCGTTTTGTGAGCATTCGCAAGCCAGCTTGTTCTGCCTCACTCAATTCATATTCCGGCCAAGCGAGGATAAAACTGCGCGGTTTCGCCAATATATGGCAGAGCAACACATCCGTATCTATCTCCGGCGATTCGCCAGCTTTAAGCTGCTCACGCAACCATACACGCCACTCTCTGAGGGTCATGAATACCCTGCCCACATCATAAGCAATACACTAAGGTCATTAATAATCCGCCAAGGCCGCTAACATATCGGCTTGGTGTTCTTGCAAAATCGGCTGCGTCAGCATCTCCAAATTTCCTTCCAACACTTCGTGTAAGCGATAAAGGGTAAGGTTGATGCGGTGATCGGAGACGCGACCTTGCGGGTAGTTATAGGTACGAATACGATCTGAGCGATCGCCGGTACTTAGCAGGTTACGGCGCACATCTTGCTCGGCGGCGTGACGAATATCTTCTTCTCGCTGCGCTAAGCGTGAGATCAACACCTTCATCGCTTGTGCCCGGTTTTTATGCTGGGAACGGCCGTCCTGACATTCCACCACCAAGCCCGTTGGCAAGTGAGTGATACGAATGGCAGAGTCAGTTTTATTGACGTGCTGACCACCGGCACCGGAGGCGCGGAAAGTATCGACGCGAATTTCTGACGGATTAATGGTGATGGCTTCGGCTTCGGGAATTTCCGCCATGATGGCCACGGTACAGGCCGAAGTGTGCACGCGGCCTTGAGATTCGGTCTCTGGCACGCGCTGCACGCGGTGACCGCCAGACTCGAACTTGAGCTTGCCGTACACACCTGTGCCAGTAATATGCGCAATCAGCTCTTTAAAGCCGCCGTGCTCACCTTCGTGCACGCTCACCACCTCAATCTGCCAACGCTGTTGTTCCGCGTATTTGGTATACATACGATACAAGTCGCCGGCAAAAATCGCCGCTTCATCACCACCCGCACCGGCACGCAGCTCTAAGAAACAGTTGTTGTCGTCGTTCGGATCTTTAGGCAGCAGCAAGATCTGCAGCTCATGGCTGAGCGTCTCTAAGGTTTCCTTGGCGACTTCAATTTCTTCTGCCGCCATAGCCTGCATTTCGGCGTCATCTTCTGCCAGCATTTCTTCGCCGGCAGCCAAGTCGGCTTCGGCCTGACAGTAGCGCACATAGCAGCCCACTATGTCTTCGAGCTGGGAATATTCTTTAGTGAGGGCGCGATATTGCTCTTGATTGTTGATCACTGACGCTTCGCTAAGCAGCGCTTGAATCTCTTCATGACGCTCTTGCAGGCCTTCCAGCTTTCTTAATAGGGATTTATTCATCAGATCTCGCCGAGTGGCTATGAGTGTGAGCCAAAGTTAGTGTTGGCCTAAAATTAATACGGCCGAAGATTAGTGTGCCCAAATATTAATGCTGCCCGAGCTTCAAATTATGGGCAAGCACGGTCAGCAAATCTTGATTGCCGTCTTTACCGGCTTGGTTTAACGCCCGAGTCGGCGTGTGGATCAATTTATTGGTCAGACGACGAGCCAAGCGCTCTACCACTTGTTGGCTGTCTTTACCTTGCGCCAAGGCCTGCAGAGCCAAGACTAATTCTTGGCTCTGCAGTTGCTCGGCGTGGGTACGATAGTCTTGAATAAGCTTCACCGACTCAAGGGATCTATACCAAGCCATAAAGTGGTCACGCTCTTCCTCTATGATAATTTCCGCTTGGCCCGCCGCTTCTTGCCGAGTGGCCATATTCTGCTCAATTATGCCTTGCAGATCGTCTACCGTATATAAATACGCGTCGTTCAGCCCATCGACTTCCGGCTCTATATCGCGCGGCACGGCGATGTCGACAAACAAAATCGGCTGCTGGCGGCGCGCCTTCAAAGCCCGCTCCACTAAACCTTTACCGATAATTGGCAAGGGGCTGGCGGTAGAGCTGATCACGATATCGGCCTTGGGCAGGTATTCGGGAATTTGCTCCAGCGTTATCACCTGAGCATTAAACTCGCCTGCCAAGGTTTGCGCCCGCTCCAGCGTGCGATTGGCGACCATCATCTGGCTGACCGACTGCTCTTTTAAATGGCGCGCGACCAGCTCAATGGTTTCACCGGCACCGACCAATAATACTTTGGTGTGGCTTAAATCCGAGAAGATGCGCTTGGCCAAGCTCACGGCGGCAAAGGCCACCGACACGGCACTGGCGCCAATTTCGGTTTCGGTGCGTACTCGTTTGGCCACGGAGAAGGTTTTTTGGAACATGCGGTCCAGTGTGCCTTTAAGGCTGCCCACTTTTTGCGACTGGTTATAGGCCAGTTTCATCTGTCCCAAAATTTGCGGCTCGCCCAGTACTAAAGAGTCGAGGCCACACGCCACCCGCATTAAGTGTCGCACCGCCTCTTCACCGTGATATTGATACAGGCAAGTGTTGAGTTCGGCTTCATCTAATTGATGAAAATCTTGTAACCACATACGCACCAGATGGCTATCGCCCTCCGGTTCTAAACTACAATAGAGTTCCGTACGATTACACGTAGACAGGATCACCGCCTCGCCCACGCCTGGGGTGCGCATAAACTCCTGCAGCGCTCTAGGGGCAACTTCAGGACCAAATGCGACCCGCTCGCGCAGTGCGACGGATGCTGTCTTATGATTAATTCCCAGTACCAGCAGGCTCATGAGGGTTGTACGCGGCTCGTTACATCTTTCAGATAGCCGAGTATTGTACGAGAAACAGTAAGGCTTTAAAAGGCGAGACGCTTGCCCTTATACTGGCCACACACTTTTTGCTAAGGATTAAACGTGCGTAATCTACTGATAATATTGGCCCTATTATGGCTGTCAGGCTGTGCTTATAAGGCTGAACAGGCGCCCGCAGGCTCTTGGCAGGCACAACAAAAAACCTTAACCCAGCTGCAAAATTGGCAGCTCACCGCCAAGCTCGGCATCATTACGCCCGACGAACGTGGCAGTTTGAGTTTGTTTTGGCGGCAAAATAGTCTTGATTACCGCATGAACCTAACCAACGTGGTCGGCAAGCGGGTGTTTGATTTAAGCCGCAACGGCCTCAATGTGCAGCTAACAGACAGTAAAGGCGAGTTGCATCAAGCGACCAATGCTCGGGAGCTGGTACAAGAATTAACGGGCTGGGATTTACCGGTTGAGCAATTATCTTACTGGATCAAAGGCCTGCCCGGTGAGGGCGACAAGGTCACCTATGATGAGTACGACCGCCCCAAAACTATCAGCGCCCACGGTTGGCAGCTGGAATACTTAGGCTACACGCAAATTAATGGCCTTTGGCTACCGAGTCGTCTCAATCTCACGCACAAGGACACTCAGCTGCGCCTAGCCATTAGCCAATGGGAACTGAAATAGTACCCCTACGAGAGCGGTAAACCGTCAGCGTTAAGCCCTAAGTATTAAGTATAAAGAAACGGCCAAAGCGAGTGCGTGACGTGCAACCGGAAGGCTGCAAGGCTGCGTCGTAAAAATTACCCTGATGTTTTATATCTACCTTAATGAGTGAGCTGAAAATGCTATTGCTACCGGCGCCAGCTAAATTAAATTTATTTTTATCCATTACCGGTCGCCGAGATGACGGCTATCACAATCTACAAACCCTGTTTCAGTTTGTGGATTACGGGGATACGCTTGGCTTCGCCTTGGCGCCTAAAAACGAGTTAGTGCTGAATGCGGATTTGCCCGAGGTGGCAACTGAGCAAAACTTGATTATCAAGGCGGCGCGCCTGCTGCAAGCGCACACCGGCTGTACTCAAGGCGCACACATACAGCTGACCAAGCGCTTGCCCATGGGTGGCGGACTCGGTGGCGGCTCCAGCGATGCGGCTACCACGCTGCTGGCACTCAATCATTTATGGCAACTGGGTTTGAGCAGGACTGAACTGGCGAATCTGGGCTTGCGTTTAGGCGCCGATGTGCCGGTATTTATACAGGGCCACGCCGCCTTTGCCGAGGGAGTGGGAGAGCAGTTAACGCCCGCCGCCCCTCCCGAGCCTTGGTACCTGATATTGCACCCAAATGTGTCTATTTCTACCGCCGACATTTTTCAAGACCCAGCCCTAAAACGCGACAGCCCAGCGCTGAGCTTGAGTCAATGGCTTACCACGCCATGGCGTAACGATTGCGAGCCACTGGTTAAAAAGCGTCACCCCGAGGTTGCCAAGCTCCTTAGCTGGTTGGTAGAATATGCGCCGTCAAGAATGACGGGCACGGGTGCCTGTATCTTCGCCAGTTTCGACAGCCAACAAGCGGCTGAAGATGTGCTGGCCAAGGCTCCACAGGGAATGTCGGGGTTTGTAGCCAAAGGTTGCAATCAATCACCTTTAATCAGTGCCATAGCGCGGCTTTAAAAGTGTGTTTCAGTATTTATACTGAAGCCTTTAATAAGTAAGGCCTTAGCGACACTGACTTCAGCTGAAGTCATCAATACGGCAAACTCGACAGCAATATCAGGAAATGGGGATGGGCCCATTTTCGCTCTTCTCCCAAGAGTTAATTGGCTGTTAGGTGTGATCGACAGGTGGTAAGGCTAACGCCATCTCGCCGTTTGAGTTATCCGACTCAACATCCTGTAAGATGCACTTTTATACGACATGAATTCTAAAACGGGCTGGATAGCGAAGAAGTTTTTCGTGATCACGGGTTCACGGCCCCGTCCAGTTCGCCACCCATGAAACAACCCCGAGGTTTTCAACCGTGCCCGACATGAAGCTGTTTGCTGGTAATGCTACGCCGGAACTTGCCCAACGTATCGCTGATCGTTTGTTCATTAAACTGAGTGCCGCCGATGTTGGCCGTTTTAGCGACGGTGAGATCAGTGTGCAAATCAACGAAAATGTACGGGGCGGCGATGTGTTTATCATCCAGTCGACCTGTGCACCGACCAACGATAACTTGATGGAATTGATTGTGATGATAGATGCGCTGCGTCGCGCATCTGCCGGTCGTATTACCGCCGTTATCCCCTACTTTGGTTATGCTCGCCAAGACCGTCGCGTACGTTCTTCTCGGGTGCCTATCACCGCTAAAGTAGTAGCCGACTTCTTGTCTAGCGTGGGTGTTGATCGCGTATTGACCGTTGATCTGCATGCCGAGCAAATCCAAGGTTTCTTCGATGTGCCGGTAGACAACGTGTTTGGCACACCTGTGCTGTTAGAAGACATGTTATCTAAGAACCTGCAAAATGCAGTGGTAGTTTCTCCCGATATTGGTGGTGTCGTGCGCGCCCGCGCCGTGGCTAAACTGTTGGATGAAACCGAAATTGCCATTATCGACAAGCGTCGTCCGCGCGCCAACGTCTCTGAGGTGATGAACCTGATCGGCGACGTTGAAGGCCGTGATTGTGTGATTGTTGATGACATGATCGACACCGGTGGCACCTTGTGCAAAGCCGCAGAAGCACTAAAAGCACGTGGCGCCAAGCGCGTGTTCGCCTATGCCACTCACGCCGTGTTCTCAGGCAATGCCTACCAGAACATCAAAGACTCTGTGATTGATGAAGTGATCATCACTGACTCTGTGCCCTTGAGTGCCGAAATGAAGTCGCTGAGCAAGGTGAAGCAGTTGTCACTGTCACCTATGCTTGCCGAAGCGATTCGTCGCATCAGCAACGAAGAGTCCATCTCTGCCATGTTTGAGCATTAATTCTCAAACATGTGAGGTGAGCACCTAGCGCCCAGCAATATAAAAACCCCGAACCTGTAAAGGCTCGGGGTTTTATTTTGTGTGCCTGTCTTAGTATGCCTGTCGTTCTTTGCTTGTCGTCGTCTGCCAATTTATTCGGCACTGTGTTTGGTGCGCGAGCAACTACATATAGAATCTGAAAAAATAATAACCACTCAAACCCATGCCGAAGAGAACTATGCTCCACGCCAGCAATTTAGGCCGAACCCACTTCAATACCTTGGCGCCAAGCTGGCCGCCAATCAAATAGCCCATCGCCAATATCAATCCGCCCTCCCAGTACACCAGCCCAGAGAGCGAATAGACCACTATGGTGGCACCACTGGCGAGCATAGATAGATACAGCTTAATGGCGTGCTGCTGAAGATTAGTGCCCATGCGCAACTGACCGGTCAACGACATAAACAAGACCCCTAAACCGCCACCGAAGAAACCACCATAAAAGCTGCCACTGAACAGCAAGGGCCAACCGGCTTTGCGCAGCACCAAGGGCCCTTCAAAGCCCGCCTTGCTTAATAACTGCCGAGCATACAAGAGGCTGACCACCAGCAAGAGCCAAGGCACCAGATAGTTAAAGCTGCTGGCATCAAACTGTACCAGCGCCAAGGCACCCAAAGACCCACCTAGCAGGCCAATCAGCGTCAACGCCGCTAACGGCCCATTTTTTAATTGGCGACGTATGCTCCAAAAAGCACTGACATAGCCCGGCCAAGAGGCCACGCTAGCGGTGGCCACGGCCGAGGTGCTGGGAATGCCTAACGCTAATAATGCCGGCAAGGTAAAAAACAAACCGCCTCCTGCTAGCGCATTTACGATCCCCGCCATTAACGCCCAGCCTAATAACTCAAACATTCATCTTCCTTCATTAATATTTGCCCTACGGACAGCCTTAAGCCGTCAGCGCTAAGCATTCAGCTTAAAAACAAACACCGCCTTTGGCTTTACTTAACGCACACAGCGCACTTCGTATGGCCGACTTTTCACATAAAGCCTAAGCCTGCGCGCAATGTTTTACGCTGTTCTTTACAGCCGCCCCGCTGTTTTCGCGCTATTATGCCGCTTTGCTGCCAGTAAGGTGGCCATTATTGCCGCTCTTAATTAGAATATGGCGATATTTTTAACGGCCAAGTATGTATATGAACCCTATCGAACTGATTGTTGGGCTCGGTAATCCGGGTCCAGAATACGCACAAACCCGCCATAACGCTGGTGCTTGGTATGTGGCTGAGCTAGCGCGCATGCACGGCGTCACTCTCAAAGAAGAAGCCAAATTCTTTGGGTGGACAGCACGCGTTCGTATTGCAGGGCACGATGTGCGCTTATTAGTGCCCGCTACCTTTATGAACTTGTCAGGCAAAGCCGTGGGTGCCATGGCCAACTTTTACCAAATTGCACCTGAGTCGATTTTAATCGCTCACGACGAATTGGACTTAAGCCCAGGCACGGTGCGCTTTAAAAAAGGCGGCGGCCACGGCGGCCACAATGGCCTGCGCGACGCCATCAGCTGCTTGGGCAACAACAAAGATTTTTATCGGTTACGCATTGGCATCGGTCATCCGGGTCATAAAACCCAAGTGGCCGGTTTTGTGTTAACCAAGGCGCCTGCCGCCGAGCACAGCCTGCTGGAAGCGGCGGTGGATGAAGCGGCGCGTTGCACCGATATTTTATTTAAAGATGGCATCAATAAGGCGATGAATCGTCTGCATGCTTTTAATGCCGATGCCACACAGTAATTTTTATCCACATCATTCTTAACTATTTTTACAGTTATCTTTTTAGACACCACTTTCAGGACACATATCATGGGTTTTAAATGCGCAATTGTGGGCTTACCTAACGTCGGTAAATCCACCCTGTTTAACGCACTGACCAAGGCCGGCATAGAAGCGGCTAACTTTCCGTTTTGTACTATCGAGCCCAACACTGGCGTGGTGCCGGTGCCAGATAAGCGCTTGGACGCCTTAGCAGAGATCGTTAAGCCACAGCGTATCTTGACCACTTCCATGGAGTTTGTGGACATTGCAGGCCTAGTAGCCGGCGCCTCTAAAGGCGAAGGCTTAGGCAATAAATTTTTGGCCAACATTCGTGAAACCGACGCCGTGGGTCATGTGGTGCGTTGCTTTGCCGACGACAACATCATCCACGTGGCCGGCAAGGTTTCGCCAAAAGACGACATAGAAATCATCAATATTGAGCTTTCACTGGCGGATCTTGATACCTGTGAGCGCGCCATTTATCGTAATGCCAAGAAAGCCAAAGGCGGCGATAAAGACGCCAAGTTTGAAGTCACAGTACTGGAAAAGCTGCTGCCCGCATTAGAAGACGGCCAAGTATTGCGCAGCATAACGCTGACCAAAGAAGAAAAATCCGCCATCGACTACCTGAACTTCTTAACCATTAAGCCGACTATGTATATCGCCAACGTCAGCGATGATGGCTTTGAAGATAATCCGTATCTGGATCAGGTGCGTGAAATCGCCGCCGCCGAAAACGCCATCGTAGTACCTGTGTGTGCTGCTATGGAGTCTGAAATTTCTGAGCTGGACGCCGATGATGCCGCCGAGTTTATGGCAGATTTAGGCATTGAAGAGCCAGGTTTGAACCGCGTGATCCGCGCCGGTTATGAGCTGTTGAATCTTCAAACCTACTTCACCGCTGGCGTAAAAGAAGTGCGTGCGTGGACCATTCCTGTCGGTTCTACCGCGCCGCAAGCCGCAGGTAAAATTCACACCGACTTCGAAAAAGGCTTTATCCGCGCCCAAACCATCGCCTTTGACGACTTTATCGCCTTTAAAGGCGAACAAGGCGCCAAAGAAGCCGGTAAGCAACGCGCCGAAGGTAAAGACTACATAGTAAAAGACGGCGACGTACTGAACTTCTTGTTTAACGTCTAATGTTCTCATTAAGAGTGAAATATGAGGAGTGAGGCGTAAAACACTTACGGTAAACTCCGCGTTCACTTGTTAAAAAGCCCGCTGGTCGGGCTTTTTTATTGCCCGTAGGTTTGGGTTAGATGTTGTCCTTCATCAAGGTGACAGTATTAAGGACAACCTTGGCTACAATGCTAATTTTGCTCATTACTCAGCCGAAGCGTTTACTTTATCGGCAAACGGTCTCAACAAGGGGTTTTTAACCGAAAAAGCGGTTGACGATCCCTGTCGGGGTACGCATAATGCGCCCCGTTCCCGACGAGATACACACAAGTAATTAGGTTGATTAAATCGAGAATAGTAGTGGCTATGTAGCTCAGTTGGTTAGAGCACATCACTCATAATGATGGGGTCGCAGGTTCGAATCCCGCTATAGCCACCATTTTTGTTGGGGTATCGCCAAGCGGTAAGGCAGCGGGTTTTGATCTCGCCATCCCCAGGTTCGAATCCTGGTACCCCAGCCATATTTGTGACAAAGAAGTTTTTGTAACAAATATAAAATTTGTAAATGGCTGAGTTTATGCTATAAATATCAACCATATTTGTTGGGGTATCGCCAAGCGGTAAGGCAGCGGGTTTTGATCTCGCCATCCCCAGGTTCGAATCCTGGTACCCCAGCCATCTTATTTACAGCGTTGTTGTAGAAAAGATAAATATTTGCACCGTAGGTCGAAAGAAAATTTAGTCTTGATTTCGATAAGAAAAATAGGCATATTACTTTCGGTTTACAGAAGTGGCTATGTAGCTCAGTTGGTTAGAGCACATCACTCATAATGATGGGGTCGCAGGTTCGAATCCCGCCATAGCCACCACTTTTTAGCGGGAGTGGCGAAATTGGTAGACGCACTAGATTTAGGTTCTAGCGCCGCAAGGTGTGCGAGTTCAAGTCTCGCCTTCCGCACCATATTTAAGATGAAATTGAGCTGAACTGGCTTTATTTATCTCGGGTAGTAAAAATTAATGTTTAGTAATAAATGTTAATTTGTAAAATTTAAGCAGTAAAAATAGCAATAAAAGTTAAGCAATAAAATTGGGGTATCGCCAAGCGGTAAGGCAGCGGGTTTTGATCTCGCCATCCCCAGGTTCGAATCCTGGTACCCCAGCCATTAAGCACAAAGCCGACTCTTGAGTCGGCTTTTTGCTTAATGGCGTTTAGGTTTTATAAAATCTTCCAAACAAAAAACCCGAGCCTTCCGACTCGGGTTTATGTTTATCTTCTCGCCTTTAGCTTCATGCTTCTCGCGGCCGTTAAAGCCCCATCGCATACTTCATCACGCGGGTCTTTAACGGCCCACTGTGTTGCGCAGCCATGAGACTTAAGTTACGCAATATTTTCAGCGGCAAAATATCATTACTAAAGGCGTGATAGCAGACATCCATGGTGGCTTGCATTAACAGATTATCGGGCCGACGACGGCGCTGATAACGAGCTAAGCGCGCGACTGAGCCAATATCCAACTGCGCCGCAACACCTTGGTTCACCAAATCAACAATGGCAGACACGTCTTTAAAGCCAAGATTCACGCCCTGCCCTGCCAATGGATTTATGGTGTGTGCAGCATCGCCCAGCAACACCACCCGTCCTTTGACATATTGGTTGGCGTGGCGGCGGCGTAGCGCAAAACTGCCTTTGCTTAACACGTTAAAATTGCCCATGCGCGCCGGGAAATGCATGGCCACTTGTTCGGCCAGTGCTTCATTGTCTAACTTTGCTAATGTCTGAATCCGCTCTTTTTGGTCATACCAGACCAAGCACCCCTCATCCTTGCCTAAGGGCAAGAAGGCACGTGGCCCATGAGGTGTAAATTGCTGCCAGGTCAGATCTGACTCTAACTGATCGGCGGCTATGCTGATCAGCATGCATTGTTGGCCATAATCCCAGGCACTGATGCCAATACCGGCTAATTGACGCGTAAAGGACTCGGCACCGTCACAGGCCAGTACTAAGCGAGTATTAAGTGGCTGGCCGTGAGTTAAGGTCAGTAAAGTCCCCTCCTCGGTTTGGCGCAGCGCTTCCAACCCATTGGGGCAGTCGAGAATGACGTTTGGGTATTGCGCTAATACTTGCCACAACCCCAGCTGAATAAGACGGTTTTCAACCATGTAACCCAGATATTCACAGCCCGCACTGGCGGCGGAAAACTCGGTATGAAAACCTTGCCATTCATAGGCTTCTAAGCGCTGATAAGGCCAAGCACGCATACCTTGAATAGTATCCCAAGCGCCCGCTTGCTCTAATAAGGCAACCGAGGTCGCGCTAATGGCAGACACCCGTAAATCGCGAGGTTGTTCGGGGCTAAACTCCGTGGGCCGTTTGGCTTCTACCACTCGGATAGTTAAGCCCGTCGGCGCCAATAACGCTGCGGCTAAGGCGCCCACCATACCGCCGCCAATAATGGCAATGTCACACTGTTGCTGTTGCATATCCATCTGTTGCATATCCATCGTTTGCATATCCATGGCTGCTCACCTCGTGATGTTTAGCCCATTCTACCGCAGAAAGCCCAAAGTTTCGGTGCTTATCTGAGACCTGCATCCCACTCAAGGATCAAGCTGCTTATTGGATATTATCTGGTCACTCGCGCCATAAAGTAGTAGTATTTGCGCCCTGATCCCATGTCCCTTGCCGTACTTTAAACGGCCGTTATCTCAAGAGTGCCATGAGCAAAAAACTTCACATTAAAACTTGGGGCTGTCAGATGAACGAATACGATTCATCTAAGATGGCAGATCTGCTGGACGCCGCCCACGGCTATGAGCTCACCGACGATCCGACAGAAGCGGATGTGTTGCTGCTAAACACCTGCTCTATTCGAGAGAAAGCGCAAGAAAAGGTGTTTCATCAGTTAGGCCGTTGGCGCCCGCTAAAAATGATCAATCCTAAGCTAGTAATAGGCGTCGGCGGCTGCGTGGCCTCTCAAGAAGGTGAGGCCATTCGTGCTCGCGCCCATTACGTGGATTTAGTATTTGGTCCGCAAACCCTGCATCGGCTACCGGCCATGATCAAAGCGGTGCTCGAAGGTAACGGCGCTCAGGTAGACGTGAGCTTCCCCGAGATTGAAAAGTTCGACAATCTGCCAGAGCCTAGAGCCGAAGGCGCCAGCGCCTACGTGTCCATCATGGAAGGCTGTTCTAAGTATTGTTCGTTTTGTGTGGTGCCTTACACCCGCGGCGAAGAAGTCAGCCGCCCCATGGACGATGTGCTTTACGAAATCGCCCAGCTCGCCGACCAAGGCGTGCGCGAGGTAAATTTATTAGGCCAAAACGTGAACGGCTATCGTGGTGAAACCCATGATGGTTCCATTTGTAGTTTTGCTGAATTGTTGCGCTTAGTCGCCTCTGTCGATGGTATTGACCGGGTACGCTACACCACCAGTCACCCGATTGAGTTTACCGACGACATTATCGAGGTCTACAGAGACACGCCTGAATTGGTGAGCTTTTTACATCTGCCGGTACAAAGTGGCTCGGATCGTATCTTAACGCTGATGAAACGCGCACACACGGCGTTGGAGTATAAGTCCAAAATTCGCCGCCTGCGCGCGGTGCGCCCAGACATCACAGTGAGCTCCGACTTTATCATCGGTTTTCCCGGTGAAGATGAAGACGACTTTGAGCGCACCATGCAGCTGATTAAAGACGTGGGTTTTGACTTAAGCTACAGCTTTATCTTTAGTGCCCGCCCCGGCACACCGGCCGCCGATTTACCCGATGATGTGCCTTTGGATGAGAAAAAGGCCCGTCTGGCGCGCCTGCAAACGCAGATCAACAATCAAGCGCAGCAGATCAGCCGCCAGATGCTGGGTACCACCCAGCGCATCTTGGTAGAAGGCCCCTCGAAGATGAATCCGATGGAGCTGCGTGGCCGTACCGAGAATAACCGCGTAGTGAATTTCGAAGGCGCCCATACCTTGATTGGCGGCTTTGCCGACGTAGAAATCATCGAAGCCAGACCCAATAGCTTGCGCGGTCAGTTTATTCGCGGTGAAAATGAAATGGGCTTACGCGTACAAACCTCGCCGAAGAGCATCTTAGGACGTCGCCCCGATGGCGTACCCGATGCCACAGGTGTGGCGACGTTTACGCCTTAAATTAAAGCTTGAAGCGATAAGCTATCAGTCTCGAATGTTATCAAACCAGCAAGGCAGCTACGGCTGCCTGATTTAGTCAGGCACTTACTTTGAGCTGAACCTGTTGCTAGGTTTGTACTGTGTTGTTTATCTTGAGCTGATCGCTTACAGCATGCCGCTAATAGATTTTTTGAATAACAGGAGTTAATTTGACCTCTGCCGTGACTACCTTAGAACTTGAATTAGCGCCCGCCGATGGCGCACGCTTGGCCAGCCTCTGTGGTCCGCTCGATGACAATATTAAGCAGCTTGAGCGTCGTTTAGGCATAAAAATTAATCATATTAATCAGCATTTCACTCTAGTCGGCATCCCGGCTCAGGTGAACATAGCCGCCGACTTATTAAAGCATTTGTATGTGGAAACCCAACCGCTGCGCGGCCAAGCCGTGCCTGATATCACGCCAGAATTGGTGCATTTGGCCATTCAAGAAGGCAGGATATTGGATCAAGATGACACAGCGGATATCGAGCATGTGTACGGCAAGGCGGTAAATATTAAGACCAAGCGCGGCCTCATTAAACCGCGCACGCCGAATCAAGCGCATTATATGGCGCATATTTTAAGTCATGATATTACCTTTGGCATTGGTCCGGCCGGTACCGGTAAAACCTATTTGGCCGTCGCTGCGGCGGTAGATGCCTTGGAGCGCCAAGAAGTGCGCCGCATCTTATTAACCCGTCCGGCCGTGGAAGCAGGTGAGAAACTGGGCTTCTTGCCCGGCGATTTAAGTAAGAAAGTCGATCCTTATTTGCGCCCTCTGTATGACGCCTTATTTGAAATGCTCGGCTTTGAACAAGTCGAACGCCTTATCGAGCGTAACGTGATTGAAGTGGCGCCCTTGGCCTATATGCGCGGTCGCACCTTAAATGACGCTTTTATCATTCTCGACGAAAGCCAAAACACGACGCTTGAGCAAATGAAGATGTTCTTAACTCGCATCGGCTTTAACTCCCGCGCCGTGGTCACCGGCGACATTACCCAAATCGACTTGCCGCATCATACTAAATCAGGCTTGCGCCACGCCATCGAAGTGCTGAATGGCGTCGAAGGCCTGTCTTTCAACTTCTTCCATGCAGAAGATGTAGTGCGCCACCCCGTAGTGGCGCGCATAGTGCGCGCGTACGAAGCCTTCGACAATCAGCAAGCAGCGCTAAATGACCAAGCTTGTCTCAACGACAAGCAGAACTAGAGCACAAGGAACATCATGAAGTTGTGGTTAGATTTACAAGTCGCCTGTGATGAGGCTCCAAATTTGCCGAGCGAGGCTGAATTTGAGATGTGGTTACAAGCCGCCCTGCATGCGGCGCTATCAGACGAGCGCGAAGAAGCCGAAGTAACGGTGCGTTTAGTGGACGAAGCAGAGAGCCGAGAGCTTAACCGTGACTATAGAGGTAAGGATAAGTCCACCAATGTGCTATCTTTTCCCTTTGACGCCCCGCCCGGCATAGTACTGCCCTTATTGGGAGACTTAGTCATATGTCGCCAAGTGGTGGAGCGGGAAGCCCTTGAGCAGGCTAAACCGCTCACCGCCCATTGGGCGCACATGGTAATACACGGCTGCTTGCATTTACTGGGCTTTGACCATATTGAAGATGATGAAGCCGACATAATGGAAGCAAAAGAAATTGCCATTCTGGCTACCCTTGGCTTTGCCAATCCCTACTTAGATGATGAAGGTTAAATTAAGTCAATGAGCGACGACAATTCCAACTCAGAATACGGTTCGTCCGTTAAGAAAAACTGGCTAGAGAAGCTAGGCCAACTTTTTCAGGGCGAACCGAAGAACCGTGAAGAGTTAGTAGAAGTGATCATGGAAGCCAGTCAACGAGAGCTTATTGATCAAGACACCAAAGACATGATTGAAGGCGTGCTCGCCGTAAGCGAGCTCAGAGTGCGCGACATTATGATCCCGCGTTCGCAAATGGTGACGGTGGAGAAATCTCAGCCCGTTTCCTCATTTTTGCCCATGATTATCGAGTCTACCCATTCACGCTTCCCGGTGGTGAATGAAGATAAAGACCACATAGAGGGCATATTGCTGGCCAAGGATCTGCTGCAATACGGCTATGGCATCAATGACGACACCTTCACCATAGATAAGGTGCTGCGCCCCGCCGTGGTGGTGCCCGAAAGTAAACGTCTCGATAAACTGCTCAAAGAATTTCGCCAAGAGCGTTATCACATGGCGATTGTGGTCGATGAATTTGGTGGCGTCTCGGGTCTGGTGACCATAGAAGACATTCTGGAGTTGATCGTCGGCGACATCGAAGACGAGTTTGATGCGCAGGAAACCGCTGAAATCCGCCAAATTACATCGCGGGTGTTTGCGGTAGCCGCCCTGACCGACATCGAAGATTTTAATGAATTTTTTAATACCGACTTTAGTGATGAAGAGGCAGATACAGTGGGTGGGCTAGTGATGCACGCCTTCGGTCATTTGCCAGCTAAAGGTGAACAGATCGAAATTAACGGCTTTGTCTTTAAAGTAGCCCACGCGGATCGTCGACGTTTGCTGCAATTACAGGTTAAGCTCCCCGGCAATCCGGACTCCTCCACCTCGGATACCTTATAAAAGTGCGTCACTTATTACTTAGCCTTGGAGCCCTGCTGAGCGGGGCTTTAGGTGTGTTTGCTTTTAGCCCCTTTGATATGTGGCCACTCATCTTGGTGTCCATCTTTGGTCTATATGCCACTACCCAAAACCTCAGCGCTGGGCTAGCAGCACGGCAGGGCTTCATCTGGGCCATGGGATTTTATGCCGTGGGTTTATGGTGGATCCATAACAGCATGACCATTTTTGGCGGCCTGCCCTTGTGGGTGGCAGCCATTTTGGTGGGGTTGTTAGCCGCGTATTTAAGCCTGTATACCGCCGCCGCTATTTGGCTGGCGCAGCGCTTAGTGCCTTCACGCACCTGGCGAGCCTTGTTGGTGTTGCCCACCTTGCTGGTTGCTGCCGACTGGTTACGAGGCTGGGTTATGACCGGCTTTCCTTGGCTGTGGTTTGGTTACAGTCAACTCGAGGGCCCGCTAGCTAGTTTGGCTCCTGTGGTCGGCGTACAAGGTATCAGCTGGCTACTTATTTTTACTGCCGCCAGCATTTGGTTGTTGTTACAGCGAAAAGTAAGCCTATGGCCTGGTTTTACCGCCATAATGTTATGGGGCTTAGCCTATGGCAGTGGTAGTGTGCAGTGGGTCACGCCCACTAAAGAAAGCAGCTTTGCACTGGTACAAGGTAATATTGAACAGTCCATTAAGTGGAGCCCGGGCCAATTAGAAAGAAGTTTACAGCGCTATATTAACCTCACCTTACCTGAGCGGGATGCGGACGTAATAATTTGGCCAGAATCGGCACTGCCCAGCACTGAGCAAGAACTTGCTCCTTGGTTAGAGCAAGTGGATCTCTTGATGCGTGATCGTAAGCAAAGCTTGATCACAGGCCTAGTCTCAGAGTCAGCCTCGGGTGAGATATATAATGCCGTGATCACGCTTGGCAAAAACAGTATTCCTTATGGACTCAACCACAGTAATCGTTACTACAAGCAGCATTTAGTACCGATAGGTGAGTTTGTACCCTTTGGTGACTTGTTACGCCCCCTAGCACCATTTTTTGATTTGCCGATGTCGTCTTTTGCTCGCGGTAAAGCGGATCAGCCCGACTTAAGCGCAGGTGGTCAGCAGCTCAGCGTGGCCATTTGCTATGAAGTCGCCTTTCCCCGTTTAGTGCGCGCTAACATGAAGCCCGACACCGACTACTTGCTCACCCTATCGAACGATACTTGGTTTGGTGAGTCTTGGGGCCCTTGGCAGCATCAGCAAATTGCCCGCATGCGTGCGTTAGAATTAGGCCGGCCATTAATACGTTCCACCAATAATGGTGTCACCTTGGTCACTGATGAAAAGGGTCAGATCACCGCCAGCTTGCCACAGTTTGAAACAGGCGTATTGCAAGCTAAGGTGACCGGCATGACCGGCCTCACACCTTATGCCCGCTATGGCAGTACGCCGTTACTGGCTTGGTTACTGATCAGTGGGCTAGTGGGCATCACTCAAGGTCGACGCCAGTTTCACGGCCGCCAACAACGTTTAGCCGCCCAAGAAAATTTGCGGATGAGAGCGAGAAGTTAAAGCGGTCAACCGTCAGCGTTGAGTTATCAGTAAGCCCAAAAACAAAAATGCCGCATCAGATGATGCGGCGTTTTTTTAACGGTTCACTTACCGCTAACCGCTTTTTTAAACCGCTAACGGCCTGCGGATAAAGCGATCGTGATTGCACTCCAAACAGGTGGTAAGCACTTCAGGGTGGGTAATTTCATGAGAGTGGGCGCACAAGGTGCAATCGAATCGACCGGGGCCCACCACGTCGCCGGCTTGATATTCGCCGTGATTGGTTAATTCCGTTGCCAGCTCATGCCACTCCAGCTGGCTTTTATCTGTGATCTCCGACAACCAACCCCAAACTGTGTCTTTGATACCGCGATAATATAAGCTGTCTCTGAATGCATCGCCGCTGTCTTCTAACTCCACTAAGTCGCGCTTCACGTATTCGCTAATCAGCGCCAGCTCGTCTTTAGTCAGGTCGCTTGCCGCTTCCATATAGGCGCGGGTCTTATCCACCAGCTCCTTAATGCTGCTACTATCATCTTCTTGCCAGCGTTTTTTCAGCTCGGCTACAAATTCGTCATAGCCTTTTTTCTTCTTATGATCCTGATTATCCATGTGCTTTCTCCCTTAAGATGCTAAGCGCTAAGGGGGCAGCTATTGTTGCCTTTCCCCCCCTAGGGTATTCTATGTCGATATATAGCCGTGGTTTATCACCCATTTCTCAGATCCGGATGTCACACATGCAAGAGCAATACATTCCCCAAAACATTGAGCCTAAAGTACAAAATTTGTGGGCAAATCAGCAGACTTTTAAAGCCATCGAACAAGCGGATAAAGAGAAGTTCTACTGTCTTTCCATGTTTCCTTATCCATCCGGCCGACTGCACATGGGGCATGTACGTAACTACACCATAGGTGACGTTATCTCGCGCTATCAACGCCTGCAAGGTAAAAATGTTATGCAACCCATAGGTTGGGATGCATTTGGCCTGCCTGCCGAGAACGCGGCCATCAATAATAAGACAGCACCTGCGCCCTGGACCTACGAAAACATCGACTACATGAAAAACCAGCTCAAGCGCTTGGGCTTTGGTTATGACTGGAGCCGTGAGTTTGCCACCTGCGACCCAGAGTATTACCGCTGGGAGCAGTGGTTCTTCACCAAGTTATACGACAAAGGCTTGGTCTATAAGAAGACCTCGTCCGTTAACTGGTGTCCAAACGATGAAACCGTACTGGCCAATGAGCAAGTCAACGACGGTTGCTGCTGGCGTTGTGACACGCCGGTGGAGCGCAAAGAAATTCCCCAGTGGTTTATTAAGATCACCGCCTATGCGGACGAGCTGCTGAGCGAGCTGGATAATCTGGATGAATGGCCAGAGCAAGTAAAAGCCATGCAGCGCAACTGGATTGGCCGCAGCGAAGGCGTGACCTTAACCTTCGCCGTAGCTGACCAAACAAGCGAGCAAGCACAGTCGTTCGATGTGTACACCACCCGCCCTGACACCTTGTTTGGCGTGACCTATGTGGGGATTGCCGCCGGTCATCCGCTGGCCACCCAAGCTGCCGAGACTAATCCTGCCTTGGCCGCCTTTATCGACGAGTGTAAGCACAACAGCAAAGTCGCCGAAGCCGACATGGCCACCATGGACAAAAAAGGCATGGCCACTGGCCTGTATGCCGAGCATCCGTTAACCGGCAAGCGGGTACCGATTTGGGTGGCCAACTTCGTGTTAATGGATTATGGCTCAGGTGCCGTGATGTCAGTGCCGGCTCATGACGAGCGCGACTATGAATTTGCCAAACAATACGATTTAGAGATCATTCCGGTGATCAAGCCCGCCGATGGCAGTGCGCTTGATATTAGCGAACAGGCCTTTACCGAACATGGCGTACTGTTTAACTCCGACAAATTTGATGGTCTAGACTTTCAAGCAGCCTTCGATGCCATCGCCGATACCTTAATCGAGAAAAAACTTGGGCAACGCACCGTGAATTACCGCTTGCGTGACTGGGGCGTAAGCCGCCAGCGCTACTGGGGCGCGCCTATTCCGATGCTGACCTTAGTAGACGGTTCGGTAGTTGGTGTGCAAGAGGCTGACTTGCCGGTGGTGCTGCCAGAAGACGTGGTAATGGACGGAATTCAAAGCCCAATCAAGGCGGATCCCGAGTGGGCGAAAACCACCTATAATGGTCAACCGGCGCTGCGCGAAACCGATACCTTCGACACCTTTATGGAATCCTCTTGGTATTACGCGCGCTATTGCAGCCCACATAATAAAGACGGCATGCTGGACCCAGAAAAGGCCAACTATTGGCTGCCAGTGGATCAGTATATCGGCGGTATCGAACATGCTTGTATGCATCTGTTATACGCCCGCTTCTTCCATAAATTGTTGCGCGATACCGGCCTTGTAGAATCCGATGAACCCTTCAAGCGCTTACTGTGCCAAGGCATGGTATTAGCCGATGCTTTTTACTACACGGATGAAAAAGGCGCCCGTAACTGGGTGAGCCCGTTAGATGTGAATCTTGAGCGTGATGAAAAAGGCCGCATTCAAAAGGCACTGGATAAAGACGGCCATGAGCTGGTACATACCGGCATGACTAAGATGTCCAAGTCTAAAAATAACGGCATAGACCCACAAACCATGATCGACAAATACGGCGCAGATACCGTGCGTTTGTTTATGATGTTTGCCGCCCCTGCCGACATGACGCTGGAATGGTCTGACTCAGGTGTGGAAGGCGCACAGCGCTTTATTAAACGCTTATGGAAACTGGTGTTTGAGCATCAAACACAAGGCTCAGTAGCAGCACTTGATGTGGCAAGCTTAAGCGGTGAACAAAAAGCATTGCGCCGTGACGTGCACAAGACCATAGCCAAAGTGAGCGATGATATCGGTCGTCGTCAGACCTTTAACACCGCCATTGCAGCCGTAATGGAATTGATGAACAAGCTGACTAAGATTGACACGGCAGATGCGCAAAACCGTGCGCTGTTGCAAGAAGCACTGACCGCCATTACCGTCATGTTGCACCCAATTATCCCGCACACCTGTTTCGAGTTGTGGCAGGCACTGGGTCAGCAAGATATCGACCACGCACCTTGGCCTGGGGTGGATGCTCAAGCGCTAGTGGAAGACGAAAAGCTGGTGGTTGTGCAGGTGAACGGCAAGGTACGCGGTAAAATTACCGTGGCCGCCGATGCCGACCAAGCGGCGGTAAGCGCCATTGCTCAAGCGGATGAAAACGTGTCGCGCCACTTAGCAGACAAAACCGTGCGCAAAGTGATCTACGTACCCGGTAAGCTGCTGAATATTGTGGCTAATTAACAGCTGCCAGCTAAGCCGTCAGCCGTCAGAAGAACAAGTACCCGGCCTTGCTAGGTACTTGTTTAACTTGTCGCTTACGGCTTCAAGCTTACCGCTTTGTTAAAAGGAATTTTTATGTTCACATCGATTAAAGCCAGCGCCTTAGTGTTGCTTACTCTACTGCTGGTCGGCTGCGGCTTTCAGTTGCGGGGTGGCGAAAACTTAGCGCCAGAGTTACAAAAAATTGCCTTAGTGGGCGATGACAAGAGCCAGTTTTATCGGTTAGTGTCGGCACGCCTACAAAGAGCCGGTGTCGAGCTGGTGTCACCGGGCTCAGGTGCGCCTATCTTGAGCATTACCGGTTTAGGCCAAACAAATACGGTTGCTTCGGTAAATCGCTTCGCCGACGCATTGGAATACGCCAGCCGTTTTGGCTCTCGCTTTACGCTGGACATGCCCGATGAGTCGCGCCAAGTGTTTAATGTCACCTTTAACCGCAGCTTCCTCGATAAGTCCGCCCAAGCACTGGCCTCCAGCCGCGAGCAACAGCAAATGCGTGAGCAAATGGAGAGTGAAGCGGCCGACCAAATTGTCCGCCAGCTGAACCGTTTGAATTTCTAATGCGCCTGTATCCAGAAAAACTGGCACAACATCTTAAAGCAGGGCTAGCGCCCTGCTATTTTATTTATGGTGATGAACCGTTACTCAAGCAAGAAGCACTTGATGTGTTGCGCCAAGCGGCACGCGCCCAAGGCTTTGACGAGCGACTGCGCTTTGATGGCGAATCAGGATTAGACTGGGACGAGATTTTTGCCGCCAGCCAAAGTTTCAGCCTGTTTAGCCAACGGCAAATTATTGAACTGCAGCTGCCCGAAAAACTCGATAAAACCGCCTCAGAGCGGCTACGCGAATTACTTACGCAATGCCATCCCGATCTTTTGCTGCTCATTAGTGGCCCTAAGCTAAATCAGCAACAGCAAAAAGGCGCTTGGTTTACCGCACTCAGTAATGCGGGCCCAGTGATCCCCGTCATTACGCCAGAAGGTACGCACTTACAACGCTGGGTTAGCCAACGCCTCATGCAAAACGGCCTACAAGTGGATGCAGAAGGTGTGAGCTGGCTAGCGTTTGCCTTTGAGGGCAACGTATTAGCGCTCAGTGGTGAAATAGAAAAACTCGCGCTGCAAAACTTAGCCCAGCCGTTAAGCTTGGCGCTGTTACAAGCACAAGTGCAGCCCCATCATCAATTTAATCCGTTTCAACTGTTTGACCCACTACTGGAGGGCAAGGTGAAACGCGGTACACGTATTTTATTACAGCTGCGCGGTGATGGTGTAGACGCCGGCATGCTCTGCCATCTCTTCGCCAGAGAATTAAACCCACTGCTCCAGATGCAATTAGGTTTAAGCGCCGGTCAGTCGTTTTCACAACTCGCCTCCCAGCTGTATATTTGGTCGAGCCGCCAAGGGCTAGTGCAAAGCGCGCTTAACCGCTTGCCTTTGCCTAAGCTGCAGCAGCTACAAGCCATGCTGGCCGCCGCAGATCTGGCCGTGGCCAGTTTTGATGATGATGAAGCTTGGCGCTGGCTATACAGCATCTGCATCGGTTTTCTCGATGAGAAAATGATGGTTGTGACACCATAGCCAAGAGAAAAAGCAGAACCATACATATATTTGCCACGGAACCAACAGAAAAATAAAGCTAACAGGGAAAAAGGATCTTTAGGGTGAAGAGCTGACAATAAATCAGCTTTTACTTGTCTCTCCTGAACTGGCTCTACGTCCGTGTTCTTCCGTGGCAAGAAAATTTTTAATCTGTAATGTTTATTCCTCGCTCCTACCCCCTTACGTGAAGGAAGTCACATGATACAAAAGGCGATCGGTTTATTGGGTGGCACCTTTGATCCGATTCATGTTGGGCACTTGCGACCGGCTATTGCCCTACTTGAACGTTTCAATTTAAGCGAAGTGCGCTTAATTCCTAATTATATTCCGCCCCATAAGGTTACTCCCGATAGCTCGCCTGAGCACAGACTGGCCATGGTTAAATTAGCCGCCAGCCAAACGCCGGGGCTAGTGGTGGATGAGCGCGAGCTAAGCCGCGACAGCCCTTCTTATACGCTAGACACCCTTAAAGAGCTCAAGGCCGAGCTGCCCAACACACCGCTGTGTTTCCTGATGGGTATGGACTCTTTATGTCAGTTAGATCAATGGCATGGCTGGCAACAGCTACTCGATTATGCGCATTTAGTCGTCAGCCACAGGCCGGGTTGGCAACCAGACTTTAACGCCAATATTCAGGCTTTGGTGCAGGCGCACGCCACCCCGGATCCGCAGCGGCTCAGTCACCAACTAAGCGGCTGTATCTACCTATTTGATAGTCCACAATTGGATATTTCTTCGACACAAATTCGCAATTGTGTAAAAGAAGGGAACAATCCGCAATATTTGTTGCCAGAAGCCGTGCTCAACTACATTCGCGACAAGGGACTCTATCAATTGCCCGTGTTATAATCCGCCGTCATATTTTATTGAGGAGCGCCCCCTTGCAAGGTCAAGAACTGTACGATTTCATTGTCGATAAGCTCGACGATAGCAAAGCCCAAGACATCCAAGTGTTGGATGTGGTTGGCAAATCCACCATTACCGACTGCATGATAGTGTGCTCCGGTACCTCTAGCCGCCACGTTAACGCCATTGCTGACCGTTTGGTCGTGGACGCTAAGCAAGCCAACCTTACGGTGTTGAGCATGCAAGGCAAAGACACCGGCGAATGGGTATTGGTCGACTTAGGTGATGTGATCATTCACGTGATGCAAGACGAAACCCGTGATTTGTATCAGCTCGAAAAACTGTGGGGCGGCCCTGCTGCCGGAGCCTCAGCCTAATGAAACTACAACTGGTGGCGGTGGGTACCAAAATGCCTGCTTGGGTCACCACCGGTTTTCAGGAATACCAACGACGTTTCCCGCGGGATTTACCCTTGGAGCTGATTGAAATCAGCGCCGGTAAACGCGGGAAAAACGCCGACATCGAGCGTATTTTACAGCGCGAAGGCGAGCAAATGCTGGCGGCCGTATCTAAGTCTGCTTGCATCGTTACCTTGGATATTCCTGGCCGACCCTGGACAACGCCTCAATTAGCCGGCGAGCTTAATCGCTGGCAAATGGACGGGCGTGATGTGGCGATTTTAATTGGTGGACCCGAAGGATTGTCGCCGGCGTGTAAAGCCGCTGCCGAGCAATCTTGGTCGTTATCCACCTTGACCCTGCCTCATCCCTTGGTACGCGTAGTGGCGGCAGAAAGTCTGTATCGCGCTTGGAGCGTGAATAACAACCACCCCTACCACCGAGAATAAGCATGGCTAACGCTCGGGTAAAGATGCGCAACCACAGCGCCGAATCCTCGTTATACTGGCGCCGCGCCGTCATTGCCTTTATTGGCGTCATGGTCTTGATGGGCGTGTTAATCGCTAATCTCTACCATGTGCAAATTACCGAACACCAAAGTTATAAAACGCGATCCAATGATAACCGTATCAAAGTGGTGCCTGTGCCGCCCACCCGTGGTCTTATCTACGATCGCAACGGCGTGTTATTGGCAGAAAACCGCCCCATTTACAGCCTAGAAATCACCCCGGAACAAACCAGCGACTTAGATCAGAATGTCGATCAATTGATTGCCTTGCTGGATCTCGATCCAGAAGTGAAAACACGCTTTTTCACTGAGGTTAAGCGCCAACGACGCTTTACACCCGTGGTGTTAGTGAACCGTCTTAACGAAGAACAAGTGGCGCGCTTTAGCATTAACCAGCACAAATTCCCCGGCGCCTCCATTGAAGCCTACCTCAAGCGTTTTTATCCTTATCGCGATACCTTTACCCACGTGATTGGTTATGTCGCGCGCATTAACGACAAAGACGTAGCACGCCTGAAAGAAGACAACAAACTGGCTAACTACGCCTCCACCCACGACATAGGTAAGTTAGGGGTAGAACGTTTTTACGAAGACATGTTGCATGGCAAAACCGGCTATCAAGAAGTGGAAGTGAACAACCGTGGGCGGGTGATCCGCACCCTTAAATATCAGCCGCCGATACCTGGCAATGATATTTATCTGAATGTGGACGTAGCCTTACAACAAAAAGCCCAGAAGTTGATGGGCAATCGACGCGGTGCGGCTGTGATCATGACGCCGCAAGATGGCAAAATTTTGGCCCTGATCTCCAGCCCCAGCTACGATCCCAACCTGTTTGTGCACGGCATCAGTGGCCCCGAATATCGAGAGTTACTCAACAATCCCGACCGACCACTGATCAACCGCGCCAGCCAAGGTATTTATGCCCCTGCTTCCACGGTCAAACCCATGTTGTCGGTAATGGGGTTAAATGAAGGTATCTTTACCCCCGGCACCCGCTATTTTGGCGCGCCCTTTTTTCAAATTCCCAACACCAAGCATAAATTTCGCGACTGGCGCCGCTGGGGACATGGCTGGATGGACGTGTATCGCGCCATCGAAATTTCCGCCGATACCTTCTTCTATGATTTGGCCTATAAAGCTGGCATAGATACCATGCACGACTACATGACCCGCTTTGGTTTTGGACAATTCTCCGGCATAGACTTACATGAAGAAGCCAATGGCACCATGCCCTCCCGGGACTGGAAACGCGCCCGCCATAAACAAAACTGGTTTCAAGGCGACACTATTTCCGTGGGCATCGGCCAAGGTTACTGGTCGGCCACGCCATTGCAGCTGGCCCGCGCCGCCACTATTTTAGTAGACCACGGCGAAACCATACATCCGCGACTGCTCGATGCCATTGGTACGCCTGATGGTAAAATAGCCATGCCGGTCAGTAAAGGCGAGCCGATTGTGCTCAAACAAGACAGTTATTGGAACGTGGCACTGGCCGGCATGCACCGCGTCATCAATGGCAAAGAAGGCACGGCAAGGCGCGCCTTCGCCAACACGCCTTATACGGCGGCGGGCAAATCGGGCACGGCGCAGGTGTTTAGCTTGGCGGAAAATCAACAATACGATCATGCCTCCACCAAAGAGCACCTGCGTGATAATGCACTCTTCGTTGGCTATGCACCTTATGAAAACCCTGAGGTGGTGGTGTCTGTGGTACTCGAAAATATCGGTGGCGGCAGCTCCCATGCCGCACCCGTGGCGCGGTCCTTGCTTGATTTATATATGATCCCTGAGATTGAGCCGATGATAAGTGACGAGAGCACGACAGACCCGGATGAGGTACAAGATTAATGGCCAAACATAATAACCGCCGCTCTTTAAGCGAAATTTTGCACATCGACTGGCCATTATTTTTAGCCTTGTGCTGCTTATTAAGTGCCAGCTTGGTCATCTTATATTCCGCAAGCGGTGAAGACACAGATACCTTAATTCGCCAAGCGCTGCGCTGCGGCTTATCGTTCGTGGTGATGCTGGGACTGGCACAATTTCCCCCCAGCTTTTATGCCCGTTGGTCTCCGCCGGTGTTTGTGTTCGCCGTTATGCTACTGGTGTTGGTCGTACTAGTGGGAGATGTGGGCAAAGGTGCTCAGCGCTGGCTAGAGCTTGGCAGCTTTCGCTTTCAGCCCTCAGAGGTGATGAAGCTGGTGATGCCGATGATGATCGCCACCTACATCAGTCGTTATCCGCTGCCACCCAGTCTACTGCAGATATTTGTAGCGCTGACCATGGTCATGGTACCCACGCTATTAATTGCTCGCCAGCCGGATTTAGGCACCTCACTGTTGGTGGCGGCCTCAGGCTTATTTGTGATTTTTTTAGCGGGTTTGTCCTGGCGTCTCATTCTCGCCGCTGCCGTTGCCGTGGCGGCCTTCCTACCACCGCTGTGGTTTTTCTTGATGCACGACTACCAAAAGCGACGAGTTCTGACACTGCTTAATCCTGAGTCGGACCCATTAGGCGCAGGTTACCACATCATACAGTCTAAGATTGCCATTGGCTCCGGCGGCTTGTGGGGCAAGGGCTGGCTGCAAGGCACGCAATCGCAACTAGAGTTTTTACCCGAGCGACACACAGATTTTATTTTTGCAGTACTGGCCGAAGAGTTCGGCTTGATTGGCGTTTGCTTGCTGGTGCTGTTATACCTTTTCATCATTTGGCGCGGCCTGTATATCTCCATGCAAGCACAAGGTGCCTTTCCACGTTTATTAGGCGGCGCACTCACACTGACATTTTTTGTCTATGTGTTCGTTAACATCGGCATGGTCAGTGGCCTATTGCCCGTGGTGGGCGTGCCCTTGCCTTTGATCAGCTACGGCGGCACCTCTATGGTGACCCTGATGGCCGGTTTTGGCATTTTAATGTCTGTGCATACTCATAAGCGCCTATTGGCTAAATAAAAGGATTATCGAATGCGTTTTGCTCTTCTTTCTGCTGCTCTCTTACTTTCTCCCGCAGCCATGGCACAAGACACTAACCCCGAACAAGCGGCTTGGATTGAGCAATTAGCCACCAAGTTTGAGATACCCGCCAGCGAGCTCAACGCCGCACTGGCTCAGGCTACCTATCAACAGTCGATAATCGACGCCATGACTCGCCCCGCAGAGGCCAAGCCGTGGAGCGTTTATCGCCCTATTTTCTTAACCGAAAAGCGCATTAATGACGGTGTTAAGTTTTGGCAAGAGCATAAAGCGCTATTAGATCAGGCAGTGGAAACCTCACAGGTGCCGGCGGAAATCATCACCGCCATCATAGGTGTAGAAACCTCCTATGGCGCTAACATGGGCAACTATAAGGTGCTGGATGCGCTCTATACACTGGGCTTTCATTATCCGCCCCGTGGCGAGTTTTTCCGCTCGGAGTTTGGTCATTACTTAGCGCTCTCTAAGGAGCAAGGCTGGGAGTTAGCGGACCAAAAAGGTTCTTATGCCGGCGCCATGGGCATGGGGCAGTTTATTTCGTCTAGCTATCGTCACTACGCCATTGATGCCGACTCAAACGGCGTGCGTAACTTATTTGTGGCCGACGACGCCATCGGCAGCGTGGCTAATTATTTCAACGAGCATCACTGGCAGTTGGGCGATGGCGTAGCCTATCCAGCAAAAGTAAGTACTGCTAACGCCGAGGCGGCTGAGACCTTTTTGAATCCCAACTTAGAGATTAGTCACACTTGGGCCGAGTTTGTGGCTGCCGGTATTGTTATCGATCAAGAGCTGGATGCCGAGACTCCTGTTAAGCTACTTAAGTTAGATGGCGTCGACGGCCCCGAGTACTGGGTGGTCAGACATAACTTTTATGTGATAACTCGCTATAATCGCAGTCCTCTTTACGCCATGGCGGTCTATCAACTGAGTGAGCAGCTGAAACATGCCTATGAAAAATCTTTATAAAGCACTGTTACCGGTTACCGTCTTAGTATTAACGGCCTGCAGCTCTCAGTCGCAATCTCCGATTGAGAAAGCGGAGCAAAAAAAGCATGGCATGCCCAGTAAAGGGACGGCTAAAGGCGAGATCAGAGACGCCCGTTGGCACAAAGAAACCGCGGGCGGCCGCTATAGCCTGCGTCAAGATGTACCACCGGAAGATGCCCCTAAGCTCGATCATGTAAAAGACGCCGTGCCCCGCTATGAGGCCTATACCCGGGGTGGCAATAAGAATTACAATGTCTGGGGTCAAGACTATGAAGTATGGCAAGACGTGCAAAACTACCGAGATGAAGGCTTAGCTTCTTGGTATGGTGCCAAGTTTCATGGTTTTAATACCTCAAACGGCGAAGTGTACGACATGTACACCATGACGGCGGCCCATAAAAACTTGCCGCTGCCCTCGTTCGTGCGCGTCACCAACAAAGAAAACGGCAAGCAAGTGGTGGTCAGGGTCAACGACCGTGGGCCATTTCATGAAGGCCGGGTGATTGACTTATCGTATGCGGCGGCTTATAAGCTCGGCATGCTGGCAACCGGTACCGCCTCGGTAAAAGTAGAGCTGATAAAAATGGCGCCTAACGGCAAAGAAATCCGTTTGGCCCAAAACGGTAATGTGCTCAATGGCAGACCCGTCAGTGGCAATCAGCTGTATGGCACTAAGCCTGAGAATGCTGCCGGCGTCGGCAATACGGTTGCCAATAATGCCGTAGTGAGCAAGCTCGTCAGGGGCGGTGCCGTTACCAACAAAGTCGTTGCACAAGCACCAAGCTCGCAAGTGAATGCCAAGCACATACAGCTGATGGCGACGCGCTCACCGGAAAAAGCCAAGGAGCTGGCAACTCAACTGAGCAAACAGTACGGCTTTCCGGCTCGGGTAGAGCAGCAGTCAGAATGGTATCGCTTACAAATGGGTCCCATTCCAGGCAATAAAACGCAATCGACCTTAAATCAGTTGATCGCTCAAGGGTACGCTCAGGCTTACTTTATAAACTAAGCGGCCTTATTTTTAGCTGTTTGCTTTTTTACTTACTCTTTTTTTACTCAGAATGGGCTCGGTTAGGGCCCACACAGATAGGGTTCTCACACACGTTATGCGCATGCTCACTCCCCTTGCTACTTTATTGCTGGCCACCACGATTTCTGTTTCTGCCCAGGCACAAGTTCTTTCTCCACCCAGTGTGGCGCCCATGGTCCCCGAGGCACCTGCCATTGCGGCTAAGTCTTATGTATTAATGGATTACGCCAGTGGTCAAATATTGGTATCTGAAAATGCCGATGAGAAACTGCCTCCGGCTAGTTTAACCAAGATGATGACCTCCTACATTTTGGCGCAGGCGCTAAAAGAGGGTAAGGTCAAAAACGAAGACATGGTCACCATTAGCGAAGCGGCATGGGCACAAAATTTCCCCGGCTCCTCTGTGATGTTTTTAGAGGTGGGTAAAGAAGTCAGCATAGAAGCGCTTAACCGCGGCATCATTATTCAATCAGGTAATGACGCCACAGTGGCGGTTGCCGAGCATTTGGCCGGCAGCGTCAACTCTTTTGCCGATTTGATGAACGCTTGGGCTGCACGCTTAGGCATGACCAACAGCCACTTTGTCACACCCCATGGTCTGCACTCTGATGCCATGTATACCACGGCCCGCGATATGGCGTTGTTAGGCCAAGCTTTGATCCGCGATGTGCCAGAAGAATATAAAATATATTCTGAAAAATCTTTCGTGTTTAACGGCATCACGCAACACAACCGTAATTCACTGTTGTGGGATAAATCGTTACAGGTAGATGGCATTAAAACCGGCCACGTGGAAGCCGTAGGCTACAACCTGGTCTCGTCTGCCACTCAAGAAGACATGCGTCTGATTGCCGTGGTTATTGGCGCCAACAGTGAGCGTTCTCGGGCCGCAGAAAGTAAGAAGCTGCTCACTTACGGCTTTCGTTTCTTCCAAACTGTGTCTCCCTATGCCGCGGGCACTAAGTTAATGGATCAGCCGATCCTGTTAGGTGATAAAAGCAGCGTCCAACTGGGCGTAGACCAAGCCGTGTCTGTGACCATACCGCGCGGCCAAGCCAAAGACTTGCAAGCTGACTTTACGCTCGATAGCGCCTCATTACGTGCACCTTTAGCTAAAGGCGAGCGCGTGGGCACCTTGCATCTGAAACTGAACGATAAAGACGTAGCAACACTGCCATTAGTGGCCTTAGAAGACGTTCAACAAGGTGGTTTCTTTAGCCGCATGATCGACTACATTAAGCTGTTCGTTACAGGTTTATTCAAATAAGCGTCGTCTTTAAACCATAAATTAAAGCCGAAAGCCCCGTCTTTCGGCTTTTTTATATGTTCTATTTAATGACTCCAGCCAGAGACCACATAAGTTGTCGGTTTAAGAAGCCAGCGTTTTATGGTAAAAATGTGACTTGGGTTGTAAATGTGACTAAGGTCTTTACCACCCCCTTATCTACGCACGCTGTGAAGGTTGTTATGAAAAGCCAATTAGACACCAAATTTGATGAATACTTAGATTTCCCCTGCCAATTTCCCTTCAAGATTTTAGGCTTGGCCGACGCGCGCCTGCCCGATATGGTAGTCGAAGTGTTACAGCTGCACGCTCCTGGCGATTACAGCCCAACGATAAAACCTAGCAGCAAGGGTAACTACCATGCCGTATCGGTATCGGTCACCGTCACCAGCAAAGAACACATTGAAACCCTCTATCTCAAACTGGGTGAACTAGAGCTGGTTAAATACGTACTCTAGGGCCCTTAACCCTGTCACTCAGGGCACGCACAACAGAGACTTAGGACGAGCACAGTGGCACAAGATCAACTCATAATACGGCACTGGGGTGAAGCCTCTTATGAGGATGTATGGCATGCCATGCAAGACTTCACCAACCAGCGTGGGCCAGCAACCTCCGACGAGCTTTGGCTGGTAGAACACCCGCCAGTGTTTACTCAGGGCCAAGCCGGCAAACCCGAACATATTATTAACCTAGGGGACATTCCCTTGGTGAAAAGCGATCGCGGCGGCCAAGTCACTTATCATGGCCCGGGTCAGTTGATTGTCTATTTGCTGTTAGATGTACGTCGTAAAAAATTGGGCGTACGCCATCTGGTTACCAGCATGGAAGTCTCCATCGTTGAGTTGCTGGCCAGCTATGATATTCAAGCCTATGCCAAGCCAGATGCACCGGGCGTTTATGTGAAAGACGCCGTGGCCATAGAGCACAAAATTGCCTCGCTGGGCTTGCGCGTGCGCCGTGGTTGTTCTTTTCATGGCTTAGCGCTCAACGTCAACATGGATTTAAGCCCTTTTTTGCGCATTAATCCCTGTGGTTACGCGGGCTTGCCCATGACGATGACGGCCCCCTTAGGTGGGCCGCAAACGATTGACGAAGCTCAATCTCAACTCATACCCAAGCTGGCAGAACAGCTCGGCTATCCACATCTGTATTACACAACAGAGAAGCTCAAATTATGAACAAACCTGTGCGCGTCGAACCCGGCGTAAAATTACGTGATGCCGACAAAATGGCGCTGATCCCAGTTAAATACATGCCTTCGCCTGACGAAGAAGTGTTGCGTAAGCCGGACTGGATGAAGATCAAACTTCCTCCTAGCAGTCAGCGTATTCAGGAATTAAAAAGCATCATGCGCAAGAACGACTTGCACTCGGTGTGTGAAGAAGCTTCTTGCCCTAACTTGTCCGAGTGCTTTACTCACGGTACCGCCACCTTCATGATTTTGGGTGCCATTTGTACTCGTCGTTGTCCCTTCTGTGACGTGGCCCACGGCCGCCCACTGGCGGTAAACCCAGACGAGCCAGCAAAACTGGCCAAAACCATTAAAGAGCTGGGCTTAAAGTACGTGGTGATCACCTCAGTGGATCGCGACGACCTGCGTGACGGCGGTGCTCAGCACTTCGTGGATTGCATTAAAGCCATTCGTGAACAAAGCCCAAATACCAAAATCGAAATCCTAACCCCAGATTTTCGTGGACGTATGGACACGGCATTAGAAATCTTTAAAGATACGCCGCCGGATGTATTCAACCATAACCTCGAAACCGCGCCACGCCTGTATCGTATGGCCCGCCCCGGTGCAGACTATAAATGGTCATTAGAATTACTGCGTCGCTTTAAAGAAATGCACCCGCAGGTGACCACTAAGTCTGGTTTGATGATGGGCTTAGGCGAAACTAACGACGAAATCGTCGAGGTACTGAAAGATCTGCGCGCGCACAACGTGCAAATGCTCACCTTAGGTCAGTACTTGCAACCTAGTCGCCATCACCTGCCCGTAATGCGCTACGTGCCACCTGCTGAGTTTGCTGAGCTTAAAGACATTGCAGATAGCCTAGGCTTTGAACACGCTGCCTCCGGCCCATTGGTACGCTCGTCTTACCACGCCGATCTGCAAGCACAAGGCATGGAAGTTAAGTAAGTCGCCTGCGGTAAAGTGGGAAGTGAAAACACTTAGCCTAGCGCGTTAAACTTAATAACCGTCAAAATAAAAAGGAGCCGCCAGGCTCCTTTTTAGTCTTTGCTTACGGCTTTCACTTACGCCATCTTGTATCTCAAGATCCTATTATTCTTTCTGCCGACCAACGCCATGCCAGTACACAGGCCAGCGTCCTGTTGCGCCGTAATTATTCACCAGCGCTGCAATCACCACCAGTGTGACGCTACCGACGAGCACAGGTGTAAACAGATAATCAAACCCTACCGCACCCTGCCCCGCCAAAATAATGACCAAAGGATTAGCGCCTGCTGGCGGATGTACGGCTCTAAAATACTGCATCAACATAGTGGCAATACCGACCGCTAGCGCCAGTACCATAATGGAATCACCGAAGCCATATAGCGCAATCAGCCCTACCGTAGCGCTGAGCAAATGCCCCCCAATAACGTTACGTGGTTG
>JAHLFI010000039.1 GCA_018883865.1 Candidatus Oceanisphaera merdipullorum
AAAGCCGGTCAACCCCAGCAAACCAAAGAAGCGATAGTTGGCGTGAATTTACCGGTTAAAGCGGGTCTCTTAGACCCTGCTCTGTTTGATGCCACAAACTCAGAGACCTACACCTCGTCTACTTCTATGACTATTTATGACTCTATGGGCGATACCCATACTTTAACGCAATATTTTGTTAAGGTTGGCCCAGACGCTGCTGCTGTACCTCCTACGGGTAATGAATGGCAAATGCGGGTTTATGTTGATGGAGAAGATGCATTGGCGCCTATACCTCTGGTGCCAGGCCCAGGTACTGAACCCGGATATTTACCCTTGAGTTTTGATGCCAGCGGTAGCTTAACGGCACCTCTGCCTAAGACTGAAATTCAAACTATTCAACTGCCTTTTACCAACGGCTCAGCTACTGATCAACAAGTCACTGTAAAAATCCCCTCTGCCACGTTGAACTCTGGCCCATTTGAAGTGACTCAGAACAGCCAAGACGGCACTACCGTGGGCCGTTTAACCAAGGTAGACGTGGGCCCGAACGGTTTAGTGCAAGCCACTTACAGTAACGGTACTACCGAAAATTTAGGCATAGTCGCCATGGCACGTTTCCCGAACGAGCAGGGTTTAACGCAAATTGGTGATACCCAGTGGAGTCAGTCGTTGTTGTCTGGTGAAGCCGTGACCGGTCAGCCAAATACCGGTGTATTCGGCAAGGTAAGCGTGGCGGCATTGGAGCAATCTAATACCAACTTGACCTCCGAATTAGTCGACTTGATTACCGCCCAGCGTAACTTCCAAGCCAACTCTCGGGCATTGGAAGTAAACAGTACCTTGCAGCAGACCATACTGCAGATACGTTAATTTAAGGCTGTAAGCGATAAGCTGTCAGCGGTAAGTTTAAGAAGCCAACACCGTCCTCAAAAAGGGCGGTGTTTTTGTTTTGTAGGTGGTTCTATTTTAGGTTTCGTAAGTGGTTTTATTTTAGGCAAACAATGTTCGCCACGTTTTTTTATTTATCCTAGGTTTGAATGTCTTTCTGATCGCTTACGGCTTCAAGCTGACAGCTTTGTTGTGGCACTATTCTTGCATTGTATTTGGTTAGTTAGCCAAGCACTCGCTGCTTTTCGGCATTAATCAGTACTTATTCGGCCAAGGTCGACGGAGCTGAAATGGACCAATTGCTTTATATCGCCATGTCTGGCGCCAAAGAAAACATGAACAGCGTGGCGGTGCGCTCTAATAACTTAGCCAACGCTAACACCACCGGCTTTAAAGCCGACATGGAGCAAGCCCGTGCCATGCAGGCCTTCGGCGAAGGCTTGCCCACGCGTGTGTTTGCCATGACAGAGAAACCGGGGCAAAACTTTGCCACAGGCCCAATTCAAACCACGGGTCGGGATCTTGACGTTGCCGTAGCCGGTGACGGTTGGCTGGCAGTAGAGTCCAAAGACGGCAGCGAGGCGTATACCCGTTTTGGTAACTTGCAAGTGGCCCCCGATGGCCGCCTGCAAACCAGTACCGGCTTAAACGTGTTAGACGATAACGGCGGCCCTATTATCATACCCCTGCCGTTAGAAAAGATGGACATTAATAAAGACGGCACCATTTTTGCCCGCTTAGAAGGCGAGCCGGCAAACGGCGGTGCCGAATTGCAGCGTATTAAAACCGTACTGCCCAACAATGCGGATCTTGAAAAAGGCCAAGATGGTCTGTTTCGTCGTAAAGATGGCCAAAATGAGGCGGCCTCTGCCCAAGTGCAACTGCTTGCCGGCGCACTGGAGGGCAGTAACGTCAACCCCGTGGCCGAAATGACCCATCTGATCGACCTGCAGCGTCGCTTTGAAACTCAATTAAAAATGATGAGCCACGCCGAAGAAAACGATAAAGCCCATGCTCAGCTGCTGCGTATCTAGGTCGTTATAGGTATTTAGGTAGTTAAAGGCATCTAAGTAGTTAAAGGTATTAAAGGAGAGTGCAATGAACCCGGCATTATGGATTAGTAAAACAGGCCTTGACGCGCAGCAGACCAATATTTCAGTCACCTCCAACAACTTGGCGAACGCCAGCACTGTGGGTTTTAAAAAGGGCCGCGCGATTTTTGAAGACTTGCTCTACCAAAATGTGCACCAGCCCGGTGGCCGTGCCACGGCCGACACTAACTTACCCTCGGGCTTAATGTTAGGTGCCGGTAGTAAGGTGGTGGCCACCCAAAAAACCTTTACTCAAGGCAGCGTGCAAACCACAGATAACGCGCTGGATGTGATGATAGACGGTCGTGGCTTTTTTGAAGTGCTGCTACCCGATGGCACCACCGGCTATACCCGTAATGGTCAATTTGCCTTGAACGAAGAGGGCGTGATTGTAACGCCGGGTAATGGTTATCCGTTGCAGCCAGAAATGCAGATCCCCGAAAACGCGCAAAGCATTAGCGTGGGCACCAATGGTGAAGTATCTGTGCAAGTTGCCGGCCAAGCTGAGTCACAAATTATTGGCCAGTTCATTATTACCGACTTTGCCAATCCGGCGGGCTTACAGCCTAAAGGTGAAAACTTGTATTTAGAGACTCAGTCTAGTGGTGCGGCCATGCAAGGCATTGCCGGTGCCGACGGTTACGGCACCATTAAGCAGGGCATGCTGGAAACCTCGAACGTGAACGTGACCGAAGAACTGGTTAACTTGATCCAAGCGCAGCGCGTGTACGAGATGAACTCCAAGGTTATCTCCTCGGTTGATGAAATGATGGCTTACGTTAATCAGCAGCTGTAATTGAATAAAAGCAGGAAGAGCATAATGCGCAAACTAATGATGGCGATGAATTTGATAGTGGTAGGGGGCTTAAGTTTAGCCGGCTGTACCAGTACCCCTTATACGCCAAAACCGGACGATCCGGCGTTTGCGCCTGTTATTCCGAGCTTAACTGAACAGCAGCTAGAGCCTAATGGCGCTATTTTTCAAGAAAATTACGCCAATAGCCTGTATTCCGATATTAAAGCCCATCGGGTGGGCGATATTATTACCGTTGAGTTATCTGAGTCTACTCGGGCCCAAAAGCGCGCCACCACCCAGCAAGGCAAAGACAACAGCGTCAATATTACGGCTCCAAGCATAGGCGCGCATGGCATCAGTATTGCGGGTAATCCTTTTAGCGCTTCTTTATCAAGCAGTAATGAGTTTGACGGCCAAGCCAACACCAATCAAAGCAACAGTCTCCAAGGCAGTATTACCGTAAGCGTGGCCCAAGTGCTGGCTAACGGTAACTTAATGGTGCAGGGCGAAAAGTGGATCATGCTCAACACCGGCGAAGAATATGTGCGCATTAACGGCATGATACGCCCGCAAGATATTAGCGCCGATAACCGCATTGCTTCTAACCGTGTGGCCAACGCGCGCATTTATTACGGCGGCACTGGCGACTTTGCCAACACCCAAAGCCGCGGCTGGTTATCTAAGTTCTTTAATAGCCCTTGGATGCCGTATTAATTGCGCGCGAAGGGCAAGGCGTAAAGAGTGAAGGGGTAAAGAAAGCGCCAAGCAGAATGAAGGGCGAGTTAGCCACGGAATCCACAGAAGAATATAGAAAAATTAAGATGAGATAAGAGCGAAAAGAGATCTTGTTGGTAAACAAAGAAAAGAGGTTAGATGGTGGTCATTAGGTTGTCCCCTTCTCTCTTTACGCTGCACCCTCAACAGGTTTTTATTCAGATTTGATCTCTATTTTTTACGTGGGTTCCGTGCTTCTCGTAACAAAGAGTCGTGGCAAGAAAATATGTATGTTCAGTTTTAGGTTTTGTTTACGGCTTAACGCTTCACGCTTTGTTTTAGGTTCTCAGGAGAAATACATGCAGCAGCTCACCAGTTTACTACTGAGCTTAACCTTATTGGCAGCAGCCTTGGTGCCGGCTCAAGCGGCGCGCATTAAAGACATTAGCTCGGTGGCCGGTGTGCGGGCTAACCAACTGGTGGGGTATGGCTTAGTGGTGGGTTTGCCCGGTACCGGTGAGCGTAACAACGCCTTTGCCGCGCAAACCTTTAGAACCATGCTCAATAACTTTGGCATTACGGTGCCAGACAATATGCGCCCTAAGATGAATGACGTGGCACCGGTGGCGGTGCACGCTGAGCTGCCGGCGTTTGCAAAGCCCGGGCAAACTATCGATATTACCGTATCGGCCATTGGTGAAGCGAAAAGTCTGCGCGGCGGTACCTTGCTGCAAACCTTCTTAAAAGGGGTGGACGGGCGCGTGTATGCATTGGCGCAAGGTAGCTTAGTGGTGGGCGGCTTAGGTGCAGAGGGCGCAGATGGCTCCTCCATCATGATCAATATTCCCACCGTTGGTCGTATACCCAATGGTGCCATGGTGGAGCGCGAAGTGGAAAGCTCCTTTGGCCGTGGCGATACCATCATTTTTAATTTACATAGAGCCGATTTTACGACGGCCAAGCGCATGGCCGAAACCATCAATGACTTGGTGGGGCCCAATAATGCCCAAGCATTAGATGCGACTTCGGTGCAGGTGTATGCGCCGCGCGATCCAGGCGAGCGAGTCAGTTATTTGTCGAGCCTAGAAAACCTAGAGATAGATGTGGCTGATGAGGCCGCAAAAATTATCGTTAACTCGCGTACCGGCACCATAGTGATTGGCCAGAATGTGCGACTTAAGCCTGCGGCCATTACTCACGGTGGCCTCACCATTATGATTTCTGAAAACCCTGAGGTGTCGCAGCCTAATCCATTCTCTGAGGGCGAAACCGTAGTGGTACCTAATAGTACCGTGAATGTGCAACAACAAGACTCGCGCATGTTTAAGCTCGACACCGGCACCACGCTTGACGACTTAGTGCGGGCCGTTAACCAAGTGGGCGTGGCCCCCGGTGATTTAGTCGCCATCCTAGAAGCGCTGCGCCAAGCCGGTGCCATACAAGGTGAGCTGGTGATTATTTAATAAATGAAAGCTTGAAGCCGGAAGTTCGACGAAAAACACCAGCTCTGTAGTTCTAGGTTTTGTGGGGTCATGTGTTTTAGATAAAGAGTCGCGCCGGTTTTGCGTGGCAGGACATGTTTAGATCTTTCTTACAGCTTCAAGCTTTTAGCTTCTAGCTGGATTTAAAGGAGTAGCGGATGAAACCCATGGACTCATCGAGTAACAGCCTCTTGGTTAACGACATTCAAGGGTTAGATAAACTGCGCCAACAAGGGTTTGCCGAAGACAGAGGCAAGGCGCTAGACGAAGCGGCGCGCCAGTTTGAAAGCCTGTTTACGCAGCAACTGTTTAAGTCGATGCGTGATGCGAACAAGGTGTTTGAATCCGATGGCCCCATGAACAGCCGCTACACAGCACAGTATCAAGACATGCACGACCAACAGATGTCGGCAGAGCTCAGCAAGCGCGGCAGTTTAGGCTTGGCAGATTTAGTGAGTAAGCAACTCGGCGGTGAACAAGCCGCACCGCAGCCGCAAGCGCGCCAGTTTGACTTAACCGATGTGCGCCGTATTTCCGGCAAGGTAGTGCGACCTCTGGGTGTGGATGGCGTAGCAGGCGCCGTTGAAAAAGCTAAAGCGCGCGCGCGCCCACCGTTGGAAGCGGCCGCTAATGGCGAGATTAATAGCCTATTAGCCAATAGCCCTTCAGCGAGTAGTCAAGATGCGGTGACCTACAGTCCCAGCGAGCCGTTTCGCTCCCCCGAAGACTTTGTGCGCCGCTTAATGCCTGCCGCAGTAGCCGCCGGCAAGCGCATGGGATTGCCGCCCGAAGCCATGCTGGCGCAAGCCGCGCTAGAAACCGGCTGGGGTAAAAAAATCATAGGGCCAAAAAATGGTGACTCTAGCCATAATCTTTTTGGCATCAAGGCCGATAACAGTTGGAAGGACAGTAAAACCTGGGTCAACACCTTAGAATATGAACAAGGTGTGGCGGTACAAGTTAAGGCGCCATTTCGATCTTACGACTCGTTTAATGACAGCTTTAACAACTACGTGGATTTTATGCATGAAAACCCACGCTACGGTGATGCGCTGCAGAACACAGGTTCGCCTAAGCAATATTTTAAAGAGTTGCAGCAAGCGGGCTACGCGACCGACCCCAAATATGCTGACAAACTCAGTTCCATTTTTGATACCGTTACCCGTTTGGTAGCACAAGCATAAGGACACATCATGGCTGTTGATATGTATCAAACCGGCGTTAGTGGACTGCTGGCTGCACAAGCCCAGCTGGCCACCACCGGCCATAACATTGCCAACGTGAACACCGAAGGCTTTAGCCGCCAGCG
>JAHLFI010000040.1 GCA_018883865.1 Candidatus Oceanisphaera merdipullorum
TGTTCAGCCCTAAACACTCGCTGAAGAAGCGGCTGATGTCGGCCACTTCGGCGCCGCACACGCTGTGCTCCATATTGTAAGTCTTATACTCAGGCGCATAGCCCCAGTGTTTCAGCTGCTGACACGCCCTGCTGCCCAACAACTCTGGCACTACCTCATCACGCGTACCGTGCAACACTTGAATGGGCAAAGCCGCATTGGCAACATTGCGCTCCAGACTGCCTGCGGTCGCCAAATAGGTCGACATGGCCACCAAGCCACCGAGCGGCTTATCAAAACTTAACGCCGCCTCGTAAGCCACGGCGCCACCTTGAGAGAAGCCCGCTAAAATAATGCGGCGGCTGTCGATGCCCAACGCAATTTGCTGCTCAATTAAAGCCTGTATGGCACGAGCAGACACTCGCAACTGCCGCTCATCCACTTCGCGGTCTATGTTCATGGCAATAATGTCATACCAAGCGGGCATGCGATGGCCGCCGTTCACCGTCACCGCTATTTGCGGCGCGTGCGGAAAAATAAAACGAATGGCACTGCCCGCCGGCAAACCCAGCTCTGGCACTATCGGCTCAAAATCATGACCATTGGCACCCAAGCCATGTAGCCAAATCACGCAGGCATCGGGATCCGTTGCCGTATCTTTAATAATCGCCTTCAAGGTCATGTTTACCTCATGTAGTTTTAAGAAAAAGCCCGTAAACATAGCTACACGCCTTACGCGGGTCGTCGTAAAAGACCAACACCAAGATTCATATTGAGTTAAAGCGTACGACCTAAAGCGGACGGCTGTTTATAAAAAGCCCGCCACATCATTAAGAACAGGCGGGCTTTTCTCGTCAGGCATAAGAATCAGACTAAGTGAGCATGACTGCAGCTGTCTTGTTCACCTCATTCCTCACCATCAGTCAGTAATATATTCCACTACTTCGAGACCAAAGCCCGACAGGGCGTGATAGCGCTTCGGCGAGCTGAGTAGCTTCATTTTACCCACGCCCAGAGCCTGCAAAATTTGCGAGCCCACGCCGACGCGGCGTGAAGTACCGCGCCACTTTGGCGCTTCTGACTGCTCGCCCTTGTCTACTGCTTCAAATTGGCGCACTACCGCCAACAGTTGATCCGCCGCTTGCTCTTGGCCCAGCACCACTAACACACCGCCTTCATCGGCGATGCGCTGCATAGATTTAGCCAATGGCCAAGTCCGCGCCGAGAGGCGGTCGGTCATTAAAATATCAGTGAACACATCGTGAATGTGCACGCGTACCAAAGTCGGCTCCTCTGCCTTAATTTCACCTTTTTTCAACGCAAAGTGCACTTGGTTATCGATAGTGTCTCTAAAAGTCAGCAGCTCAAACTCACCAAATTCGGTGGGCAAGGTGCAACGCGCCACTTGCTCGATAGTGGTTTCGTGCTGATTACGGTATTCGATTAAATCGGCAATGGTGCCAAGCTTAATGCCGTGCTCTTTAGCAAACACTTCCAAATCAGGGCGACGCGCCATAGTCCCGTCTTCGTTCAGGATCTCGACTATCACAGACGATGCCTCCAAGCCCGCCAAACGCGCTAAATCACAGCCCGCTTCCGTATGGCCGGCACGGGTTAGCACGCCGCCGTTTTGCGCTTTAAGCGGAAAAATATGCCCAGGCTGCACCAGATCCGATGGCTTAGCATCGGGTGCCACCGCCGCTTGCACGGTACGGGCACGGTCGGCGGCAGAAATACCGGTAGTCACGCCCACTGCCGCTTCAATCGATACCGTAAAGGCGGTAGAGAATTGCTCGGTATTACGGCTGACCATTTGTGGAATATTCAGCTGGCGACAACGGGCTTCAGTTAAGGTCAAACAAATCAGGCCTCGGCCATATTTGGCCATAAAGTTAATGTCTTCTGGACGCACATGCTGCGAGGCCATGATCAAGTCGCCTTCGTTTTCGCGATCTTCGTCATCCATCAAGATGACCATTTTACCTTGTCGAATGTCGTCGATGATCTCTTGGGTGCTACTTAAAGCCATGGGGTTTTCCCTTATATAAATGACTGAGCGACTACTCAAATGGCTGCGAGCCACAAGTGCGGCTGACCGTTTAGGCGCATCATAATGCCAATGCCCTCAGGGGTCTGTTAAGCAGACCTCATAAGTGGCCAACTAGGTCTAATTTTAGACTCGATTTTGCAGGCTAACACCGTTAGCCATTCACTGTGAGCTGTGAGTAATGCGCGCCGTGAGCTTAAGGTCTGCGCCTACTTGGCGCACATCTTGCCATTGCAGATTAATCACCTGCTCCATGTCGGTAATATTCGGTAAGTCGAACAAGCCACGCGCACGGCTGCCCATCAACTTAGGCGCTTGATACAATACCAGCTCGTCGACTAACTGCGCGTGCAATAAGGCGCCACATAATTGCCCTCCAGCCTCAACCCACAACCGATTAATCTGGCGGCGACCCAACTCAATCATTAAGGCGCGCAAGTCCAGTTTCCCTTCAGCGGTTAGCGGCAAGATGCACTCTTCTACTTGCTCCTCAAACTCGCCAGTCTCATGATGTCGTAATAACAAAATAGGGCCGGGCAAGCTGAATAATTTGAGATCTGGCGTCAGCCGATTGCGGGTATCGATAATCACCCGCAGCGGTTGGCGTAACTGAGGGGTAGATGATGGCTCAGTTGATGATGCCTTATTTGATAGAGAGTCAGGCTGCTCATAATCGCCGTATTGCGCCTGTATCGATTCTGGCAGCTCAGACCAGCGCACGTTGAGGCTGGCATTATCCATCAATACCGTATCGGCACCGGATAAAATAGCGCAACTCAAAGCCCGGTGGCGCTGCACATCGCGCCTCGCAGCAGGTCCGGTTATCCACTTACTTTCACCATTGGCTAAGGCAGTACGGCCATCTAGGCTGGCTGCTAACTTAACGGTAACTAAGGGCAAACCGCTGCGCATACGCCGCATAAAGCCCGCATTAATGGCCTCGGCTTCCGCCGCCATTAACCCCGCCTCGGCGGCAATGCCGGCGGCCTGTAACATGGCAATGCCTTTGCCCGAAACTTGCGGATTCGCATCCAAACAGGCCACCACTACCCTTGCTACGCCTGCATTAATGAGTGCTTGAGCGCAGGGCGGTGTGCGCCCTGTGTGTGCACAAGGTTCGAGCGTCACATAGGCTGTCGCGCCTTTTGCCAAGCTACCTGCTTGGCGCAGCGCAAATACTTCGGCATGAGGGCCGCCCGCTTGACGATGAAAACCTTCACCTATCAGATGCTGTTCACCGGTCAGCTGATCTTCTTTAATGAGCACACAGCCCACGGCAGGATTGGGGCTGACAGTAAAGCAGCCACGGCGCGCCAATTCTAGGGCGCGAGCCATCCAGTGCGCATCTTGCACATCAAACAGAGAGCCGAACTGAGAGTTAAGCTGAGAATTAAACACTTATTGCTCCAAACGGGCGATTTCTTCACCAAATTCGCGTAAGTCTTCAAAGCAGCGATACACAGAGGCAAAACGAATATAGGCCACCTTATCCAGTAACTTCAGCTCTTCCATCACCAAATTACCGATCAGCTCAGATTTCACTTCGCGCTCACCTGTGGCTCGCAGTTGCGACATAATGCGCAGTACCGACTGCTCTATGGCTTCTATGCTAACGGGGCGTTTTTCCAGCGCCCGCTGCATACCGGCTTCTAATTTAGCTTCATTAAAAGGCTCGCGGATGCCGTTACTTTTAATGATACGCGGCATGACCAATTCGGCGGTTTCAAAGGTAGTAAAACGCTCTTTACAGGCGAGACACTCGCGCCGACGGCGCACTTGTAAACCTTCACCCACCAAGCGTGAGTCAATCACCTTAGTATCGGTGGCTTGACAAAAGGGACAATGCATAGCGCCTCTCTAGGCTGAACTTATTGAGGTCAGTGTAAATAAGCGGACTTGAGATTGCCAGTGGCTTAAAGCGCGTGAAGGGTGAAGGGTAAAGAGTAACAGAAGACACCAAACGCCTAGAGACTAAGGATCTCTTCTCCACGCAATACACGGAGAAGATCAAAAGCGATAAATGAGCAAGATTTATTGGGATTAATGCCTTAACCATAAAATAACTTTTCGCTCTTATCTCTATTTTTCCGTGTTCTTTCGTGACTCTCGTAACAAACAAGCGTTGCAAGGATAGTTTCAGGTTCTTGTCGTCCTCTTTGCCCTTCACCCTTTGCACTTAACCAAATAAAAAACGGGACCCTAAGGTCCCGTTTGCTGTCAGCATCTCGCTTATGTCTTTCGCTTAGCGATTAAGCGTAAACAGGATGACGACGGCAGATGTCTTGCACTTGCTCTTTCACAGATGCAATCACGGCATCGTCGTTGATGTTATCTAACACATCACAAATCCAACCGGCTAACTGGCGCACGTCGGCTTCATTAAAGCCCCGACGAGTGACCGCGGGTGTACCGATACGAATACCAGACGTCACGAAAGGAGAGCGTGGATCGTTAGGTACTGAGTTTTTGTTTACTGTGATGAAGGCTTTGCCCAAAGCGGCGTCAGCCTCTTTGCCGGTAATGTCTTTGTCGATTAAATCGAGCAAGAACAAGTGGTTGTGGGTGCCGCCTGATACCACTTTATAACCGCGCTTGATGAATTCATCGGCCATGGCTTGGGCATTTTTCAATACTTGGCCTTGGTAAACTTTGAACTCAGGCTCCATGGCTTCTTTAAAGGCCACGGCTTTACCGGCGATCACGTGCATCAGAGGGCCGCCTTGGCCACCTGGGAAAACGGCTGAGTTCAGCTTCTTTTCCAGCTCTTCATCGTTTTCGGCAGATAAAATCAAGCCACCGCGTGGGCCAGCTAAGGTTTTATGCGTGGTTGTGGTCACTACATGGGCGTGCTTAATCGGGCTTGGGTAATGACCGGTGGCAATCAAACCGGCAACGTGAGCCATGTCGACCATAAACCAAGCGCCAATTTTATCGGCGATTTCACGCATGCGCGCCCAATCAACGATGCCAGAGAACGCAGAGAAACCACCGATGATCATCTTCGGCTTGTGCTCAACGGCTAAGCGTTCCATTTCTTCGTAGTCGATCACGCCAGCTTCATTGATGCCGTAAGGAATGATGTTATACATTTTGCCAGAGAAGTTGGCAGGAGAACCGTGGGTCAAGTGGCCGCCGTGCGCCAAGTTCATGCCCATTACGGTGTCACCCGGCTTAACCAGTGCCATAAATACTGCAGAGTTTGCTTGTGAGCCTGAATGTGGCTGCACGTTGGCGTAAGTGGCACCAAATAATTCTTTAGCACGATCAATCGCTAACTGCTCGGCGATGTCTACGTATTCACAGCCGCCATAGAAGCGCTTACCAGGATAGCCTTCGGCATATTTATTAGTGAGCTGTGAGCCTTGTGCTTCCATGACGCGCGGGCTGGTGTAGTTTTCTGAAGCGATTAACTCAATGTGCTCTTCTTGACGCAGAGTTTCATCACACATGGCTTGCCATAACTGAGGATCGTAATCGGCAATATTCATGTCACGCTTTAACATTGTCTCTCCTGACGCATGGGGGGATAAAAAATTTAGCCTCAGTTTACCCTGTAGGGGCTTTGTGGCCTAGCCCTAGGCGGTGGGTTAGCCCGACTTATTTATCTTTACGTTAAAGAGTTATTAATGCCGGCCAGCGAATTTTTGTTTATCTTTTTGTTTATCGACTGAGTATTACTGTGTTTTCAGGGTAGATCTGCGCGTTAAAGCCGATAGAATAGAGCCTTTTAGCCGAGCTAACGGCATTGAGCGGCCACTGGTCGCCACTTGGGAGGAATATGCAAGATTTCATCGTGACTTCACAACGCCGCGCCGAGCTTTATCATTGGTTTACCGCCTTATTGTCTGCGCCGTTAACCGCTGATGAGCTGCAAGAGTTTAGCAGCTACGACATGCACGCCTTCTTAACTAGCCTTGCCACGCTGGATCCTTTGCACGACGCCGCAGAAGCTTTTCGCCAGCACGCAGGCCTAGTGTTAGAGCTGAATGAGCCAGAAACGCAGCTTAACGCCCATTATCAACGCTTGTTTGTGGAACAAAGCTTGCTCGACACCTCCTCGTTTACTCAGCCTTCTCAAGAGTCATTGTTTTTAATGAGTATTTTGCTGCATCAACACGGCACGCAGCTGCTTGATGACGACCCATTGCATGTCTGCAATCAGCTAGAGATGATGGCGAGTCTTGCGATAGCAGCCGCAGAGGCGCCAACAGAGGCGCAACGTATTGGCTTACTGGACCAACAAAGAGAGTTAGCCAATGAGCTAATGCTAACTTGGTTACCTGAGCTAACCGAGGCCTGTGCTAAGAATGATCCCTTTGGTTTTTATCACAGCGCCACTCAATTGTTATCAGCCGTGTTTAGCATGGATATTCATTATTTAAATAATGTGGCGCCTTAATAGTGAGCCAACCTAAAGCACATAAAATTAAGTCATCGCCAGAAACCGCTCTTGAAGCCGAGCGCATCGCCAAAGCCACGCAAAAGCCCGGCCAAACCAAAGAGCAGACCCGCTTAATTGCTCAGGGCGTGCAAAAAGGCATAGACGAATATAAGAAACAGCAAAAAGCCCGGGCGCGCGCCGCCGACAAAGCTAAAAAACAACGCCAACGGGCTCAATCTTATGAACTTGATGCAGAGCTCGATCTTGATGAAACAGCGCCGCAAGAGACAAATACCCGCAGCGCCTGGTTGCCTTGGGCCTTGTTGGTATTAAGCTGGATTGGCTTTGCGATGTTTTATTGGAAAACATAGCGCCCATCACCAAGCGCCTAATTACCCCGCCACAGCGCCGTTTATTTTTAACGTACCGCCTATGATGCTGGATTATGTCATCGTTTTTAGCAGCAGCCTATTAGCGGCCACCATAGCGCCCTTTTATTCAGAAGTGGTATTAGGTGGCGTATTGATACGCCAGCCCGATGCGGCTTTGTTGTTATGGCTCTTGGCCAGCGTCGGTAATACTTTGGGTGGCGTAATCAATTGGTACTTGGGCAGGTATTTACTGCATTACCAGCATAAGCGCTGGTTTCCTATTAAAGAAAAACAGCTCATCCGCGCTCAAGCGGGTTTTCAGCGGTTTGGCGTTTGGACCTTATTACTGTCTTGGCTACCTGTGGTGGGTGACCCGCTAACCTTAATTGCCGGCATGATGAAAGTTCGATTATTGCCCTTCGTACTGCTGGTGTTTATCGGCAAGGCGACCCGTTACGCAGTGGTGATTTGGTTTGCCGAGACCCTATTGCTGTAAAGCCCGCCTTACGTTGTACGCAGTACGTTATAAAAACCACTGGGTGATCTAGCAGCTAGCAGCGAGCCGAGGCTCAGGAGTGTATCTTTAATGTACGCCGCTGCGCCGTAAGCTTAACCGTTTGGCGTAGCGCCTATTCGTGGGGGTTGATTGTGTTTAAATGTGCGCGTTTTGCAACTACAGAACACGACATGGGCTTTAGCTCACCAGCAGAGCCGCGCAGACTTGGTTTCTGCCTTGTCGTTTAGCCTCATATAAAGCCTCATCCGCTCGTTTCAGAGCGTCTTCGTAACTGCTATCTGCAGATAGCGTGACCGACACACCAATGCTGACGGTCACTGAAACACCATCAATGGCAAAGCAACTCAGCGCTTGATTGGCGCATTCACGGAAGCCCTGAGCAAACTGTAGCGCATCCTGCATACCCGTATTAGGCAACACAACCACGAATTCATCGCCACCAAAACGACAGGCGATATCAGTTTTTCTTAGTGCTACTCGACAAGTATCAGCTATAGCCAAAATCACATCATCACCAGCATTATGCCCCTGCACGTCATTAATTTTCTTCAAGTGATCAAGGTCAAAGATAAAAATAGACATCGGCAACGAGTGGCGTTTAAAACTGGCATAATGCAGAGCCAGTTCATATTCAAGCTTGCGACGATTAAACAGCCCAGTCAGCTGGTCGGTATCACTGAGTTCGCGCAGTTTTATTTCCGAATCATGGCGCTGAGTAATATTACTCGCAACCCAAAGCACAACCTCTTCACCGTCCACTAAAAAATCCAGTGCTTGAATCCGTCCTTCAAACCAAATAGGTTTTTCTGGCCCATCATCCGCTAAGCCTTTTACATCTTTACTACTTAACTCGTACTCTTGGATCAACAAGGTTCGAGATTGCAAAGCCGACTCGATTTGTTCAATAAACCAGCGCGTTTTTTCATCTGTTACCACATCGGCAACATACAAACCGACGAGGCCACTACCGTCGTGATAATAGCGCTCATCGCGACCGCCAAATATCGCAACGTACTTACCGCTGCGCGATAAGATAAAAGCAGGATCGGGTAATGCATTCAGTACAAGGGCCATCTGTTCCATACTAATCATACAAATGCTCTATATATTTACTGTGATTGTCAAAATTGCCGATGGAATCAGTGACAAAAGCCTAGCACACAACGCAAGCAAGCTTGGTTGTTTTATATACAGTCAAACTGATTAAAACTGTCGATGCAGTCAGCCAGCATGTTAAGCGCGGCTTAAACATGGGCGAGAAACCATTAAGAGAAGAATAATACTTGGATACTGCTTTTCGTCAATAAACAAAAAACAGGGTTTAAGAGCACTTTAGTAATTAAATAATTTACTCAAATAAATTACTTAAATGACGCTTAGGGTCAGACGATATGAGACCACCACTACATCGTGGCCACCCAATATATCCGGGTTACACAGCGATTAACCAACCCCAGAGCAGAGTTCTTCCGATGCTGTTATCGACAATGCCATAATTTATCGCATGGCTTTTAAGCTCGAAAGAAACCGGCACAAAAGCAAAGCAGCCCGCTACGCCGAGGCGATTGAGCTTGCCGATGCCTTCTTGCTGTAAACGCCGTAAGTCGTTAACTGACCGCTTACGGCTGACAGCTAGCCGAAGGCTTAAACCGTTTGCCGCAGCGCCTGTTTCAGCTCTTCTTCGGCGCGGCGGATTTCTATCTCGGCGGCGGCTCTTTGTTTGCGCCCTTCTCGGTAATGCTCAAGCGTACTATTGAGGGTGTCGATAGTGAGGCGGTTCACCTCTTTTAACGAGTCTAAGTCCAAAATACCGCGTTGATAATTCACGCTAATATCTTGCTCTAGCTGCTGCAATTTTTGCGCATTAAGCACGTATTGCTGGTTGGTGTAGTCTTTCACGGCGCGGGTAACGTGCAGCGCCTTTTCCTTTTCAAAGTTTGAAATCGCAATCAAGAATTGGCGCTTCCATAACGGAATTGTGTTGTGGCAGATATCTTGAATGTCTTCCATCAACATCTTATTGCCTTCTTGAGACAGGCGGATTTGCGGCGCACTTTGTAGCGCAGCCAAGCGCACCACGCTCAAATTACTGAGCCGTTTTTCGAGTCGCGCCATGGCTTGTTGCAAATCGCGCAGCGCTTGGGCATCCACTGGATCGTTGCTGGCCACCGCCTTGTTTTTCAGCGCCGGCACCTGTTGTTCGATCAAGGTATTCAACTTGAGCTTGCCGGCGGCGATATACAGGTCCAATTGCTGCAGCAAGTTTAAATTTTCTTGATACAGACCATCGAGACGCTCTATATCTGTGGTGAGATTATGCTCTTGGGCACGCAAGCGCCCTTCTAGCTGGTCGAGGCGATCCTTAACCGAG
>JAHLFI010000041.1 GCA_018883865.1 Candidatus Oceanisphaera merdipullorum
CAAACAGAAACTGCGATGAAGAGTGGCATTGAGCAACTCGCGCAGTTGGCTAACGACACCTTTACCTCGACGGATCTGCAGCGTGGGCAAACGGATCAAGTGGCGACGGCTATAACTCAAATGGGGCAAACAATTAGTGAGGTGTCCGGTATTGCCCATCGCACTGCCGAAGATACGGAAAGTGCGGTAGCAGATACCCAAAATACCAATGACAACATGGCGCTTACTTCACACACCATGCAAGAGTTAAATGTGGTGATGGCTGACATTGAAAAAACCATTATCGAGTTCGCTAGTCAGGCGGGTGCCATTAATTCTGTAGTAGAAGTAATAAACGGTATCTCAGAGCAAACTAACTTATTAGCGCTAAACGCGGCCATAGAAGCAGCAAGAGCCGGTGAGCAAGGCCGAGGTTTTGCGGTGGTGGCGGATGAAGTGCGAAGCCTTGCACAACGCACCCAAGCCTCCACGCTAGAAATTCGTGAGCAAATTAGTCAGTTGCAGCACACGGCGGAGCAATCCACCAAGGCAATCCAGCAGGGTACGAGAAGTAGCCAGCAGGTCGCGACCAATACCGAGCAATCGGCGGCGGCGTTGCTGAGCATCAAACAGCGCTTCGAAGCTATAAGCTCGGGTAACCGCCAAGTGGCAGCGGCCACCGAAGAGCAGGGTGCCGTGGCCGAGCATATTAATGAGTCGGCGCACTTAATCTCCGACAGTGCGGCCAGCATTCACCAAAATGCTGAACAGCAATTGGAGGCCATTAATATGCTGCAGTCCCGTGCCGATCATTTACGCGCTCTGGTGACGCAATTTAAGGTGTAATCGAAAGCGCTAAGCCACCAGTTCTATGAGAACCCAACACCCTGACACTTTGTGTCAGGGTGTTTTTTATCTGGCGCGGCAGCTGATTTTGGACATTTAATCAAAAGGTTGCGTATATGCTAAGATAGCGAGCTGTCAGTCAGGCTGACGTTCATGATGGATAATAGGAGTGAAGTTTGTTTAGCGAATTTATTCTTGATGATGGCGTTGAATTTAACTCAGATCTTAATGTGCCTTTCGTGCCCTCTGACGAATTGATAGTAGAGAGCATGCTCGATTTGGCACGGGTGACCAGCCAAGATCTGCTCTTTGATTTAGGCTCAGGCGATGGTCGCATTCTGGTCTCGGCGGCTATGGGCCGAGAAGCGCGGGGTGTGGGCGTCGACATGGATCCCTTACGTTTAGCAGAAGGTCGAGAATTTGCCGCCTCCATGAGCATGGATCACTTGGTTGAGTTCATCGAAGGTGATTTTTTTAATGCGGATATTAGCCGTGCCACTGTGGTGACGCTGTATTTATTGCAAAGCATTAATCTGCTATTACGGCCCAAGCTTTTAACCGAGCTGAAACCGGGTACTCGCATCATCTCCAATTCATTTGATATGGGGGAATGGGAGCCCGATGACCGCTGCTATGCGGCGGGCTCACATATTTACAAGTGGGTGATACCGGCTAACGTGGCGGGGGTGTGGGAGTGGCAAACGCAGGATAAGCAACACTATAAAGTCGCACTGAGTCAGACGTTTCAGCGTGTTAGTGCCAAGGCGTGGGTGAATGATACGCCCGTCGAGGTGTTGGCCTCCGATCTGTGCGGCAGTCGCTTAATGCTGACTATCGCAGGCACAGATCTTAATGAGCCGCGTACCTTTTATTGGCGCACCGTGGGCGAGCAACTGCAGGCGCGAGCCGGTGAAACCGATTATGCGACGGCAACACTCATCTAGTTTTTGTTCTGCCTAAGCTCACTAACGCTACCCCAGTACCAATTAATAGCGCGCCCCATAATAGCCCAGGCGGCGGCGCTTCACCCTGCAGTAACACAGCTACAGGCACGCCCACTAGGGCGCCGACGGCGCCCAGCAAACTTAGTAATACGGGGCCACCGTTTTTTTGCAGCGTAAATAAGACTAAGAATTGCCCAGCAAAGACCAAAGACTGAGCGCCAATTAAGGCTAAGGGCAGGGCTTTGGTTTGCGGTAAGTGCAAAGGCAAGTCGGTGAGCAAACCGGTTACTAATAGCATGAGGGCGGCAGCCAGCAGCATGCCTGGCGCTAAAGCCGCAGCTGCCACGCCGGGTGGCCAGCGCAGCGTGCGATAGAGATTACCGATCGCCAATAATACCGGGCCGAGTAGCGCCACGAAAATCCAAAAGTTATCCGCACTAGATCCGCTTAGCTTATTAATGGCTAACACACCGGCACCGGCTAAGGCCGCCACCACGCCGCAGGCCCGCATCACATTAAAGCGCTCCATGCCTAACGCCAAGGCGCCCACATAAGTGAGCAGCGGCGGCAATGAAATAATCAAGGCCACAAAACCTGCACCTACATGGGGCACTGCAGAAAAGAAGATAAAGTTTGATCCCGCGACCCCCACTAACGCCGACACCGCGTAATATTCCACAGTACGCTTGGTGAGGGGCGGCAAGGTTTTGCGCACTATGGCAAGGCTTAGCAGCATAACGGCGGCCCCCACGATAGACCAAGTTAAGAACGCCAAGGGCGCGAGCGACATTTCACCGGCTAATTTGGCCAAGTTAGTTGATAAGCCGAGTAAGGCGCCGCCTAACAATAGGCATAATAAGGGTCCTAACCAGGCTTTATGGGATTTGCCAGAGGAAGTGAGAGCCTGAGTCATGAATGCTGCCTACCTATGTTAGGAAAAATATATGAATGAAAAGCATTAATAAAACATAACCTTAACATAAACGTAATCCGAATCTGACATAGCGTAAATATGAATATAACCTGCCAGCTGCTAGTGGTTAACCTTCTGTAGCCTACCTCTCGTCCGCTAACTTACCGCCCAGCAATTCATCTCCCGACAACTGATCGATCGGCAATAATCGGCAAACACTAACCCGTCACGGTGGCCACCTCACCAATCCAAGACATCGATATTTTTCTTCTTACTTACGTCGTTTCTTTTCTGGTCTGTCCAGTGACTTGTGCATTTGAGGTGTTCTATTTGTGGAGCTTATTGAGACCACTGTGTGTTTACTGAGCCACCGCTAGCCTCGCTTTATTATTTCATGATCTCATTATTTTTTTATTACATATGGTTAACAAATAAGCTTGTGACTAGGCTAAGTAGGTAGCGGTCGAGAAGCCAGTCAGGATTCTTGGCTTTCTTAGCTAAGTTATGATGCCCAAAAACGTAATATGCATCCCGTATGAATCAATAGGATCCATTATGACGCCTACAATAGCAGTGTTGCTGATCATTACATTTTTGCTGTCAACTGTGGGCTTGCTGCTATTGATTTGGTCAATTGCCACCAATCAATTTAGCCAAAGCCAAGCGGCAGCCCGGACCATTTTTAGCCCTGGGGAAGAGGGACACAGTGAAGACCCCGCACTTAAGAGCGCTCAGCCTTTTTTAGGTGACAATAAAGAACAACACGAGGCGGTGATAGCACGCTCGATAGCCGACCACTCGTCTAAAACAGCCGTTCTTACTTGGATCACTTCCGCCATCATCTGGCTATTGATTGGGTCTGTATACGGACTTTTTTCCGCCATTAAGATGCATTATCCCGAGTTTTTGGCTGATAGCCAATGGTGGACCTTTGGTCGCATTCGGCCTATGCACCTAAACGCCGTGACCTACGGTTGGGCGTCGATGGCGGGTATTGGGGTGGTGTTATTTTTGATCCCCCGATTATTTAAAACGCCCTTGTTTGGCGCCAAATATGCGATCAGCGGCGCCGTGCTATGGAATATCGGCATGCTGCTGGGTTTAGGCGCCATTAACCTTGGTTTGTCTGATGGCCAAGAGTGGTTGGAGTTTCCTTGGCAAATAGACCTCTTGTTTGTGGTGGGCGGCGGCCTATGTGCTGTGCCCTTGCTGGTGACCTGTGCCAAACGAAAAGTGCAGCACTTGTATGTATCCAGCTGGTATTTTCTTGCGGCCTTAGTGTGGTTTCCATTCTTGTTTTTAATTGCCAATGCCCCTTACTTGTTTCCTGGTGCACCAGGCGCCACCGTAAATTGGTGGTTTGCCCATAACGTGCTGGGCTTGTGGGTTACGCCACTCGGCGTCGGTATTGCCTATTATATGATCCCTAAAATCTTAGGTAGGCCGATTGTTTCTTATAAATTGTCGTTACTTGGCTTTTGGTCTTTGGCGTTATTTTACAGCCAAGTGGGTATTCACCACCTCATAGGTGGGCCTATTCCGACTTGGCTGGTGACCCTGTCCATCGTGCACAGTGTCATGATGTCGATCCCTGTCATTACGGTCGCCATCAACCACCACGGCACCATGTTGGGGCATTTTTCCCGGCTGAAAGACTCGCCTACCCTGCGCTTCGTGTGGATAGGTGCGCTTATGTATACCATCACCTCATTGCAAGGCTCGATGGAAGCACTGCGCAGTGTGAACGTCATTACTCACTTTACCCATTACACAGTGGGCCATGCGCATTTAGGCATGTATGGCTTCTTGAGCTTTGTCTTGTTTGGTGCCGTGTATTTCATTATGCCGCGTTTAACCGATTGGGAGTGGCCATGGCGTCGCATGATCACCCTGCATTTTTGGTTGGTTTTCATCGGTATCTTGATTTACTTCGTCTCGCTTACCACCGCCGGTTGGTTACAAGGGGTTGCCTTGTTGGACGCTAAAACCCCGTTTCTTGAAATTGTGCAAATGACTATTCCTTACCTGCAAGCTCGTTCTGTGGGTGGCGGTATGATGGCGCTGGGGCATGTGGTGTTTGCCGTGCACTTCTTTGCCATGCTGAAACGCCGCGGTATTGTTAAAAATGAGCCGACGTTGTTCCGTGTCAATACTAAGGAGGCCTCATTATGAAACGTGCTCTCGCAATTATGGTGGGTGCGGCCTTTATTTTGCTGCTGGCCACCTTAACCCTAGTGGTGCTGCCCTACATTCAAATGACCTCGGAAGCTGTGCCTCCGGAGCTTAAACCTTACACAGACCAAGAGTTGGTCGGTCGTCAATTATATATTGCCAATGGCTGTGTGTATTGCCATAGCCAACAGCCTCGCGACCCGAGCTTCGCGCCCGGTGACCGAGACCGCGGTTGGGGCCGCCCAAGTGTCGCGGGCGACTACACTTACGATGAACCCCACCTGCTGGGTACCATGCGAACCGGGCCCGACTTATTTAATATCGCGGCCCGCCAGCCCAGTGCAGACTGGCATCTGATCCATTTATATAACCCGCAGGCGGTGATGAAGGGCAGCATTATGCCGCCGTATCGGTTCTTGTTCCGTGAGGTAGATAGAGCCGGCCCGAATGACAGAGTGGTGAATATTCCACCGCCTTACGGACCTGAGTCTGGTGAAATAGTGGCAACCGACCAAGCCATGGCGCTGCTCGCCTATTTATTAGCGCTTGATCATACCTATCCGGCACCCACGTTACCGCAGCCCACAGTACAACCTGAAGCAGCTAAGGAGTAGATGATGAGTCAAGATGAACATCGCGCGCAACGCCGTGAAGCTCCCGAGCCAGAAGAAGGTGATCGCGGAATCCCGAAAATTGTCATGGCGTGGATAGTGGTCCTGTTGTTTTGGGGCGTAGGCTATTACATCTGGCAAATAGGTAAGCCGATGCTAGGTGGCGACAGTCGCAGTGTGCCGGTACAAGTGGTGGCGAACACCGCAGGTGGATCAGCCGCCATCGATGGTGGTGTTATTTATAATGCCAACTGCAGCGCCTGTCACCAAGCTACCGGCTTAGGCATTCCGGGTGCCTTCCCACCGTTAGTCGGCAGTGAATGGGTGGTCGGCGATCCGACCATTGCCGTGTCTATCGTCCATGATGGTTTACAAGGCGCGATTGACGTGGCCGGTGTCAGCTATATGGGTGTGATGCCCAAGTTTGGCGGTAATTTATCTAATGCCGAGATAGCTGCCGTGTTAACGCACATCAGAAACGAGTGGGGCAACAACGCCAGTGCCGTTGAAACCTCATTAGTTGATGAGCATGTCACCCGCTTTGCTGAACGCGGCCCTTGGTCACAAGAGGAGTTAATAAGCACCTTTGGTAAGCCATAATTTCATGGCGACCGCAGTCGCGTTTCCGTTCGTTGACGAAAGTCGACAAGATGACACAGAGCACAGTGTCATCTTAATGGTCGAGGGAATGCGCTGTGCTAGCTGTGCCATTGCGGTGGAAGCCCGATTAAAAAAACAGCCTAACGTGAGCGATGCGGCGGTCAATTTTGCCGCCGACATCGCCATGATAAGCTGGCGGGGTGATAAGCCTGATATAAAGCAACTTAAGCGTGCCGTGGCGCGTTTGGGTTATCAATTACATACATCCGTCTGCCCTGAACGCAGCGCTCAACAAGCTGAGACCATGCGCAAGCACTTGCAATTGCGCCTCGCGGTGGCTGTCGTGTTTGGCATGTGGAGCATGATGCCTGCCATCTTGCTTTATTTAGCACCTTTAGGTGCAGTTGAGCCCGCTCTCATGTGGCCACTGGCATTAGCCAGCGGCCTGTTTGCCATACCCGTGCTGCTGTACTCGGGCAGCCATTTTTATCGGGTGGGCTGGCGCACCTTACGCGCGGGCTGCCCTGGGCTCGACAGCTTGATCACGCTTGCTGTATGGGCGGCGGTGCTGATCTCCAGCTGGCAACTTTATCTAGCATCGGCGCACGTCTATTTTGATGCGGCCGTGATGCTCATTACTTTTCAATTGGTGGCGCGCCTGCTCGACACCAGCGTGCGTCGTCGCGCCTCAGAAGTGCTGCGTCGTTACTTTCAATACATGCCGGATCACATCGAGGTGCTGGATGAGGAAGGTAATATCAGCCGGCAAACGGTCAGCAGCGTTACGTTGGGGCAGCGCATTATTTTGCAAACCGGCCAGCAGCTGGTGCTAGACGGTGTGGTGCTAAACGGGGCTGGACAGGCGGATTTATCCTTGCTCACGGGTGAGCACGAGCCGCAAGCGGTCGCGCTGGGAGATGAGGTGTTAGCTGGCTGCAGCTTGGTGGAGGGCGAGCTTACCTTAATAGTCACCGCGACAGTGGGGGAGCGGCGCCTTGACCGCCTTGCGCATTCAATCAGCAAAGTTTTAAGTCGTAAGACGGCGCTGCAGCAGTTGACCGACCGCATCGCACGCCTCTTGATCCCCATTATTTTAGTGGCCGCTTGTTTAGCAATCCTACTGTCGTGGTGGCAAGGAGCGGATCTTATCTCGGCCATCGGTCGAGGGGTTGCGGTATTAATTGTCAGTTGCCCTTGCGCGTTGAGCTTGGCCATTCCCTTGGTGATCACCATGGGTCATGCGCGCATGATCAATGCTGGCATTATCTTACGCGATCCGGCAGCACTGGAAACCGCCGCCGATGTAAAGGTGGTGGTCTTTGATAAGACAGGTACCTTAACGACAGATACGCCCAGTATTAAGCAATTATTGCCGGTTATCGGCTGGAGTCAGCAAGAACTGCTGCAACTGGGATTAAATATTTTAAGCCAAGGTGTGCATCCCGTTGCTAAAGGGTTACTCGCGCATGTGGCGGACTTGAATAAAGAGCGATATGAAAAGTTAAACGAGCAGTTAAAGACAGGGACAGACAGCGCTGAAAGTGGGGCTGAGTTTAAGCCAATGAGAGCCGTTAGCGAAGGCGAGCGAGAAAGTATCGTCGGCCAAGGAACCTATTGGCGCTCAGAGCATTTCGTGGCGCTCGCAGGGCGCGCATCTTGGCTGGCGGCGCACGGCATCAGCTTACCTGAATTAGTGGATTCGGGCATGCAGCTGCATTTGGCCGTTCAGGGCCAATATGTGGGCAGTATCCAGTTTCAAGAAACCCTGCGGCCCGAGGCCCTCCCGACCATAGAGACCTTACAACGCCAGGGCTATATGGCGTATTTGCTCAGTGGGGATACGGCGTTGGCGTGTCGCGAGCTGGCCTCTCGGGTCGGTATCGCTCAAGCGCAGGTTTTGCATGATCGTAGTCCAGAACAAAAGCACCGCTTTATTGAAGCATTGGAGCGCAAAGCTAAGGTAGTGTTTGTGGGGGATGGCCTTAATGATGGATTGGCATTAGCCGGTGCCAGTTTAGGGATTGCAGTGGGGCATGCGAACTCAGCCACCGGCATGGCTGCCGCCGTATATTTACCGGATGGCGTAGCACAGGTACCCACCACCTTGAAGTTGGCCAAACGAGCGCGAAGGTTAATGTATGAAAATTTGTTTTGGGCGCTGGCGTACAATAGTTGCGTGATCCCCTTAGCGATATTTGGCTGGATCCATCCGGTTATTGCCGCCGTAGCCATGTCGTTAAGTAGCTTATGTGTTTTATTGAATAGCGCTCGCATGCAGGGTCAAGCACCCTTTAAAGAAAATCTTAGAAATAGCATAAATTCGAGTAAATAAACGGGCAGGCAACTGCACGCCGATCTCCGTTAAGTGGTAAGTCAATTCCGCGCCTAAACCTTCATACACTCTTGAGGTAACATAAAGCGGTGAGTGCTAGGCCTAGTCGATTAATCATTGAGTCAGGCCAAAAAGCAAACAGCCAGCGCTAGGCTGACTGTTTGCTGTGCTTATGACAATGCTATCGCTGTTTTACTGATAGTGGATTATTAGAAGTTATAACCCATACCTACCACGTAGTCCCAGCTGCCGTTGTCGTAGTTTTTGTCTGCGCTGTCTTTACTATCAAACAAGAAGCTGTATTCGGCGCGAGCTTGAATAAAGGTTGAGGGCAGTACGTAGTACTTAGCACCTAGCTCTAAGCCAGCTGTACCGGTTTCTTTTACGCCATCACCGTAGATAGCACCCAGAGAGGCACCGACGAACGGACGAAACGCGCTTTGACCAAAGTGGTAATCAATGAAGCCTTTGGTAGCACCGCGCCAAATATCATCACCGTTGTCCACGGAACCCCAAGTCACGTTTTGACGGACACCTGCCACAGTTTGGTCATTTAAATACCAACCGATATCCCCAGACAGACCCATAGCGCCATTATCAAAGTTCTTATCGCTAGTACCTGAACCACTGATGGAAAACTCGCGATCGCCTTGTTTAGGACCCACACCCTGATACGTACCTTGTGCCTGTGACAGTGTAGGAATTAATAAAGCACTTACAGCAACTGCCAGAGAAAGCTTTTTGAATGTTTTCATGAAAAAAATCCTCGTATTAACTAACAGGTTTTATCGTAAAAATAGGGTGTACAGCATGAAACTTACTACTAAGTTACCATGATGAACGAAGCCTCACCTGTGGAGGCAAACCCGTTGCAATCACCATCTAGGTTTAAGCGTATGGGACTCGGAAGTCAAACCTTGAAACCCAAATAAGTCTGTTAGGTAGCATTTTTTTTAAAATTTTCAGTGAACGCCTTGTTATCGATCGACTAAAATATCAGCAACATTAGACAGTGTTAGAAGTGGATAATAAGAGCGAATATCCCCCATAGGAACCACCTTCACAAGGACTCCATTAACTTTAGACGATGTCGCTAATATCGCCATTTTTAATGATAAAAAATAAATAGTCACTGAGATACCATGTGAGTAAGTGGGTAAAATCTGCTGGTGCGCGCGACGTAAAATGACGCAAATAGCTGGATATAAAATGAGTGCAACGGTTCTAACGTAAGTCAAAAGAGTGGTGTTACTGGCTAGTCTGGCCGCGTTTACCTTGATAGAAAGCACTGGACTGTCAATATGGATCCTGAAAAGTAAGGCGCGATTGAAATCATTAAGCGCAGTAAGATAAGGCCGTCAAGTGAGTGCTAAGTTCTTATTATCTTTGGTTATCAATATGCTAGATACTTTGAATGTGGGTGCAGGCTAACCACAATAAACAGAGCAAAAGAAGGTGCGTATGAAAGCAATAAGGTTTGTGATATTGGCCTTGTGCGTGGGCCTGTTGTCGGCTTGTAACCATGGTTTTGAAGGCGAATACAAAATTAAAGCCGGTTCACGTATTGAGGTGTTGAATGAATTGTCTAACTTGATCGGCGTAAAAAACATCATTGTGGGTCGAGACTATCTTGAGTCAGAGGGCGAGCGCAGGCACTTTGATAAGATTTTTGTGCGTAAATCGAATAATGGCCAGCGCTATTTGGTCTTTAAGAAAGGTGGGCAGGAAGAAGTGTGGAAAATCATTGATGATAATACGCTGCAGCAAGGCAATGATTTGATGAATGTAAAACTACAAAAGATTAACTAATATTGATACTCGGTTGATGCGGTAAAAGGCGTGTTGGCGGGCGCTGAAGGATGGCGCGACATTGAAACTGACGTTGAAGCTAAGGCTGACTAGTTAGACCAATATCGTCCTTTTACTCATGGTATCTCTTGGAGACACCCTTACTAACAGATTCACTCATATGAGGCCTATTCCACCAGAAGGATTCGTTCATGGCTGCATCGAGCTTGTCGGTACTGTGGCAGCAATTTGAGCAAAGTTTACAGCACACCAGCAATGCTTTGGGAATGAAGGGAATAGACTGGCAAGCGTTGTTGTTTAGGGCCATCGGCCAAGTGTTAGTATCTGTGATGATATTACTGGTGTTTGCCGCCTTGTATTGGGTGATTGCCAAGATCTTAAAACTGGTGTTGGATCGTTGGCAGTATGGTTCGCGCTTGCTTTTAGCGGTGCGCATTGTACTGCGCTGTGTGTTTGTACTGGCATTAATTATCGCGATACTCGCTCAATACGGGGCAACCGACACCGTACTTAAAGCGGCGGCGCGCGCCGGCCTCATGGCGTTATCTTTTCATGTGGCGTGGTTGTTGTTGTCGCGCGCACTCACTTCTAATTTATCGCGTCATCACATTGACTCTTCCTTAGAGCAACTCTGTAAAAACACCTTATCGGTCACTTTAATTACCTTGGGCAGCATCACGGTATTAGCCCAATTTGGCTTCGATGTGGTGTCGATTATTGCGGGCCTTGGCATAGTAGGTATCGCCGTGGGTTTTGCTGCCCAGTCGACATTGGCTAACTTTATTGCAGGCATTACCTTGCTTATTGAGCGGCCGTTTCGCATCGGCGATTGGGTGAAAATTCATGGTGAAGAAGGCAAGGTGATCCGCATTGCCTTTCGCACCACTTGGCTACGTACCCGCGACAATGTGTTTACTATGATCCCTAATGAAAGAGTGGCCACCTCAGACATAGTTAATTTCAGTGTCGAAGGGCCCACTCGAATTCGTATTCCTTTAGGCATTGCCTATAAGGAATCGGTTGCCCATGCCAGAGAAGTGATCATGCCTTTGCTGTCGGCCCAACCTATGGTGATCACCAATGAACAAATGAAGCCGCGGTTACAGTTGCGCGAGCTCGCCGACTCTTCCTTGACCCTCAGTGCTCAGGTATGGGTACACGCGAAAGATATAGAAGTAAAAGGTCGTATTTCTTGTGAGTTATTAGAGACTATCAAGCAGGCACTGGATGACGCCAATATTGAAATGCCATTTCCCATTTGCAGTTGTTTATTGATGAGGCGAAAGGGCTGGAGCCTTGGCTAAACTCAGAATTTAAGCGACCCGCCGCGAACGCTAAGCCAGATGCAGAGCAGTAAGGATAAAGCACCAAGAGAAGACGCAGTGCCAAGCACTGCACCCGTTTTACTGTTTTGTCTGCATATATTGTTGTAGGTGGTCTTGTTGCTCAGTAGTGAGGACTAAGCCCAATTTTGAGCGCCGCCATAAAATATCGTCGGCGGTATGTGCCCACTCAAAATCCATTAAATAGTCCACTTCCTTTTGGCGTAAGTCGCCGCCAAAATCTGTACCTAAGTCGGCAACGTCCGTGCAGTCATGCAAAAAATGATGGCACAAAGTACCGTAGCTGCGCACAAAGCGCGCCACCATGGCCTCGGTTAGCCAAGGATATTGGTTTATAAGTGTGGCACTTAACGCCTGATGATCGCTAAAGTTTCCGCCGGGTAAGGTGGCGTTTTTGGTCCAAGCAGGCTTGTTGCTGGGAAAGAAGGCATGAATGGCATCGGTCGCCGCTTCGGCCAATAAGCGATAAGTGGTTAACTTGCCGCCAAATACAGACAGCAGCGGTGCTTCTCCATCTGGTGTATCTAAACTAAAGCTGTAATCACGTGTTGCCTTTTGGGCTTGGCCTTGTAGAGGCGCTTGTGCTGCAGGCTGACTGGTCGCAGAAGATTGGTTTGGATGAGCCTCATCATCCAGCAGTGGCCGCACGCCTGCATAACTCCACACTAGGTCTTTAGCGCTGATTTTATGTTTAAAGTGCTCATTGACTACTTGGCATAAGTAGTCAATTTCGGCGTCACTTATTTTGACCACACTCGGATCGCCTTCATAGTCCACATCCGTGGTACCAATTAAAGAGAAATGCTGCTCATAAGGAATAACAAACACGATGCGCTGGTCGCTATTTTGTAAAATATAGGCCTCGGGCTCGTCGTGAATGCGCGGCACTATGATGTGACTGCCTTTGACTAACCGCAGCCGTTTAGGCGCGGGCAAAGCTATCACCTCATCAAAAAGTGAGCTTGCCCACGGGCCGGCAGCATTGACCAGGGCGCGGCTGCGATAGTGCTCAAGATGAGCTGTGTCACTGTGTTGCAGCGTGACTTGCCAGAAACCGTTTTGGCGCTCGGCCTTAATACAGCGAGTACGCGGCTTGATCTCGGCGCCATGTTGCTTGGCTGCCATGGCGCACAACACCACCAATCGTGCGTCATCCACCCAGCCGTCTGAATATTCAAAGCCGCGTGTGATGTCATTAACCAAAGGCCCAGCGGCGTTGAAGCGGATACTCTGAGATCCCGGCAGACGTTCACGTTTGGCCAAATTATCATATAAAAATAAGCCGATACGCAGCATCCAACCTGGGCGCAAATGCGGCTGGTGGGGCAAGCGAAAACGTAACGGCCACATGATGTGCGGCGCGTTATTAAGCAGCAGTTCGCGTTCGGCGAGGGCCTTTTTTACCAAGCAAAATTCATACTGCTCTAAATAGCGTAAACCGCCGTGGATAAGCTTGCTGCTGCTCGATGAGGTGGCCGATGCCAAGTCATGGCTTTCGCATAACATGACGTTCAAGCCTCGGCCTGCCGCATCCATGGCGATGCCGACGCCATTGACGCCGCCACCAATAACGATTAGATCGACAGTTTTCTCTGTTGCGGGCATATCTTTCCTTGTTGATGACCTTACGCTTTTTTTGCTTGGCGTGGGGTGCTTAATAATGACGGTTTAATCTATCCAATCTCGGGAGCGGCTCACGGCCTTTTGCCACCCTTGATAAAGCGCGTTTGTATCCGTCTTGCTCATGGTGGGCGTAAAGCGCTTGTCTATGGCTAAGGTATGCGCTAATTGTGCGCTATCTTGCCAGACACCCACCGCAAGACCTGCTAAAAACGCCGCCCCTAGCGCCGTCGTTTCCAGCACTGTGGGCCGAACTACCTCTATGTGGCAGATATCGGCCTGAAACTGCATTAATAGGTTGTTCGCACAGGCACCGCCGTCAACGTTAAGCTCGCGCAAAGTGACGCCCGCATCTTGTTGCATGGCATCTAACAGGTCGCGACTTTGGTAGGCGATGGCTTCTAATGCGGCGCGAATAATGTGATTACGATTTGCACCTCGGCTTAAACCCATTAAGGTGCCGCGCGCATACGGATCCCAATAAGGCGCGCCGAGACCGGTGAAAGCGGGCACTAAATAGACGCCATTGGTGTGCTCTACCTTAGCGGCAAAATAGGCCGTATCTTCGGCCGAGCGAATTAAGCCCAGTTCATCGCGTAGCCATTGAATAATGGCTCCGCCCATAAATACCGAGCCTTCCAGCGCATAATTGACCTCACCTTTAGCATCTATAACCAAGGTGGTCAGCAGGCCAAATTGCGAGTTCACCTTCTTTAATCCGGTATTCATTAACAAGAAGCAGCCGGTGCCATAGGTGTTTTTGACCATGCCGGGGTGCACACACAACTGGCCAAACAAGGCCGCTTGTTGGTCACCGGCCACGCCAGCAATGGCCACCTTACCGCCTGCGCTGCCGCCTAATTGAACATAACCGTATATATCGCTCGAGGCTTTGACCTCGGGCAACATGGACGCAGGAATATCGAGGGCCTTGAGCAAAGTCTCATCCCACTCAAGCGTATTAATATTAAACAGCATAGTGCGCGAGGCATTGGTGTAGTCGGTGGCGTGCACGCGACCTTCGGTGAGCTTCCAGATAAGCCAGGTATCTATGGTGCCAAATAATAGCTCGCCACGTTCGGCTTGCTCACGAGCGCCCGCCACATTATCGAGCAGCCATTTTATTTTGGTGGCCGAAAAATAGGCATCAATGACGAGGCCCGTATTGTCTTTTACATACTCACTTAAGCCCTGTGCGGTTAATTGCGCGCAGAGCTCGGCGGTACGCCGACACTGCCAGACGATGGCGTTATGGATCGGACGCCCAGTGACTTTGTTCCACACCACTGTCGTTTCCCGCTGGTTAGTGATGCCGATGGCGGCAATTTGGGCCGGACTGATGCCGGTTTTCGCCAGTACCTCGGTTAAGGTGGCGCGCTGGGTTGCCCAAATCTCCATGGCGTCGTGCTCGACCCAACCAGGTTTTGGATAAATTTGGCTAAATTCCCGTTGCGCGCTGCCTTGTATGTGGGCTTGCTCATCAAAAATAATGGCTCGGGAGGAGCTAGTGCCCTGATCCAGAGCTATCACATAACGAGATTGCGTCGACATAGCGGCTCCTACTTAGCGATTAAAAAGTGGCGAGGCTGTGCTTGTTACCACTTATTCATAAACCGCCACCTTCATGGCGTAGCTTTCATCACCTTGCGCTTATAAACCTGTGTTCATAACCCGGCCCTAATAACCGGGCACCCAAGACTGGCAACGGGGCGGCAAAGCGGGGCGATAGGGTGGGCTGTTGCCGCCACCGCTTAAGGCGCCGGTTTTATCTTTAATCCAACTTTGTAATTCAGAGCCACAGCCAGTCGCTGCGGGAACCGGTGCTTGGGGCACACAATCTCTGTCACCGATAGGGCAGGCTAAGCGCACATGAAAGTGACCAGAATGACCATACCAGGGCCGCAATCTGTTCAGCCAAGGCGCATCGCCGTAGGTATGGCACATGGCTTGCTTAATTAATGGATGCACAAAGATGCGGCTCACGCGGGGGTCTTGCGCCGCCAAGGCAATGAGTTGGCGTTGTTGATCTTGAAAATGCCGGTTCAAGATATAGAACTTATGGTCGACCATATCAATTTCGGGCACTTGCTCCAGTCGGCTAGCGCTTACAGGCATGGGCGGTGTGCGCAGCCAAATATCCGCGTCTAAACCACTTTGATGGCTGCGATGCCCTGAAGCAAAGGGGCCACCGCGTTGCATCGCCATGTCTGCTACTAACATAGGCGGCAACTTGGCGGCTTCTACTTTTTTACCCAGTGTCTGCAAATAATCGATCAATACTGGCTGACCATAAAAACGCGCGCGACTGGCACGGATCACATGAAAGCCCACGCCTGTGCTCGGTAATGCTTGGCTATTAAACTGACAACCGGCGGCATATTCGCCTACCGCATCTGCGCTTGCGCTATTGGGCAATATACTGGACACCAATCCGGCGATTAACACCACCCATAACGGGGCTTTCCATTTGCTCATTTTGCGCTCCTGCCTTTAAAGCTTGGGTTTGTCTGACTTGGATTTGTCTGAATATAAAAATCAGTCTGTAACAGCGATCTGCGAATACTACTGTCATCACTGGTACGACTTTACAACACATAGTGACTTTATAATAAAAAATAGACGGTTAGGCTTTGTTTTATCTGCTTTTTTAGGTCCGTGAGTAAGAAACGCCTAGCCACGAATACGCGGATTTGAGTGGGGCCATGAATCTAAGTCGCGGTCTTGATTTATGGCGGCGTTTATTTTTGCTAGGGTAGGGCACTTTTTGCCAGATGGAAGATGTTATGACAGTGCAGCGCTTAGCCCTAGAACAAGTATTAGCCCAACCGTTAAGCTTTGTATTAGCCCCGCCTGTGGTGCGATTTTACTTAACCCATACCTTGGCGTTATTGGCGAGTTTGGCGGTGGTGCTCTGGGCCTTGTTTGATGGACTAGGGAGGGAGGGGCAAACCGGTTTTGGTTTAATCCACTGGGTCAGTATCATTTTTGGCGGCGCCTTATTATTGCTCAGCCTGTGGCCGCCCAGCTGGAACCGCAAGTTGCTGATCAATCTGGCCTTCGATGAGCAGCATTTGTATCTGGTCAATGGCCTCAGCCAGCAAGCGGTGGCTTTGCCGCGTGAACGCGTGCGTGCAGTCAATAAAGGCAAATTACCCGGTCACGATGGTGCCATTATTGCTTTTACGCTGGATCTGCACTTAAGTGACGCCGAGCTGGCGCTGGTACAGGACACCTTGGATGCTCAGGTGGAAGAGCGTTTCAAGCTGGATGAAGATTGCTATCGATTCGGCTTTGTCGGCAACTGGCAAAACCGGCGCCGGCTGTTGGTCGCCATTTCGGTACTGGCACCGGCCATCGTCATCCCCGCCGTCGTGGTGGACGAGGATGACGATGAGGATGATTGGGATGACTGAGGCGGTTTACACCCGAAATGCGGCCACTACTTGACGCAGTTCCCGGGCTTGAGCGGCAATGTCGCTGCTGGCTCGGGAATTATTGCGCACGGCTTGGGCTGCATTTTCGGTAATATCACGGATCACCACCACATTTTGACCCACCTCATTGGCCACGCAGCTCTGCTGTTCGATGGCGGTGGCGATTTGGGTCGCCATGTCCGAAATTTCGGTGACTTCTCGGGTGATATCATTGAGCACGGTTTCGACCATTCCCGCCTGCTTGCTGCTCTCAAGGCCTTCTTCACTGCTGCTTTGTATCATCTTGACCATGTTGCTGGTGTTGGCTTGCAGCGACGTGATGATGCCTGAAATTTCTTGGGTGGCTTCTTGAGTGCGGCTGGCGAGGGCATGTACTTCATCGGCCACCACAGCAAAGCCTCGGCCCTGCTCGCCGGCTCGTGCTGCTTCAATGGCCGCATTCAGAGCCAGTAGATTGGTCTGCTCGGCGATACCGTGAATAACCCCCAGCACGTTGCCTATGGTGTTGCTTTGGGTTGACAGGGCTTCCATGCTGCCGACGGAGCTATAAAGAGTATCGGACAGCCGACGAATGCGGGCGATGGCACCTTGCACCTGCAGTTGTCCCTGTTGCACGCCGTTGTGGGTAGAGTTGGCCTTGAACGCGGTGTTTTCGGTGTTGAGAGTAATTTCTTCAATGGTGGACACCATCTCGGTGACGGCGGTGGCCACCATTTCGGTTTCTGCCTGCTGGCGCTCGATGTCGGCACTGGTGCGGGCGGCGTTCTTGGACAGAATTTCAGTGGTCTGGTTCATGGTTTCGACCGCTTCGTTAACTTGGCGGATCACGCGTTGAAAACCGGCAAGCATGGTGTTGAGTGCCCGAGCCATGTCGGTGAGTTCGTCGTTACCTTGCTCTTCGACCCGCAGGCTGAGATCGTGACTCTCGTGAATTTGCTGCACACCTTGCTGAATTCGGTTGATAGGGATGAAAATCGAACGGGCGATCAGCAGCGCTATCACAGAGGTCAGCAGTAGCATAGTGACAAACATCACCATGGCGAGGGTGCTGGCCCGGTCGACGTGCCTGTGAGTCAGCGCCTGGACCTCGCGCACTGTATCTTCCAGCAGGGCTTCGGTGCTTTGAATGCTTTGTCGCATCGTCAGTAACAGGCCTTGGTCGCTGTCGAAGCCGAGTCGGCGGGCACCATCAACATAGCGATGAAAGCGATCCTGATAGGTACGGGCAAGCGACAGTGTCTGTGCCGGCATAGCTGCGTCACCCAGCTGTTGCTGCAGTGTGGTAAACAAGGTGTCGAATCTATCCAGATAACGGGGGTCTTGGCGCAAGATAAAGTCTTTTTCGGCACGACGTAGCTGCAGCATGGTCACCAGTATGGCGTCGGCGTCATGTTGCGCCAGCGCCTCCTCGATGCCATGGACCGCGGCTCGCAGTTCACCATTGAGGCCAGACTCATGATCCAAGCCCATCAGCAGGTGTGCTTGCACCACCTGTTCGAAATTCTGGCCGTATTGGTCGAAACGCTGGCGCAGCGTGTCCAGCGCCTGAGTGTCGAAATCGAATCCTGCCAGCAATTGGCCTAACTCGTCCAATAGCTGCTGATTCTGTGCCAATGTCTGCTGAAAGTCGGAGACATATTTCATGTCCTGCCGACCAAGAAAATCCTTTTCTTCTCGGCGCAGGGTCAGCATGCCGGTTTCGAGCGACATGGCCAGCTCGGTACCCTGGTTCAGGGTCTTGATGGTACTGAGGGTCTTGGCGAACAATATGAACAGGGCGCCGATGGCCAGTATGACCAGCAGAGTATTGAGCCCCAGTTTATGTTTAATTTTCATTGATGATCTCGGTGATTATCTTCGAACAGATATAACGACAGATTTTTGCCGGAATCTTGAGATCACGCAGCAATAGGTCGGCAGTATGTTGGCTGGTAAAGCCTGAATGAATCGGGTCTAGCGTAAGTAGGGGTTGTGCTGTCGTTCGTGGCCGAAGGTGCTTTCGGGCCCGTGGCCGGGCACGAAGGTAATGTCATCGCCGAGCGGCAGCAGGGTCTGTTTAATGGAGTGGATGAGATGGCCGTGATTGCCTTGTGGAAAATCACTGCGTCCGACACCGCCGTTAAAGATGACGTCACCCACAAAGGCTAAGCGCTGGGTCGGGTGGACAAATACGATATGACCTGGCGTATGGCCGGGGCAAAAATAGACGTCCATTACTTCTTCGCCCACCTGCACTTTGTCACCGGCGTTTAACCATTTATCTGGCGTAAAAGCCGGCACCGAACTTAAGCCAAACATTTGAGCTTGCTGGTCTAGGCCGTTTATCCAAAAGGCATCTTCAATACTGGGGCCTATGACTGGCACTGGGTTAATTTCTAACAGCTCTCCGGTGGCGCCAACGTGATCTAAGTGGCCGTGGGTCAATAAAATTGACTCAAGGATAAGACCGCGTTGCTCTATTTCAGCCAATAAGCGCTGGGTTTCACCGCCGGGATCAATCAAGGCGGCTTTGTTGGTGGCAGAGCACCACACCAGACTGCAGTTTTGGGCAAAGGCTGTGACTGGCAGCGTGATGCGATTCAACATGATGTAAATTCCTTTAAAGAAAATATCAAAACATAATAGAAGGGCGTTTTTGCCACGGAATATTGAGTCTTCAAAACCTCTTAGAGAACGTTGCTGTTTAACATAATAAATCTACTGGCGCAGTGGTGTGGGTTTGCTGTTGAGCCAACCAGTGCCCGAGTTCGTCTTCGTTACCGCGTGCTACAATTCGGTGTTCTTTATTGGCTTGATGACGGGTATAAATAGGGTCGTAATAACGATTTAATAGATCGCTTATCCACTCCTGATGGCCGTCTGAGTCAAAACCCAACAGCTGCTGATTAATGGCATCCGTCATTTGTTGAGAGAGTTGGCGCCAATCCCTATCGCCCAAGCGTTTGTATAAGCGCTGTAAGCTGTCTTGCAGATAGTCACTCAAGCGTGAAATATCGCCATTAAAGCGCACTAACATAGTATCGACATAATCGTGCTGAATTTGGCGTACGCGCTGTTCAAAGGGCACTTCGAGTAATAACACCGGCGCCTGTTGCATGCGCGCATACAGGCGCTTGGGCAGTGGGCAGCGGCCAATCATGGCACTTTCATCTTCGACTAGCCAAGACTCAACCCCTAAGCGCCGCTGCTTTAAACGGGCGATTGCCAAACGGTTTTCAAAGTCGATGGGCTTAGGTTGTGGCTCGCCCCAATGGCCAAAGCTTGACCCCCTGTGATGAGCAAAGCCTTCCAGATCCAGCGACAATGGGCTGCGCTTAAGCCAATCGGTTTTACCGCTGCCGGTGAGGCCGGACAGCACAAAGCCTGGTTGTTCAAAGCCGTGCTCAAGTTCGGTGATCAAGCGCTGGCGCAGCGCTTTGTAGCCGCCGTCCACCCGCGTAACAGGGCGGCCAGCCTCGGCTAACCACTGTTGTACTGTTTGACTGCGCAAGCCCCCTCTAAAGCAATAAATCACGCCAGTAGGGTGTAAGTTGAGCCAGTTCAACCAAGCCTGCAGGCGTTGCTCACGCAACTCACCGGCCACTAACGAATGGCCAAGTGCGATGGCAGCGGCTTGGCCTTTATGTTTATAACAGGTGCCGACTTGGGCGCGTTCATCATCGTTCATTAACGGTAAGTTAGTGGCGAGCGGAAAGGCCCCTTCACTGAACTCAACAGGTGCGCGTAAGTCGAGCAGCGGTATATCACTCGCTAACAACTGATCATAATCCGCTGTCAGTTCTTTATTTAAATTTAATACGCTTTTCGTTTGCGACTCACTCACCCAGCACCTCGATGCGGTGGGCTTTAGGCGCAGTCAGCTCGCCGATGGCGGTCAAATGCAAGTCGTGTTGCTCGGCCAGTTGTAAGAAGTCGTTAACGGAGGCTGGGCTCACCGCCACCAAGAGGCCGCCGCTGGTTTGCGGATCGCATAAAATCTGCAGTTGGCGCGCCGTTAAGGGCGCCAACTTATGGCCATAGGCTTCAAAGTTGCGATGGGTGCCACCGGGCACGGCACCGGCCGCTAAATAATGGTCTAACTCGGGCAGCAGTGGGATCTTATCCATGTGCAGTACGGCACTCACATCGGCGCCGTCGCATACTTCGCTTAAATGGCCCATCAAACCAAAACCGGTAACGTCTGTCATGGCGTGCACGCCGGCCAATTTGGCAAAGTCTTGGCCGGGTTTATTGAGTTGGCACATGACGTCTGCTGCCAAGGTGGCGTGCTCTGGCAATAACAGGCCTTTCTTTTGGGCGGTGGACAAGATGCCAATGCCGAGCGGTTTAGTCAAAAATAACAGGTCGCCCGCGCGGGCCGTGTCGTTGCGTTTTACTTGATCCAGCGGGATTTGTCCTGTCACGGCCAAGCCAAAAATGGGCTCGGGCGCATCTATGCTGTGGCCACCGGCCAGTGAAATACCCGCGTCCATGCAGGCTTGGCGGCCGCCATCGATCACCTGTTGGGCAATTTCCGGTGCTAACACATTGATTGGCCAACCTAAAATGGCGATAGCAACAATCGGCGTGCCGCCCATGGCATACACATCGCTGATGGCGTTGGTGGCGGCAATGCGGCCAAAGGTAAAGGGGTCGTCCACGATCGGCATAAAGAAGTCGGTGGTGGAAATAATGCCCATGCCATTGCCAATATCGACCACGGCTGCGTCGTCTCGGCTGTCGTTGCCCACAATTAAGCTGGGGTCATTAAAACGCGGCAGTTGGCTGTGTAAGATAGTGTCGAGCACGGTGGGCGAGATTTTGCAGCCGCAGCCGGCGCCGTGGCTGTATTGAGTGAGGCGAATGGGTTCCACTTGGGCTTCCTTGGGTTCACTGACAGAAAGCGGTAATACTACTCCTAACGGGCTAGGCTGTGAACATGCAACGCGAGGATTGTGAAGGCAGGGGCGGTGGGCGAGTGTAAAAGGGGAGTGATAAGCGCGTTATCTTACCCAAACAAAAAAGGCGTAAGAGGATTACCTCTCACGCCTTTTTTAGGGGCAGGTTTCATGCCCACGCATTTACCAAGCGCGAACGACGAGGCCTTTCAGGTAATGACCTTCCGGATACGCGGTACCAATCGGGTGATCGGCGGCTTGATTCAAGCGTTCAAGAATTTGCGCATCCCGACCGGCATCGAGTGCGGCGTCGGCGACGATTTTTTGGAACAAATCTTGAGTCATCAAGCCCGAGCAAGAAAAAGTCAGCAAGATGCCACCGGCATTCAGCAGCTGAAAGGCCAGCATATTAATGTCTTTATAGCCGCGGCAAGCGCCGTTGAGCTGGGCTTTGCTTTCGGCAAACTTAGGCGGATCCAGCACTATCACATCAAAGCGCTGGCCTTGCTCGCGATAGCTGCGCAGTAATTTAAACACATCGGCTTGTTCAAATTTGGCGCGGCTTAAGTCGAGTTTATTTAAGGTGACGTTTTGCTCGGCCAAGGCCAGTGCCGACTCTGACATATCGACGTTCACCACTTCAGTCGCACCGCCTTTCAGCGCATACACGCCAAAGGTACCTGTATAACTAAAGCAGTTTAACACCCGCTTGTCTTGGCAGTAACGGGCGGCAAGACGGCGGTTATCGCGCTGATCCAGATAAAAACCGGTTTTATGGCCATTTTCGACGTCGACGAGGATCTTAACGCCGTTATTTTCCTCGATAACAATCGGCTGCTCAGGCAGGGTGCCAGACAGCACACCTTTGCGCTCGGCTAGGCCTTCTTTCTTACGCACCGCCACATCGGAGCGCTCATAAATACAGGCACCGGGATACAAGGTATTCAGCGCGGCCACTATCGCTTTGCGCCAGCGCTCAGCACCTGTGCTCAGCAGCTGACACACCACCACATTGGCATACACATCGATAGTGACGCCGGGCAGGCCATCGGACTCGGCGGCGCACAGGCGATAACCGGTTAAGCCTTGCTCATCAATCAGCGGCTGGCGGCTGTCTTTGGCGCGAGCTAAACGGCGCAAGAAGAAGGCGTCGTCTATGACTTCGTCTTTATCGAAGCTCCACACTCGGGCACGAATTTGCGACTGTGGCGAGTAAAAGCCCCGCGCCAGCCATTCGCCTTTTTGACTAACAATGTCCACCGTATCACCGGCATTGGGTTGGCCGAGCACCTTGTCTACTGCACGAGAAAACACCCAAGGGTGGCGACGTTGTAGGGACTTTTCTCGTCCGGCGATCAGAGTAACTGTGATGGTCATGAGTTTGGCTATTTATGAAGAAGCGGGCGGTGATTTTAAAGGGTTGCGCTCTTAAGCACAAACCAGCCGCGAAAATAAATCATGAAACAGAGCCAAATCATGACGTGGCACCAGTGGGGCACTGATCCCATATTGACATGCGAATTTTCATATATATGATAAACCACATTTCAATGACGGGGATTATTATGTCGCCCTTAGTATTTTTTAAGTGTTTGGCCGACGATACGCGCTTGAAGTCGTTATTGCTTATTCTTGAGCACCAAGAGCTGTGCGTATGCGATTTGCAGCAAGCACTGGAGCTTAGCCAGCCTAAGGTCTCTCGACACCTATCCGAGCTGAGAAAGTGTGATTTATTAATGGACGAGCGTCGTGGCCGCTGGGTGTATTACCGATTGCATCCGCAATTACCCGCTTGGGCGACTGGCATATTGCAGCAAACCGCGGCGCACCATCAAGACTACTTGCATGACTGCCAGCAACGGCTTGTTAAACCTTCTCCCTTATGTGAAAGCGAATTTAGGAAATTGCCATGAAACACATGAAAGCAGAGCTGAAATCTGGGCTGAAATCAGACCTGAGACAACCCATGAAAATTTTGTATATCTGTACTCATAATCGCTGTCGCAGCATATTGTCAGAAGCCGTGACTCAGCATTTTGGCCAAGGCTTATTGGAAGCCAGAAGTGCCGGCAGTCAGCCGGTGGGCGCTGTGCATCCCTTATCCTTGCTTTATTTGGCCGAGGCGGGCATTGAGACCCATCATCTGCGTAGCCAGTCATGGGATGAATTTGCGGATTTTGCACCGGATGTGGTGATCACTGTGTGTGATAGCGCAGCCGCAGAAACGTGCCCAGTGTGGTTTGGTCACACCACAGTGCTGCATTGGGGCTTGGCGGATCCGTCTAAATTAACCGGTACCGACGAAGAACTAGCAGACGCCTTTCGCCACACCATTGGCTTGATCAGTGACAGAGTTGCGTCTTTATTAGCGGTTGCGCGCCAGGAACCAGCCCAATGGCCAGCGGCACTTTCAATGTTACGAACGCCATTATCAGGAACGCCAGCATGAGCTTAATCGACACTCGTTTACCCGACATCAGTTTACCCAACATTGATGAGCAGCATTTTCAGCTGCCCAAATTTAATCACACAGCTGCAGGCGCTCATAAGCCACGTATTCTCCTGCTCTACGGCTCTTTGCGTCAACGCTCTTTTAGCCGGTTAGTGGTGGAAGAGTGCGCCCGTTTACTGCTGTTTATGGGCGCCGACGTGCGCATCTTTGATCCCTCCGGCTTGCCGCTCGCCGATGGCGACGATGCCGATCACCCTAAAGTACAAGAGCTCAGAGAGCTGGTTAACTGGTCCGAAGGCCAAGTTTGGTGTTCGCCGGAGCGCCATGGCGCCATGACGGGCGTGATGAAAACCCAAATTGATTGGATCCCTTTGTCGATGGGCGCGGTGCGGCCCACTCAAGGTAAAACACTGGCGGTAATGCAAGTGTGTGGCGGCTCTCAGTCATTTAATGCGGTGAATCAGCTGCGCATTTTGGGGCGCTGGATGCGGATGATCACTATTCCTAATCAGTCGTCGGTGGCCAAGGCCTTTAATGAATTTGATGAGTCTGATCGCATGAAACCGTCTGCTTATTACAATCGTATCGTGGATGTGATGGAAGAGCTGATGAAGTTTACGCTGCTCACTCGTGATAACAGTGCCTATTTGACCGACCGTTATTCGGAGCGTGTTGAAACCGCCGAGCAATTGATGCAAAGAGTGAATCAAAGCGCTTTGTAACCCTAGGCTTAATTAACATCAATAAGCAGAAACAATATGGGAATTTTTGAACGTTTTCTCTCGCTCTGGGTGGCGCTAAGCATAGGGGCCGGCTTGGTGTTAGGCCAAGCTTGGCCGCAGGTATTTGCTGAGCTTGCCAGCTGGCAGTTTGCCCAAGTAAACCTAGTGGTGGCGGTGCTGATCTGGCTGATGATCACGCCCATGATGATCCAAATCGACTTTACGGCCGTGAAAAATGTCGGCAAAAAGCCTAAGGGCTTAGTGTTGACCTTAGTGATTAATTGGCTGATCAAGCCCTTTACCATGGCACTGCTAGCTTGGTTATTTTTTAGGGTGATCTTTGCGCCTTGGGTGGAGCCCGACATGGCCGGTGAATACATAGCCGGCATGATCTTACTGGGCGTGGCCCCTTGTACCGCCATGGTGTTTGTTTGGAGCCAGCTCACGCGGGGCGACCCTAACTACACGCTGGTGCAAGTGTCGGTGAACAACTTGGTGATGGTGTTTGCTTTCGCGCCCTTGGCCGCCTTATTGCTGGGCATTAATGCCATTGGCGTGCCCTGGCCGACCTTGCTGTTGTCCGTGGGTTTATATGTGGTATTGCCGCTGGTGGCAGGCATAGCGATACGACTGCTGTGGAAAAAAGTGCAGGCTCATCAGCCTGAGCCGCAACCGCTCAGTGTGTTAGTGGCGCGCTGTAAACCTTGGTCGATACTGGGCTTGTTAACCACGGTAGTGCTGTTATTCGGCCTGCAAGCACCGACCATAGTGGATCAACCGCTGGTGATCGGCCTTATCGCCATTCCCTTATTGCTGCAAACGTATGGCATCTTCGCGCTGGGTTATTGGCTGGCGCTAAAATTAAAGCTTAGCCACAACATAGCGGCACCCGCTTGCATGATAGGGACGTCTAACTTCTTTGAGTTAGCGGTGGCCGTCGCCATCGGTTTATTCGGCCTGCAATCCGGCGCCGCACTGGCTACGGTTGTGGGGGTATTAGTAGAAGTACCTGTGATGTTGTCTTTGGTGTGGTTTGCCAATCGTACCCGACCTTGGTTTGAGAGTAAGTAAGGTGTAGAGGGGAAGTGGACTGCGAGTGTAATTTGTCGGGGCGACTTTAATTTGGCGGGCTTGAAGTGGCAGCCTACAGCAAACAGAACATTTTCTATCTAACCCAAATAAAAACACCGAGCAACTGCTCGGTGTTTTTGTACTCTTTCACGCTTCACAGGCGCACTATTTGTGACTCAGACGGGCATCCAGCTCTTCGATTCTGGCTTTCCAGATGGCGGGGCCGACCACGTGGGCGTTGTTGCCCTCGCTGTCTACCGCCACAGTGACCGGCATGTCTTGTACGTCAAACTCATAGATGGCCTCCATGCCCAAGTCCGCAAAGGCCACCACGCGGGCGTGCTTTACGGCTTTTGCCACCAAGTAGGCGGCGCCGCCCACCGCCATTAGGTACACGGCTTTATGATGTTTGATGGACTCGACGGTGGCGGGGCCGCGCTCGGCTTTGCCGATCATGCCGATTAAACCGGTCGCTTCGAGCATCAGATCGGTAAATTTATCCATGCGCGTCGCGGTCGTCGGGCCGGCAGGGCCCACGGCCTCATCACCAATGGGGTCCACTGGGCCTACGTAGTAAATAAAGCGGCCTTTAAAATCCACGGGCAGCGGCTCGCCTTTGTGCAGCATTTCTTGAATACGTTTGTGTGCGGCGTCGCGACCGGTTAATAGCTTGCCCGATAACAGCACGGTTTCGCCCATTTTCCAGTCTGCAATGTCGGCTTTGGTCAGCGTATCTAAATTCACGCGGCGCGCCTTATCGCCCACTTCCCTGGTTATTTGTGGCCAGTCTTCTAACCTAGGCGGCGTGAGCACGGCAGGGCCCGAGCCATCGAGCGTAAAGTGCACGTGGCGGGTGGCGGCGCAGTTGGGGATCATCACCACCGGCTTTGAAGCCGCGTGGGTGGGGGCGGACATAATTTTAATATCTACCACCGTAGTGAGGCCGCCTAAACCTTGCGCGCCTATGCCGAGCTTATTGGCTCGCTCAAAAATGTCTAAGCGCAACTTTTCTTCGGTCGTAGTGGCGCCGCGCTCGATCAGTTCATGAATATCGACCGGATCCATCAATGCCTCTTTGGCCATCACCGCCGCTTTTTCGGCGGTGCCGCCAATACCAATGCCCAGCATGCCAGGTGGACACCAGCCGGCACCCATGGTCGGCAGGGTTTTTAATACCCACTCGGCTACGTCATCGGACGGATTCAGCATGGCCATTTTGGCCTTGTTCTCAGAGCCACCGCCTTTGGCGGCAATGGCCACTTCAACCTGATTGCCTTGCACCATGTCTATGTGCACCACAGACGGCGTGTTGTCTTTGGTGTTAATGCGACTTCCTGCGGGATCCGCCACGATTGAGGCGCGCAGTGGGTTATCGGGATTGAGGTAGGCGCGGCGCACGCCTTCATCGACCATTTCTTGTACCGTTAGGTCGCTGTCCCACTGCACTTGCATGCCGATTTTCACGAAACAGGTCACTATGCCGGTGTCTTGGCACAGGGGTCTGTGGCCTTCAGCCGCCATGCGGGAGTTAATCAAGATTTGCGCGATGGCGTCTTTCGCCGCCGCACTTTGCTCTTTTAAATAGGCTTTTTCTAACGCTTGTACGAAATCCAGCGGATGGTAATAAGAGATGTATTGCAGCGCATCGGCAACTGAGTCGATAAAGTCCTGCTTTTTGATAATGCTCATGGCTTCCTCTCGCGGGTCTACGTTAGCTCAGGATTGGGGCAATATTAGGGCGTTATATTTCGAAAATGGTGTTTGATATTCGAAAAATAAGGCAAAGCACCCAGATTAGGCTCTGTATTGTTATATTGGCGCTATGATACGCTTCACCGCCCTAGGCTGGCCAGCCTGAGCGCCAGAATGGATGTCAAAACTGTCGAGTGGATTACATAATGGGACTGTCTTTGCAGATCCACAGCCAAGCGTTTAGCGGTGCTGTGCATGATTTTTTTTCGCCAATAGCCCATTTACCTTGGGCTATGTTGTTGGAGTCGGGCGCGCCCTTAAGCACGGATAACCGTTTTCATATTATGAGTGCCGAGCCCTTGGCCACCTTAATTACCCAAGGCGAAGAGACGGTCATTGAGCACCAAGGGCAGCGCCACAGCTCAACTGAGTCACCGTTTGCCTTGTTAAAACACTGGCAGCAGAGGCTTATCGGTGAGGTGGTCATGCCTGCGGGCTTTGCACATCTGCCATTTTGTGGCGGTGCCTTAGGGTTGTTTAGTTATGACCTAGGCCGTCGCTTAGAGCATATTCCTAGTCTGGCCATCAACGAGCTGGCCACGCCCGACATGGCAGTCGCGCTGGTGGATTGGGCTTGGGTTATCGATCTCGAACAACAGCAAGCGCATTTGTTGGTACTGGGGGATGAGGCCGCCTTAAACGCGCGGCTGGTCTGGTGGCAAGCGCTGCACGCCACGGCGTTAGTGCCCCAATTACCGTTTAAACTGACCAGCCGCTGGCAAGCCTGCCAAACACAAGCAGAATATGGCGCCAGCTTTAATAAGGTGCAAGATTATTTGCGCGCCGGTGATTGTTATCAAATTAATTTAACGCTGCGCTTTAATGCGGGCTTTGTGGGTGACAGCTGGCAGGCCTATCGTCAGTTAAGTGCTCAGAATAAAGCCCCGTTTTCTGCTTTTCTGCAATTGCCCAGCAGCACTATTTTAAGCTTATCGCCGGAGCGCTTTATTGCCCTCGAGGGCAGACGCGTCGAAACCAAACCCATCAAAGGCACTCGCCCGCGGGGTGCTAATGCAGAGCTCGACTTGCAACTGGCCGCCGAGCTGAGTGCCGCGCCCAAAGATCGTGCGGAAAATTTGATGATAGTGGACTTATTGCGCAACGATATCGGCCGTGTCTGCGTGCCGGGTTCGGTCAAGGTGCCCTCAATCTTTGCCATCGAATCGTTTCCGGCGGTGCACCATTTGGTGTCCACCATTACCGGCGAGCTTAATCCTGAACTGAACGCGGCTGATTTATTGGCGGCTACCTTCCCGGGCGGCTCCATTACCGGCGCCCCTAAGGTGCGCGCTATGGCCATTATTGAAGAGTTAGAAACTCATCGTCGCCACGCCTATTGCGGCAGCATCGGCTACATCAGTGCCCACGGGCGCATGGACACCAGCATTACCATACGTACGCTAGTAGCAGAGCTGGACCAGCTTTATTGCTGGGCCGGTGGTGGCATAGTCGCCGACTCAGTAGTGGACGCCGAGTATCAGGAGCTATTTGATAAGCTGGGTAAAATTTTACCTGTGCTGGCTGAGCTATGACCAACTAGCGCCAATGTATTAACGCTCAAATATCATTCTTAACTGCGATCGCCCATGACTTTAGATGAATTAAAAACGCGCCTTAATTTACTGGCACCCTTGCCGGATCCGCATTTGCCGCTGGATGCCCATCCGGCGGCGGTGCTGATGCCGTTATTGCAAACGGAACAAGGTTTGGAGCTGGTGTTGACTCGGCGCAGTCGATTATTGCGCCAGCATCCGGGGCAGGTGAGCTTTCCCGGTGGGCGCATGGATGCGTCTGATGCAAGCCTGTGGCAGACGGCGCTGCGGGAAAGTTGGGAAGAAATCGGCCTATTGCCTGAATTGTGTCAGCCTTTGGGCCAACTACAGGCGCAACATACGATTTCCGGTTTTGCGCTCACGCCTTTTATCGGCCTAATAGCAGGGCAGCCGCAATTTACGCTTAATCCTGATGAAGTAGATGAAATATTCCAAGTGCCGCTCGATTATCTGCTGGATTTACGCCACCACCATTTATTTCAGTTACGCCGCCAAGGCCACACACATGAGGTGGTGTTTATCCGTTGGCAGGGTTTATGGATTTGGGGTATTACTGCCGCCGTTATCCATCGCTTCGCCCAGCAGATTGCTCGGTAAGTCGAGATCTTAATCACACATTCCGCTGTTAAATCTATAGATGGTAAAATCTCATTGGGGCTGTGCTTCAAAATTCCCTACAATCATTCAACATTAGTTGATGATCTGCGCCTCGCTTATTAAGCACACCACATCATCCTTACTTATCGATTTATCCGAGTTATGGAGTCGTTATGATCAGCGTGTTCGATATGTTCAGTATTGGCATAGGCCCGTCTTCTTCTCATACCGTGGGGCCAATGCGGGCGGCTAAGGACTTTGTGCAGGCGTTGGGCGATCGGGGTGTATTGAGCCAAGTCAGTCGCGTTGAAGTAGAGCTGTTTGGTTCATTAGGCCAAACCGGCATTGGCCACGGTACCGGCAAGGCGGTGATGTTAGGCTTAGCCGGCTTTGCGCCCGACACCATAGACATAGATCTGATCCCCGATTTTTTATCTCAAGTAGAGCAAGATGAACGGCTGTTATTAAATCAATGCCAGTCAGTCACTTTCCCTCGCAGCAACGCCATCGTCTTTCATCGTCGTCAAACCTTGCCGCTGCACAGCAATGGCATGACCTGTCGGGCTTTTACGGTTGATACAGCGGAAAATCAGGAAAAGCGCTTGGCCGAACAATCCTATTACTCGATTGGGGGTGGTTTTATCGTTAAGGCCGAAGACTTTGCGAACACGCAAGCCAGTGCGGCCGCCGAGTCCAGTGCTAAGCCGGTGCCATACCCATTTCACAGTGGTGATCAGTTGCTGGCGCTGTGTCATGAGCATAATTTGTCGGTTAGTGAGCTGATGCTGGCCAATGAAAAGGTGAATCGCAGCGAGCACGCCATTATCGAGGGGTTGCGCCAATTGTGGCAAGTGATGCAAGACTGCGTAACCCGCGGCTGTCACACCACAGGTATCTTGCCCGGCGGCCTTAAATTGCGCCGCCGCGCGCCAGACTTGCTGGCCAAGCTCAATGGCGAGTCGGCCTACAACAAGGATCCGTTAAGCGTCATGGAGTGGGTGGATTTATACGCCATGGCCGTTAATGAAGAAAACGCCGCCGGTGGCCGAGTGGTCACGGCGCCCACCAATGGCGCGGCAGGCATTATTCCGGCGGTGTTGCATTATTATCACCATTTCGTGCAGCCGGTGGATGATGCGGTCTTACTTGATTACTTTTTAACGGCTGCGGCTATCGGCATATTATACAAAGAGAATGCCTCTATCTCAGGTGCCGAAGTAGGCTGCCAAGGCGAAGTGGGCGTGGCCTGCTCCATGGCCGCCGCCGCACTCACTGCGATTGTGGGAGGCACGGTAGAACAGGTCGAAAACGCCGCCGAAATTGGCATGGAACATAACTTAGGCCTTACCTGCGATCCTGTTGGTGGACTGGTACAAGTACCTTGTATAGAGCGCAACGCCATGGGCTCAGTAAAAGCCATTAATGCCAGCCGCCTTGCGCTGCGTGGTGATGGTGAGCACAAGGTTTCACTGGATAAGGTCATTAAAACCATGCGCGAAACCGGCCGTGACATGATGAGTAAATACAAAGAAACCGCCCGCGGCGGTTTGGCGGTGAATATTATTGAATGCTAACCCTTCGGGAGCGGTAAGCCCGAAGCCATAAGCGGTCAGCTAAAGATAAAACCACCACTAGCAGTTACTGAATCGAATTCTGAATGACGGCATAAACAAAAACACCGAGTTTTTGGCTCGGTGTTTTTTCTTACAGCATTAAGCTTATCGCTTTTGGCTTTACTTAATCCGCATTCCCGGCTTGGCACCGGCATGCGGCTCTAAAATCCACAAGTCTTCGCCACCTGGGCCGGCGGCGAGCACCATGCCTTCACTTAAGCCAAAGCTCATTTGGCGTGGGGCTAGATTGGCTACCATTAGCGTTAGCTTGCCTTCGATATCTTCTGGAGCATATGCAGACTTAATCCCCGCAAATACCTGACGGGTTTCGCCGCCTAAGTCCAGCTCTAAGCGCAGCAGCTTATTGGCCTTGGGTACAGACTCGGCTTTTTTGATTAATGCAATGCGCAGGTCAATCTTAGCGAAATCATCAAAGCTGATGGTCTCGCTAATCGGGTCCAAGTCCAGCTCACTCGTAGCCGCAGGCTCGGCACTTGGTTCGGCACTTGGCAAGAGCGTGCTTTGCTCTACGGCCAAGTCTTCTTTGGATGCTTCAATCATGGCGGCAATCTTGTCGGCTTCCATGCGGCTAAACAGCGGGCTAAAGGCGTTGAGCTGATGCGCCACTAAGGGGGTGCCCAGCGCATCCCAGGTTAAGTCGGTATTCAAAAACGCTTCGGCGCGCTCGGTGAGCTTTGGCATCACCGGCTTTAAGTAGGTGATCAGCACGCGGAACAAGTTAAGGCTCACCGAGCAGACATCTTGCAGCTCTTGGTCTTTGCCTTCTTGTTTGGCCAGTACCCACGGCGCTTTGTCGTCTACGTAGCGGTTGGCTTTGTCGGCCAGAGCCATGATCTCACGAATGGCACGGCCAAATTCCCGCTGCTCATAGCTTTGACCGATGCGCTCAGCGGCGGCGGAAAATTCGCTATATAACTCAGGCTCGCTGCAGGTGGCGGCTAACTTGCCGTCAAAGCGCTTAGCAATAAAGCCGGCGTTGCGCGAGGCCAAATTCACCAACTTGTTCACCACATCACTGTTTACGCGGGCCACAAAGTCGCTCAGGTTTAGGTCTAAGTCATCGATGCGGCTCGATAATTTAGCGGCGTAGTAGTAACGCAGACACTCAGGATCAAGATGATTGAGGTAAGTGTCGGCCTTGATAAAGGTGCCTTTCGACTTCGACATCTTAGCGCCGTCGACCGTCACATAACCGTGTACGAAGATGCTGCTCGGTTTTCTAAAACCACTGCCCTCGAGCGTGGCTGGCCAAAACAAGCTGTGGAAATAGACGATGTCTTTACCGATAAAGTGATACAGCTCGGTAGTGCTGTCTTTATTCCAGTATTCGTCGAAGCTAAGGTCACCGCGCTTATCGCAGTAGTTCTTAAATGAGCCCATGTAGCCGATAGGCGCATCCAGCCACACATAAAAATACTTGCCCGGTGCATCGGGAATTTCAAAACCAAAGTAGGGTGCATCACGGGTGATGTCCCATTGCTGCAGACCTGTTTCAAACCACTCTTCCAGCTTGTTGGCCATTTCTTCTTGCAAGGCGCCTGAGCGGATCCACGTTTTCAGCATATCGCTAAACTGTGGCAGGTCGAAGAAGAAATGCTCGCTGTCGCGCATCACAGGCGTAGCACCCGACACCGCAGAGCGGGGGTTAATCAGATCTGCTGGGCTGTACGTGGCCGAGCACACTTCGCAGTTATCGCCGTATTGGTCTTCGGCCTTGCACTTAGGGCAGGTGCCCTTAACGAAGCGGTCGGGCAAAAACATGTTTTGCTCAGGATCGTAGAGCTGAGAAATGGTGCGGTTTTCGATGTAACCCTTGTTTTTTAAACGACCGTAGATCAGCTCGGCAAATTCGCGGTTCTCGGTGCTGTGGGTGGTGTGATAGTTATCAAAGCTGATGTTGAAGCGGGCAAAATCCGCTTCATGCTCGGCCTGCACTGCGGCAATCATTTCTTCTGGCGCTATGCCTAATTGCTTGGCCTTGAGCATAATGGGCGTACCATGCGCATCGTCAGCACAAATAAAATGAACCGTATGGCCTCGCATTCGCTGATAACGAACCCAGATATCGGCCTGAACATGCTCCAACATATGGCCAAGGTGGATAGATCCATTGGCATAGGGTAGGGCACAGGTGACAAGTATCTTACGCGGTTCGATAGCCATATTTTCCATTCTATTAAGTCAATTAAGGTGGGTCGGTCATGTTACCCGAGTTTATTTCGCTTATACACACTTGGGCGGCTTTTTCCGGCGCAAAGCGCTAAAAGAAACCTTGTTTGGAGAATGATCTCAATAAAAAAGCCGTATATTGGCTGATAAAGCGCTCAGAGTGCGTGGGGGGCGTTTCACCGTTGCCGGCTTTTTGTTAGAGTGCTTAATACCGTCATAAGAGGGGCAAGTGAGCATGAATAATAACGATATCATGGCCGTGCTGGCACAATTTGTACCACCGCACTGGGCGAAAGATTTGGTCAGTACCGGGGCGGTGCGCGATGTTAGCCTGCAACCACCGCTCTTGGTGATCAAGCTGGTGCTGCCCTTTGTGGATTATCAGCTCGACACCGCGCTCACTCAGTTAGACGAAAAGTTGTGTCAACTCAGTGGCGCCGAGCAGGTTGACTGGCAGCTGAGTCATGACGTCGCCACACTAGCCCGCGCCAATGACGCCCAAGGTGTAGCGGGGGTGCGCAATATTATCGCTATTTCTTCTGGCAAGGGCGGTGTAGGTAAGTCCACCACAGCGGTGAATCTGGCCTTGGCCTTGAAACGATTAGGTGCTCGCGTGGGTATCTTAGATGCCGACGTCTACGGCCCTTCTATCCCCATGATGTTAGGGGTGATGGGCGCCAAGCCTGCCAGTGAAGATGGCAAAACCATGGCGCCCATTCCTGTTCATGGTCTGTTAGCGAACAGCATTGGCTTTTTGGTGGGAGCAGAAGATGCCACCATTTGGCGCGGGCCCATGGCCAGCAAGGCGCTCACCCAAATCTTGCAAGAAACCCGCTGGGGCGAATTAGACTATTTAATCGTCGACTTGCCGCCGGGCACAGGTGACATACAAATTACCATCTCGCAAAGTGTGCCGACCACGGCTGCGGTAGTCGTGACCACGCCGCAAAACGTGGCGCTGGCGGATGCCGTGAAAGGTATCAGCATGTTCCGTAAGGTGAACGTGCCCGTGCTGGGCGTGATTGAAAACATGAGCTATCACATCTGTGGCCAATGTGGCCATCAAGAAGCCTTGTTTGGTGAAGGTGGTGGTTTGCGCGTATCGCAAAAAAATCAGGTGCCGTTATTAGGCCAGCTCCCCTTAGATGCTCGCATTGGTGTGGATATGGATAAGGGCCGCCCGACCATGATAGCCGAGCCAGACGGCAGCTTAGCTCACACCTATTTGACCATGGCGGCACGCATCGCCAGCGGACTCTATTTTAGCGGCAAGGCCATTCCTACTAGCCTATACACACGCTTGATTTAATTTGCTGCCAATTTAATCAAGCGACAAATTTAATATCCACCATCCAGTCTGCATTCGTGTGGCTTAATATCAAGTCTGCGAGTGCCGCGGTAAATACCGGCGCGGGCAGGGTGGTTTTTTATCATGAGTTGAGGAGTTTTCATGCGTCTTTGTGACCGCGATATTAAGCGTTATTTGGCGGAGGGTATTATTACCATGACGCCCCAGCCGGATCCGGAGCGGATCAGTGGTGTGAGCGTAGACGTGCTGTTAGGTAATGAATTTCGGGTGTTTCAGGCTCATAGCGCCCCTTATATTGACTTAAGTGGCCCGAAGAGCGAAGTGGCGGCCGCCATTGATAGCGTGATGAGCGATGAAATTTTTATTGCCGACGGTGATGCCTTTTTCTTACATCCCGGCGAATTAGCGCTGGCGGTTACCCTTGAATCCATCACCTTGCCCGATAACATTGTGGGTTGGTTAGACGGCCGTTCTTCTTTAGCTCGCCTAGGCTTAATGGTACACGCCACGGCGCACCGTATCGATCCGGGTTGGTCGGGGCGCATCGTGCTCGAATTTTATAACGGTGGCAAACTGCCATTGGCGCTGCGCCCGCATATGGTGATCGGCGCCATTAACTTTGAAACCATGTCCGGCTCGGCAGAGCGTCCTTATATGAGCCGTGCTAGTGCTAAATACAAGGCGCAGCAAGGCGCCGACGCTAGCCGTATTAACCAAGACTAAAAACATCGACACGGGAAACATGCATGAAAAAGCTACTCTATGGACTGGGAGCCTTACTACTTTTGATCTTGCTTGCGGGTATCATATTAACGCAGGTGGTAGATACCGACCGCGTGAAGCGCGTCTTGATTGAACAAACCAAAGAAAAAACGGGCCGCACTTTAGTTATTAACGGCGACTTAAGCTGGCGCTTCTTCCCCTCCATTGGTTTTACCGTGACTGACACCGCCTTATTAAACCCTCCGGGCTTTGAAGGTGGTAATACCCTGTCGATTGGTGAGCTCAGCTTAGATGTGGCGCTAAAGCCGCTGTTCAACAATCGCTTAGAAGTAGGTGAAGCCGTATTAAACAAGGCGCGCCTGCATTTAATTACCCGTGCAGATGGCGTAACAAACATTGATGACTTACGCGCGTTGGCGGAGAAACAGTCTGATGTTGACGCCAGTAAAACTGCGCCTGCGTCTTCTCATACCGGTAGTGATGAGGCTTCTCAGAACCCCGAACCGAGCAGTGCCAAAGAGCCGATGAGCTTTAGCTTAGCCGGAGTGCATGTACAAGATGCCGAAGTCTTGATGCAAAATCTTGCCAAAGGTAAGCTCATTCGCCTTAACGGCGTTAACGTTAAATTGGATGACTTTGCACCTGATAAAACCGTGCCTTTGAGTTTATCCGGCAATCTGTTTAGCGACGACTTGCAGGGCAACATTGTGCTGGCTGGCGATTTTTGGGTAGCGCCTGAATTTAATCGCCTGCTGTTAAGTAATCTTAATTTTGAAGCTAGCGCCACCGGCCGCGCGATACCAGGTAATAAGCAGCTTAAGTTACAGGGCCAATTGGCCTATGACTTGGATAAAAAACAGGCGGAGTTTACCGAGCTCAACTTGGAGACGGGTGAACTCAAGGTAACCGGCCAGCTGATGGTTAATCACCTTGCGCAGCCTGAACTGAGCTTTAACTTGCACACTGACTCGTTAAACGTGGACGCACTGCAAGCCGAATGGCGCAGTGTGACGCCATCGACGACAGGCAAAAACAAGGTAGAGAGCAAAGCCAAGACCCAGAAAAAAGAGACTGCAAATCAAGCTAGAGTCGCCAGCCAAGATACAGATGCCGCAGCCGCATCTGTGCCGGGCACCTTGTCGAAAGCTAAGTCCAGTGACGCTAGCGGCTCCTTATTGCAACGCATTAACCTAGAGGGCGATTTGAAAGCCGATAAGGTGACAGTGCAGGGCATAGAGCTTGAGCAGTTGGATGTGCATATTAAGTCGACGCAAGGCAAGCTTGAGTTTAAGCCGCTGCAAGCACAGCTGTATGAAGGCCAAGTGAACGCCGACATCAAGCTCGACTTTAGCGCTGCCCCCACTCGTTTTAGCATGAACAATGTGCTGACCGGCGTAAATGCCGATGCGCTACTGAGTGCAGCCACCCAACTCGACTACATTCAAGGCCGTGCCGATATTAACTTGGATGTAAAAGGCGCGGGTTTTAGCGCCGAGCAATTGCAAAAGCACCTCACCGGCACCGCTAATCTCAGCGTGGTCGACGGCGCCGTAGAAGGCGTAAATATTGCCGCGCTTATTCGTCGCGCGCACGCTCAGATAAAAGGCTTGCCGGTGCCGGCAAAAGAGGATGTCGAAAAAACCGACTTTAGCGCCTTAACCGCAGATTTCGTGATTGAGAAAGGGGTGGTGAGCACAGATAACCTGCACTTGGCCTCGCCTTTACTGCGCATCGACGGCAAAGGTAACACTCAGCTCGCCGACGAGTCACTGGACGTGCTGTTAAATACCGCCATTGTTGGCAGCATTAAGGGCCAAGACGGTGAAGAGCTGGATGAGCTAAAAAACATTATCTTGCCGATCCGCATTAGCGGGACCTATAAAGACCCACAATATCGCTTAGATTTACAGCAAGTGTTTGATATGTATTTAAGTGACAAGGCTGATAAAGAAGCGGAGCGCTTCAAGCATAAGCTCGACGAAAAACTGGGTGATAAACTCGGTGACAAACTGAGCGATAAGTTGCCGGGATTGCTGGATAAGTTGGGGCTGTAACCAAGCAGCTTCTTATTTGAAAGCTAAATCCATAGCGGGAAATTGCTTTCGTTAACTCGCTCATTGTCCTACGCCGGGAAGATGCAAAGTGTAAGTGCAAATCTGGTATATATACGCACAAAAGGTTAAGGCATCTTTAAACAATCAACCCATTACAGTTCAGTTTCTTGAATCAGAGTTCGAAATCTATCCGACAGAAATAATGGCTGAACAAAGCGCGGCTATGGGTAAACCTAGGCTGCGCTTCTGTTTTAGCCTGAGTAACCTGTGTTTAATTGCCGGTGACTCTGCTGATGCCCATAATTACAAGGTTTGTGTAGGATACCCCCGCTCATATTAGGTGTGGCTGTGCATTAATGATGCGCGCCTTACCGAGTACCCCTTAGTATCACCGCTTGCGCGGTAACCTTCATCATATTCTGCCATGTTTAATCCAAGTCAGTCGTAGGCGTTACTCGCTCTAGCGGCCAACAATACGCAGCCAAAGCGCAGGCGGCGGGCTCAGTCCTAGAAATGGAAATGTGGGCGGATAGGGTGCATGTGTGGCATATTTTTACGCCTGCCTTCTTATCTATATCCTCTTTTTACGTCCCTTTGCGGAGGCCGTACAGGCGTTTGAGTGTATTGGTGAATTTTTCCCGCGCCTAGTAACGAGAGAAAAAGCCCAGTGGGCAGCTGTAAGCGTTTAGCGCAATAAAAATGCCCTGCAGAGCCTAGATACGAGCAAGTGGCCCGCCGACGTTCATTGCATACAAACAGCGGACGGCGACAAAGTAGAGCTGCGCCTGATATTACATTTCTTCATGAACTTGGCCATAGGCCAGCATGGCAAACAAGCCGCTCCCCCCCAGAATATTGCCGATAAGCACGGGAAGTACATGATAAACCAAGCCGCTAAACAGGGTAATTTCGCCGTGCAGCACCAGCGTAAAAATTTCATTTGAGCCGGCAATGACGTGTGTAAAACCTCCGACTGCGATTAGCCAAGTAAACATTACAATGACCAATACCTCAGAGCCCTTTGCCGAAGGTAGCATCCACACTAAAGCCGCGATTAAAAAGCCCGAAGGGATGGCATGTAAAAATGCCGCAGACGGCGTTAGTTCAGCCACGTGGCGTGAGATAGCTAATATTGCTGCTAAGGTTCGAACGGAAAGGATACCGCCATAGAGGCTGAAAGCGGCGGTTAAGAAAGTGCCCACTAAATTGGCCACCAACACAATTCCCCATAGGCGGGCGACACAATAGAAACGCCTGCGTGTGGGCTCGGCTAACACCGGCAGCACCACGGTAATGGTATTTTCAGTAAATAGCTGTAGGCGGCATAAAATAACCAGCACAAAGCCAAAGGTGTAACCTAGGCTTTCTATGAGTGTCAGATAGGGGTGTTCTGCACCCAAATTAGCACGGAGAATGCCTTCAACCAGTACTGAAGTCGAAATGCCGATGCCCGCAGCCACACCAGACCACCAAAGCGACATATTAGGCCTTTTAAGTTCATTTTCTCCCTCGCGGAGTATGATGGAGTAGACAGTTAAGGCGGAGAGATGACCGTGCTCAGCGACAGATGCGCGTTCTTTACGAGTTAATGATTTCTCGCTAGAGGTAGGTGTTCGTTCATGAGTTTCACGCTCTTTGATCTTGGTGAGCGTTTCTTGCTCGTTTGCTTCCTCTCTGACGTCAGCTGCCTGTGTAGCTGCATTTGGTACGGCATCTGTTTGGTTTGCGGTGCGCTCATCCATTTAACCGTCCTCTCATTGACGACACATAACCGTGTTACTAAAGACCGTATTGCTCAAAGAGAGTGTTGTTCAAAGATCGCGCTTTGGGAATGATATTCAATAATCCACGCTATAAAAGCGTTTTTAGAGTCGCGATGTGTATTTATTGGCACCATCAAATAAAGGGATATCTTAATCCCAAGCAAATAAAAAGGCTCCCGAAGGAGCCTTTTTTAATTGCGGGCATTAGTGATTAATGATTTTCAGGTTTCGCCATCGGGGCCGATGCGGTGTTCTGTGCCGCCGTGCTGCCCGCATGACGACCACTGGTGGCCACCGCCTCACGTTGTAGCTGTGGATACTCAGGCTTCACATAAGGGGCTTGGGCTACCTCTTCAGGCTTCACCATGGGTGCCGAAACTTGACGTGAGCCGCGGTATAAACCGGTCGCCTTTGGCGCAGTTTGAGTGGCTGGCGCAGCGTTAGTCACAGCGGCTGGCTTAACAGTATCAGCTGGCACGGCTGGAGATGTAATTACCGGCGATGCAACTGTCGGTGATGTTGTGATCGGCTCCGGCTGCACGGCTACTGGCTGTGGGGCAGAGGCTGGCTCTGTCACTGCAGGCGCAACGGTTGCGCTTGGCTCAGCTTGCTGCTCCATGGCCGATTTAGCGTTAGGTGTTACTGGGGCACTAGGCTCTGCTTTGGGTTGTTCAACCTGAACAGGCTCAACATGAACAACAGGCTGCTTAATAACGGCCGGCTCAACTGCTGTTTGCTCTGCAACGGCTGGAGTGTCAATTACCTGTTCAACCAAGGCAGTTTCAACCGCGGCAGGCATAACATCGGTTTGTTTAAACTCGGCGTGTTTAATCTCGTCTGGTTTAACTTCATCCTGTTTAACAAGGGCTGGCTCAACGATGGCTGTTTCTACAACAGCCTCGGCTGCCTTTGGCTCAACTACTGGTTGTGCCACTGCTGCAGGCTCAACGGCGGGTTGAGTCACGGACTCGGCTGCGGCTTTGAGCTCTAGCTTCAGTGGTTGTGCGGCGGCCAGTGCTTCTTCAGTCGCCACCCACTTGTCTTCACCTTGAGAGGCAATTAACGCGGCTATGCTGTCTTCGCGACGACGACGACGGCTGTCTTCGTTGATGCGTTTGCGCTTTGGCATGGCACTGCGTTTGTGATGCTCCTTGCTGCTGTCATCCGCAGGGGCTGCAACTTGTGGCTGAGCAACCGTCTCAGTGGCTGTGGTTGTTTGCTCTTCTTCACCGCCAATGCGGACTTGTTTTCTCTGCTGACGGCGCTGGCGACGTTCGGCCAAGTTCTGCTCTTGAGACTCAGGTGCAGAGGCCGTTGTCGTGGCTACGGTCGGCGTTTGGGCTGCAGTTGCGGCTTCTGTGGCGATAACGGCGGCATCACCGTCATTCAGCTGAGCGTTGGCTTGTGGATGCTCGCGGCGCGGTTTTCTGCGTTCACGACGTGGGCGCTCATTCTTATTCTCATCTTGCACAGCGGCGGCAACCGGCGCTTTAGACTCAGTTTGTTGAGCAGTATTACGCTCTTCATCACGGGGTCTGCGGGCATTGGTATTACGCGTATTGCGCGATGAACGGTCGTTGCGATCATTACGCTCGCTACTGCCGTTACGTTCACGGCTCGACGAGCGAGAGTTATTGCGGCTCTGGTTGCGTTCGCCATTGTTGTTGCTGCCATTGTTGCCGGCCGTGTTGGTCACAGGGCGAGCGGTAGCCGAAGCCACCGGTTGGGCATCTGTATTGCCATTAAACCAACTGCCGATCGTGGCACACATGCGGCTGATAAAGCCAGGTGCAGTGACGCCTGACGTTGACACGCCAGCAGGTGCAACACTGGCCGCAGGAACAGACGTCGCTGCAGGAGCAGGCGTGGCAACCACGCTAGGCGCAGTAAAACCTTGTAACGCCGGCTGCTCAATACGTGGGCTAGACTGGCTGTCTCGCGGCGTATAAGTGGACTTAGGGACGGCCGTTTTTAGGCTGTAGCTGGTCACGGCTTCTTCTTCGCCGCTGCGCACGCGCTCAACACTAAAGTGTGGGGTTTCCAGACGCTCATTCGGAATAATGTAAATTTCAACATTATAACGCTGCTCAAGACTGGCGATGGACTTGCGCTTTTCGTTCAACAGATAAGCGGCGACGTCTACCGGGACTTGGCCATGAATTTGCCCTGTGTTGTCTTTCAGGGCTTCTTCTTCAATCAGTCGTAAGATGGCGAGAGCTAAGGACTCGTTATCACGAATGGTGCCTTGGCCTAAACAGCGTGGGCAGACGTGGGTGCTGGACTCGCCTAATGATGGGCGCAGGCGCTGACGCGACATTTCCAACAAACCAAAGCGAGAAATACGACCTAGCTGAATGCGGGCACGGTCTTGGCGCACCGCATCGCGCAGGCAGTTTTCTACTTCACGCTGATGGCGCACTGGCGTCATGTCGATAAAGTCGATCACCACTAAACCACCTAAGTCACGCAGGCGTAACTGGCGGGCGATTTCTTCGGCCGCTTCTAGGTTAGTTCTCAGCGCTGTTTCTTCTATGTCGCTGCCTTTAGTGGCGCGAGAAGAGTTGATATCGATACTGGTTAAGGCTTCGGTCGGGTCTATAACGATACTGCCGCCAGAAGGCAGGCGCACTTCGCGCTGAAAGGCCGACTCAATTTGGCTTTCAATCTGATAGTGGCTAAACATAGGCACATCGCCATCGTACAGCTTAACGATTTTTAAGGAATCTGGGCGGACCAGCTCGATGTGCTTGCGTGCGCGCTCATATACTACTGGGTTATCGATGACGATCTCGCCAATGTCACGGCGCAAGTAATCGCGAATAGCGCGTACAATCACGTTACTTTCTTGGTGAATTAAGAAAGGTGCAGTGCCGCCTTCAGAGGCTTCTTGAATCGCTTTCCAGTGGCCTTGCAATACGCGCAAGTCCCATTCTAGTTCTTCTGCCGATTTGCCCACACCGGCGGTGCGTACAATCAGACCCATGCCATCGGGCAGGGCAAGTTGCGCCAGCGCTTCTTTCAGCTCGGTGCGCTCGTCGCCCTCAATGCGGCGAGAAATACCGCCAGCACGAGGGTTGTTCGGCATCAATACTAAGTAGGAGCCGGCGAGGCTGATAAAGGTAGTGAGCGCGGCGCCTTTATTGCCACGTTCTTCTTTATCAATCTGCACTATTACTTCTTGGCCTTCTTTGACCACTTCTTTAATGTTAGGTCGGCCTTGATAGCTGTATCCGGCAGGGAAATAGTTACGGGCAATTTCTTTTAACGGTAAGAAACCGTGACGATCTGCACCGTAATCAACAAACGCCGCTTCTAAGCTGGGCTCTACGCGGGTAATTTTACCTTTATAGATGTTGGCTTTTTTTTGTTCGTGGCCTGGACTTTCAATATCCAGATCGTAGAGTTTTTGCCCATCTACGAGGGCGACACGCAACTCTTCTTCTTGAGTGGCGTTGATTAGCATTCTTTTCATTGATGACTCTTTTATAAAGTTTTTACTGTTTTTTACAGTGTTGGTGTTTTCCCTAGCATAACCGCGTTATTCCGACGAACACCGGCCTCGAGTCTGTTAGCGTAAGAGATACAGCCTCCCGGCTGGGTACGCTTGAGGCGCTTTTTCAGGTGTTTTTCACGGGTAAGGGAGAGCCCAAAGGTCGCGAATAAAACGGGTAGCTAGGGGTGTTCGGGACGTATCATCCAGTGTTGAATAACTCATGCTGGATAAACATGGCTAGATAACCATCGCTAGCAACAACTGGCCGACACAAAATTCTGAGCCATTATCACACTTTAACTGTAACCTTAGCAAGACGCCTTTTTAGCGCCAAATCACACTTGCCAATGATAGAATGTAGACCATGAAACCAGAACAGCAACATAGCGTACAACTGCTCACCATAGATGCGGAATATGAAGGGCAGCGCATCGATAACTTTTTACGCACCGCGCTCAAGGGCGTACCTAAAAGCATGATTTATCGCATTGTGCGCAAAGGTGAGGTCAGAGTTAATAAAAAGCGCATTAAACCCGAATATAAACTGCAAGCCGGTGACATAGTGCGCATCCCGCCGGTGCGGGTGGCGGAGCGCGAAGATCCCGTACCCAGCGACAAGCTTGGCGAAGTGCAATCGTTAGAAGCGGCCATTGTCTATGAAGATGAGGCGCTTATTGTTATCAATAAACCTTCAGGCCTTGCGGTACATGGCGGCAGTGGGCTGAGCTACGGCTTGATTGAGGGCTTGCGCGCGCTGCGCCCGCAAGCGCGATTTTTAGAATTAGTGCATAGACTCGACCGCGACACTTCGGGCTTATTGTTGGTAGCTAAAAAGCGCAGCATGTTGCGCAATTTGCATGAGCAGTTGCGTGAAAAAACCATAGATAAACATTATTTAGCCTTGGTGTGTGGTGAGTGGCCTGCTAAGCAAAGAGCCGTGAAGGCCCCGTTGCGCAAGTTTGAAATGCCCTCCGGCGATCGCGTAGTAAAGGTGGATACCAAAGAAGGTAAACCGTCGGAGACGCGTTTTAAGATCCTGCAGCAGTTTCCCCAAGCGACTTTAGTAGAATGTAGCCCCATTACCGGGCGTACCCATCAAATTCGGGTGCACACCTTGCATGCGGGCCATCCGATAGCAGGTGATACTAAATACGGTGATGCTCAGTTTGATGAGAAAATGCGCGATTTAGGCTTAAAGCGGCTGTTTTTGCATGCTGGTCGCTTGCGCTTTTTCCACCCGGTGCGTGAAGAGCAGATGACCATAGAGGCGCCCTTAGAGCCTAGTTTAGAGCGGTTATTAACGCGCTTGGCCAAGATTGCTAAATAAGATTTTTAATTAAGGTCGGTAAATAAAGTAGCTAAATGAGGGTTTGCTAAGCATGAACTTTAAGTTAGTCATCTTCGATTGGGATGGCACTCTGATGGACTCGGTGGCGCGCATTGTGTCTAGCATGCAAGCTACGGCGCAGGATTGTATGTTACCGGTGCCAAGTTCTGAGGCGGTACGCGATATTATTGGTCTTAGCTTATATAAGGCGTTTCCTGTCTTGTTTGGTACTATTAGTGACGCCCAATCGGCCAGTTTACAGGCGACCTATCGTCGACATTATATGGAGCTGAACCAAACGCCAGCACCGCTGTTTGTCGGTGCCGCCGATACGATTAAAGAATTGCATACCCATGGCTATCAATTAGCAGTGGCTACCGGTAAGCAAAGAGCCGGCCTAGACAGCGTCTTGGCCGATACCCAGTTAGGCGGATATTTTCACGCCTTGCGTGGTGCCGATCAGGCGGTGTCCAAGCCGCACCCGTTAATGCTGGAGCAGATCTTAGCCGAGCTGAATGTCAGCCCGGCGGATGCGGTGATGGTAGGAGATTCCAGCTACGACCTAGAAATGGCCCAAGCTATTGGCATGCCGCGCATCGGCGTGACCTACGGTGTGCACGATGCGCGTAAGCTTAATGTGCATCAACCTTTAGCCTTGATTGACGATATTCGCCAGTTACGGGACTGGGTTTAAGGCGGCGTCATACGTGTTGCGCCGACGCAAAGGACGGTGAGTGTTTTAACTGACAGCTTAGGGCTGACCGCTTTGTTTCAAGGTACTTGTACGCCGAATTGACCCAACAGGTCGACCAGTCCCATTAATGGCAAGCCGACGAGGGTATTAGGATCGCGGCCTTCCATGCGCTCAAATAAGCTGATGCCGAGGCCTTCGCATTTAAAGGCACCTGCACAGTCCAGTGCGGGCTCGCGTTCAAGATAGCGATCAATTTGTGCGGCCGTCAGGATGCGAAATACCACGCTAAAGGGCTCCACCAGTGAGCGCAGCTGATCGTTCGCTACGTCATAGACAGCTAAGCCGGTATAAAAGGTGATGCGTTGGCCGCTGGCGGCGAGCAGTTGAGCGTGAGCGCGGGCCAAGGTATGGGGCTTGCCCAAAATTTGGCTTTGGTGCACACCGTCGGGGCCAATGGACCTAGGATTAACACACACTTGGTCTGAGCCAATAATCAGGCTGTGCGGATAAAGGTGACTCAGTGCGCGCGCTTTTTGTTCGGCTAAGCGTCGCACTAAGCCTTCGGCACTCTCATTGGGCAGAGCGGTCTCGTCAATATTTGGGCTGTGACAGGTAAAAGGCAGCTGCAACTTATGCAGTAGTTGTTGGCGATAGGCGGATGACGAAGCCAGAATAAGTGACGGTGACTGAAGGGGTGAAGCACAAGGCACTGATGAGGGCAATAAGGGCATAGTTACGTAAGCCGATCATGAACAGATGAGAGAGTTTAGCATGTTGTGACTTATGCGGTAGGGCTGGCACGATAGAGCGTCTGTTAACGGTAGCCAGTGGTTGCAGATACCGCGTAAGGCGTTATTTTTGGTTGTTTTTTTAGCTATTATTTAGCCCGAAAAACGTTTTTCTCTTTGACTCCCACTATGAGTATCTATAATATGCGCGCCTTATGGAAAAGGTAAAGTTGCCCAATAAGGTTGATCCCGCTCGCTGCGCGCTTAATCGTCTTCAATACGAAGGTGAATATGCCGCGTCGCTAATGCCCAGACTGGCGGAGTCTACCCAAGGTATCCATGGTGATATCAACGTATCTCTAGACTTTGGCACCGACGCCCAAGGGCTACGCATTATGCACGGCAAAACGCGCATGTGTGTGACCCTCCAGTGCCAAAGATGTAACGAGCCGTTTGATACTACTATAGAATCCGAATTTACATACACGCCGCTGCGTGCAAACGCAGAAGCACCAGATGTGCCGGAAGATTACGAAACGGTCGAAGTGGATGAAGTTGGCGAAATAGACTTGGTCGAATTAGTCGAGGATGAACTTATTCTCAGCTTACCTCAGATTCCGGTTCATGCGAATGAACACTGTTCTGAAGGTAAATTCGACCAAAGCTTTGGTACAATTCCTACCGCTGAAGAACGTCCGAACCCTTTCGCGATTCTGGAAGGTTTAAAACGTAAGTAACTGATTTAGGAGTGAGGTCACATGGCCGTACAAAAGAGTAAAGTATCTCGCGCTGTGCGCGGAAGCCGTCGTTCACACGATTCGTTGACTGCTGCTGCATTGACTGTAGATCAAACTACAGGCGAATTGCATCGTCGTCATCACATCACTGCGGATGGTTTTTACCGCGGTGTAAAGGTTATTAATAAGTAATAATAACCTTGTCGCAGCTGACCGTTGCGTTAGATATGATGGGGGGAGACTTTGGCCCCTCAATAACAGTGCCTGCCGCCGCGCAGGCACTGTCGCTTCTACCTGATCTGCATTTGCTCTTGTTTGGTTTGGAAGCGGAGCTGTCTCCTTGGCTATCGCGCCTAAATTTAGACCAACACCCGAGAGTGCAGACGTGCTTTTGTACGCAACAGGTGGGCAATGATCATAAAGCCGCTTATGCCCTGCGTCATCTAACCGACTCTTCTATGCGCCACGCGCTTGATGCTCTTGCATCAGGGCGCGCGCACGCTTGCGTGAGCGCCGGTAACACAGGGGCATTAATGGCCATGGCCATGAAGGTGCTCAATACCGTCTCTGGTGTAGACAGGCCCGCACTGATCACACGTCTGCCACAACGGGGCGGGGGTTATGCCTTGCTGCTCGATGTGGGTGCTAATATCAGTTGCGATGCCGAGCAGTTGGTGCAGTTTGCTTTGATGGGAGAGCAAGCCGCTCAGCGTATACTCGGCATCACAGCCCCGCGTATTGCTTTACTGAATGTGGGTGTTGAAGCCAACAAAGGTAATGAAGCCGTACGCGAAGCAGGTCAGCGTTTAAGCCAAATCGCCGAGCTAAATTACTGCGGTTATATCGAAGGTAATGAGTTATTTACCGGTAAAGCCGATGTTATCGTCTGCGACGGATTTGTCGGTAATGTGGCCCTTAAAACCAGTGAAGGTGTGGCAAGGTTATTGTTAGGTCAGCGCCTGAAACGCGGTTTTTTAAGTAAAATGCTGACCTTTTGGTTAAAAAATCGGCTCTCTCATCTGAACCCCGACCAGTATAATGGCGCAAGTCTGATAGGATTACGCGCCAGTGTGGTGAAAAGCCATGGCAGTGCTGGCTCACCTGCCTTCTTCAATGCGATTTTGCAGGCCATTTCTGAGATTGAACATGACTTGCCTGCGAGCATCGCGCATCGTTTCGATACTGCCCCACAGGACAGTCACGTAAGATAAGCCTATGAACAGTAAAATATTAGGAACCGGCAGCTACCTGCCCGCCGCGGTACGTACCAACGCCGACTTAGAAAAAATGGTAGACACCAACGACAGCTGGATAGTGGAGCGCACCGGTATTCGCGAGCGCCGCATTGCAGGCGCCGAGGAAACCATAGCGACCATGTCCCACCAGGCAAGTTTGCGCGCCATTGAGGCCGCTGGTATTTCCGCCCAAGAGCTGGACATGATCATTCTCGCCACCACCAGTGGCGAAAATGCGTTTCCGGCTGCGGCCTGTGAAGTACAAGCGCTGTTGGAAGTACAGGGCATTCCGGCCTTCGACTTATCGGCGGCTTGCGCCGGTTTTAGCTACGCCTTGAGCGTGGCGGATCAATTTATTAAAAGCGGCGCCGCCCGTCATATCTTAGTGATAGGCGCCGATGCACTGTCACGCATGTGTGACCCCGAAGACCGCGGCACCGTTATCTTATTTGGTGATGGAGCCGGTGCGGTCGTCATTGGCGCAAGTGAAGAGCCCGGCATCTTGTCGACCCATTTGCACGCCGATGGCCGTTATGCCGAGATGCTGAAATTGCCGCATCGTACCCGTGGCATCAGTGGCGCCGAGATGGGCGCGTACATGACCATGAAAGGCAACGACGTATTTAAGGTGGCGGTCTCGCGGTTAAGCGAAATTGTGACTCAGACTTTAGAAGCCAACAATATTGATAAGTCTGAGCTGAATTGGTTAGTCCCACACCAAGCCAACTATCGTATTATTACCGCCACCGCCCGCAAATTAGGCATGTCGCTGGATAATGTGATCTTAACGCTCGATCGCCACGGCAACACCTCGGCGGCCAGTGTACCGATCGCCTTCGATGAAGGCGTGCGCGACGGCCGCATTCAGAGGGGCCATTTGGTGCTGCTGGAAGCCTTCGGTGGTGGTTTTGCGTGGGGCTCAGCCCTGATCAGATTTTAAATGACAACGCGATCTTAATCCCAGCGCAGTCAGCGCTAGGACATGCATCATGCCGACGGCTTTACATTTATGAGCAGCGCGGCATGCTTTGCTCAACCAGTATGTTTTGAACACGATTGTTTGGAATAATGTGTTTTAAGTAACACGTATTAAACAATGCGTTAAACAAAATGCGTTAAACAAAAGGACAGACAATGACTTTTGCCATTACCTTTCCCGGTCAGGGTTCGCAAACGGTCGGCATGTTAGCCGACGTCTTGGCCGAACATGACTGTGTTAAACAGACTTTTGCCGAAGCGTCAAACGCCTTAGGCTATGATGTGGCCGAGCTAGTATTAAACGGCCCTGCCGAAGAATTGAATAAAACGTGGCGCACACAGCCGGCCTTGCTAACTGCCTCTGTGGCACTCTGGCGTTTATGGCGCGAGCAAGGCGGTGTCATGCCTGATGTGATGGCTGGCCACAGTTTGGGCGAATATTCGGCATTAGTCTGCGCCGATGTATTAAGCCTCACCGACGCCGTTAAGCTGGTTGAGCTGCGCGGTCAACTGATGCAAGAAGCCGTGCCAGAAGGCACAGGAGCTATGTCGGCGATTATCGGTTTAGATAACGATACTATTATTGCTAACTGCGCGCTGGCTGAGCAGGGTGAAGTGGTGTCTGCGGTGAACTTTAACTCACCGGGCCAAGTGGTGATCGCCGGCAATAAGGCGGCGGTAGAGCGCGCTAACGTATTAATGAAAGAAAGTGGCGCTAAGCGCGCCTTGCCATTACCGGTAAGTGTACCGTCTCATTGTGCACTGATGCGGTCGGCGGCCGAGAAGCTAGAGCAACGTTTGGCCGAGATGACCTTTAATGAGCCAAGCGTTCCCGTTATCAATAACGTCGATGTGCGCACTGAAACCAGTGCCGCAGCCATTAAAGATGCGCTAGTACGCCAGCTTTATAGCCCTGTGCGTTGGACCGAAACCGTGGAATCTATGGTGGAGTTAGGTGTGACACTCGCGCTGGAAATGGGCCCAGGTAAGGTATTGTCGGGTTTGGCTAAGCGCATCGATAAGCGCGTTGAGGGCTTGAGCGTCAATGACCAAGCGGGTCTTGAGCAAGCGCTTGCCGCCGTTACGGCGCAATAAGTGACTTGTTTCGCTACTATCATATAAAGCCGTCACATTAACAAATGCGACGATTAACAAATAAATAAAGGCCGGTGTGGCGTTGAAATCAAGCAGAAAGCCAAGGAAAGCTTGCTGTGCGCTCAGGAGAAATAGCCGCGACTTGATCTCTTATCACACCGGCCTTAGTTATAACTGAAGGAGTCATTATGAGTTTTTCCGGTAAACTAGTCCTGATCACGGGTGCCAGTCGCGGTATTGGCCGCGCCACGGCTGAGTTGTTTGTTGCTCGCGGTGCCACCGTGATCGGCACGGCCACCAGTGACAGCGGCGCCGAGGCCATTAGCGCTTATTTAGGCGATCAGGGTGCGGGTTTAGTGTTGAATGTGACCGACTCAGCTTCACTGGAGCAGTTTTTAGCGAGTGTAAAAGAGCGTTTTGGCGAAATTGACATTTTAGTGAATAATGCCGGCATCACCCGCGATAATTTATTGATGCGGATGAAAGATGACGAATGGCAGGATATTATCGATACTAACCTGACCTCAGTATTCCGTTTGTCTAAGGCGGTATTACGCGGCATGATGAAAAAACGCTTTGGCCGCATCATCTCCATCGGTTCCGTAGTGGGCACTATGGGCAATGCTGGGCAGGCAAACTATGCGGCGGCCAAGGCCGGCTTAATTGGCTTTAGTAAGTCATTGGGTCGTGAAGTGGCCAGTCGTGGTATTACCGTTAACGTCGTGTCTCCGGGCTTCATTGAAACCGACATGACACAGGCCTTAAATGATGAGCAAAAGGCAGGTATTTTGTCTCAAGTTCCGGCACAACGTTTGGGTGATCCCAAAGAAATTGCTTCTGCGGTGGCTTTTTTAGCATCAGAAGAGGCGGCTTATATCACGGGTGAAACGCTGCACGTAAATGGCGGCATGTACATGGTGTGATGCAAATCTCCGCAGTTTGCTGCCGTTTGGTGGATAATGCAGCATTTTAGGCATTATTTCTGGTTAGACCAGCCCTAAATAGTCTTGCAAACGACGGTTAATTTAATACACTACCGCAACGACACGCACTTGCGTATTTCTAAAGGATAATATTGGTCATGAGCAACATCGAAGAACGCGTAAAAAAAATCATCATCGAACAACTGGGCGTTAAAGAAGAAGAAGTTAAATCTGAAGCTTCTTTCGTTGACGATCTGGGTGCCGATTCTTTGGACACCGTTGAATTAGTAATGGCGTTGGAAGAAGAATTCGATACTGAAATTCCTGACGAAGAAGCTGAAAAAATCACTACCGTTAAAGCGGCAGTTGATTACATCAACGCGAATCAAGAGTAATAAATCTGCGCCGAAGTGACTAAAGTCACTTCGGCTCTTTCCCCGTTTTAATCCCCATTCGGAGACGCTCCTGTGTCCAAACGCAGAGTCGTGGTGACTGGCCTCGGTATGCTATCTCCTGTCGGTAACACGGTTGATGCCAGCTGGCAGGCCTTGTTGGCAGGTCAAAGTGGCATCAGCAATATCGAACACTTTGATACCACCGATTACAGCACCAAATTTGCAGGCCTGGTCAAGGACTTCGATCCCGAAGATCATGGTATTGCAAAGAAAGAAGCCCGCAAGATGGACTTGTTCATCCAATATGGCGTGGCAGCCGGTTTACAGGCCATGGCCGACTCCGGACTCGAAATTACAGACGCTAACGCAGATCGCGTTGGTGTATCCGTTGGTTCAGGCATTGGTGGTCTTGGCTTAATAGAGTCCAACCACACCAATTTACTGGCCAGTGGCCCGCGTAAATTAAGCCCGTTTTTTGTGCCTTCCACCATCATCAACATGGTATCTGGCCACTTATCTATCATGAATGGCTTACGCGGCCCAAATATTGCAGTCACCACCGCCTGTACTACAGGCACGCACAGCATAGGTCTGGCGGCGCGTATGATTGCTTATGGTGACGCTGATGCCATGCTGGCTGGCGGCACCGAAAAAGCCTCTACCACCTTAGGTATGGGCGGTTTTGCGGCGGCGCGTGCGCTTTCTACGCGCAACGACGAGCCACAAAAAGCCAGTCGCCCTTGGGACAAAGACCGTGACGGTTTTGTGCTGGGTGACGGCGCCGGTGTGATGATGCTGGAAGAGTACGAGCACGCCAAGGCACGCGGTGCCAAAATTTACGCTGAACTGGTCGGCTTTGGCATGAGTGGCGACGCACACCACATGACGGCTCCTCCTGCTGAAGGTTGTGGCGGTGCAAAAGCCATGTCAAATGCCATTAAAGATGCGGGTATAGCACCGAGTGTGATCGGTTATGTCAATGCGCACGGCACCTCAACGCCATTAGGCGATGTGGCCGAATTGCGTGGCATGAAGCAGGTCTTTGGTGAGCATGCGAGCAAGTTAATGATAAGCTCCACCAAATCGATGACAGGTCATCTTTTAGGTGCAGCTGGTGCCATTGAAGCCATCTTCAGTGTGCTGGCATTACGCGACCAAATTGCTCCCCCCACCATCAATTTGGACAATCCAGATGATGAGTGTGACTTAGACTTAGTCGCGCACACTGCGAAACAAGGTCAATTTGACTATGCCTTATCCAACTCCTTTGGTTTTGGCGGCACTAATGGCTCATTGATTTTTAAACGCATATAATGGCCCTTCGGTCATGCTAGAAGCCCGGCCCAGTGCCGGGCTTTTTTATAGGCGCTAGTTTTAAAAAACGATTTTTACAGGAGCAGAATGCAACCCATTATCACAGACACTCGCTCCTTGAACGCCGTAAGTCGCGGTTGGCAACTGGGTGATGGTCACTTCACTACTGTGCATGCTAAATACGGCCACTTGCGACATTGGGCATATCATGAGGCGCGCTTGAGCGCCGCTTGCATACGCTTGCAAATGCCAATGCCTGACTGGGCCACAGTAAAAGAGCAAGCGCAAGCATTCGTTAGCTCAGCAGCCGACCAAGTATTGCGCATTACCTTAGTGCGCGGTGCCGGTGGCCGTGGTTACAGCATGCAAGGCTGTGCAGAACCCCAAGTGTTGCTCAATACGGCGCCGTTTCCGACTCAGTATTATCAGTGGCGTGAGCTGGGGATTGAGATTGGTGTGTGCCAAGGTCGACTGGGCAACAGCCCCTTATTAGCGGGTTTAAAAACGCTTAATCGTTTAGAGCAGGTGCTGCTCAAGGCCGAATTAGACGGCCAAGACTGGCCCGAGGCGTTGGTGCTCAATAGTCAAGATCACGTGGTAGAAGCCGTTACTGCGAATGTGTTTTGGCGGGAAGGCGAGGCGATTTATACGCCGGACTTAAGCCAGCTTGGCGTATGGGGTACGATGCGCGCTTGGTGTGCGGATTATTTAGGTGAACGACTGACCATCACTCACACCTCATTATCGCGCTTACTGGCCGCCGATGAAGTTTGGCTGACAAATGCGTTATTGGGCGTGGTGCCAGTGACGCGAATTCTTGAGCGTCAGGTGGGCGCGAAGGGGAAGACAACCCATGTTAAGACAACCAATGTTAAGACAACAAATTTAAACGTCACCGCGTTAACAATGACTAGGGAATTACAACAGGCTTATGAGAAAACTAATTAAGTGGTTGGGGCGCATTTTTTTATTAGCGGTGCTGGTGATTGGTGGTATGGCCATCTACAGCTATCAAGAATGGCAGCAGCTAGAAACAGCACCAATTGCCACTACCGAGTCGCCATTATTCGTCGTGGCGCGCGGTGAAACCAGTGGTAGTTTGATTACTCGTTTAAGTCCGCATGAGGTGCCGTCTTATGTTAGGAAACTGTGGCTGCGCTTTCATCCCGAGTTAGCGGCGGTGCGCCAAGGTACCTATAAATTTGATGAGCAGACCTCGGTGCGAGAGGCACTGCAAGCTATCGTTAATGGTGATACTTATCGTTTGCAAGTGACGCTGGTAGAAGGGTTGCGCTTAAGCGATTGGCTGCAACGCTTGGCCAATGCCGAATATTTAGAAACCACTTTAGACGGGCAAAGCGAAGCTCAGATCGCCAAGCAACTCGGACTGGATAATAAAAAATTAGAAGGTTGGTTATTACCCGAAACCTACAGTTACACCCCTGGCGACACCGATCTCTCTATTTTACAGCGTGCCTATGACGAGATGGGAACCTTTATCGATAAAGCTTGGCCTGAGCGTCAGTCAGACTTACCCATTTCCACGCCTTATGAAGCCTTGATTTTGGCCTCTATCATCGAGAAAGAAACCGGCATCGCCGAAGAACGCCCACTTATTGCCTCGGTATTCGTGAATCGGATGCGCGTCGGTATGCGCCTGCAAACCGATCCCACCGTGATTTATGGCATGGGTGAAGACTATGACGGCAATATTCGTAAGAAAGACCTGCAAACTCATACTCCTTATAACACCTATATGATTGATGGCTTACCGCCAAGCCCCATTGCCATGGCCAGTAAAGAGGCCATTATGGCTACCTTGCACCCACTGGACAGTTCCTATTATTATTTTGTGGCCATGGGTGAAGGGCGGCACTATTTTTCTAAATCCTTGCGCGAGCATAATAATGCCGTGCGTCGCTACATCTTAAAAAGGTAAGTTATGAGCCAGTTTATTGTGATTGAAGGGCTCGAAGGGGCCGGTAAGAGCACGGTGCACGCGCACGTAGTAGCCTGGTTACAAGCCAAAGGCATTAGTGTGGTTAACACCCGTGAGCCGGGTGGTACGCCGCTCGCGGAGCGCATGCGCGATCTGGTGAAAGAAGTGCATGACGAACCCCTGACCATGGAAGCCGAGCTGCTGCTGATGTATGCCGCCAGGGTACAATTAGTGAGAAACCGCATTCAGCCTGCTTTAGCGGCCGATTGCTGGGTCGTGGGTGATCGCCATGATTGGTCGTCTTTGGCTTACCAAGGCGGAGGGCGTGGGATAGACATAGATCTGATCCGCCAAATTAAACATGCGATATTAGGCGACTTCGGGCCTGACTTTATCTTTTATCTGGATATAGACCCCGCGATTGGCTTAGCGCGGGCCCTAGAGCGCGGTAAACTGGATCGCATCGAACAAGAGCAATTAAGCTTTTTTCAACGCACCCGTGCTACTTATTTAACGTTGGCTGCTGGCGAGCCAAATTGTCGGGTGATTGATGCAAGTCTCGATGAAGAAGCGGTAAAAGAAGCCGTGCTGAGTGCTTTGGAGCAGTGGTTTGTATCCTTGGCTAACTGAGTCTTTAAGCCAAGTGCTGCCGCTGATAGCGCGGCGGCAACTGGGACATGCGCTGTTGATCAAAGGCTCGGCGGGTCTTGGCAAGTTACGGTTAAGCCAGCATTTGGCGCAGGCCTTGTTGTGTGAACGCAATCGTGATCGAGAACATGATTTATGCCAACATACAAAAATTGAACATAACGCCGTCTCTAAAGTAAGCGCCGAGCTACCTTGTGGGCATTGTCATGCTTGTCGACTCGTGCTTGCGGGCACGCACAGTGATTTGCACCTGATTAATAGTGACACCCGCAGCATAGGCGTAGACAGCATACGTCAGCTTTCTCAAACTTTAAGCGAAAGCCCGCGCTTGGGCCGCGCAAAAGTCGCCATTATTAATGATGCGGAAAAAATGACCGAGGCGGCGGCCAATGCGCTGCTTAAAACCCTAGAAGAGCCCGCCGGTCAAGCGACGTTAATGCTGGTGAGTGCGTATCCAGAGCGCTTGTTGCCGACCATTCGCAGTCGGTGCCAACAGTGGCTAGTGCCATTGCCTAAACCTGAAGTGGTCTTGACTTGGCTTGCAGATCAAGAGCTGGCGGCCAATAGCCAGCAAAGTTGGTTAGGTGCCTTAAATGTCAATCAAGGCTCGCCGTTGGCCACCTTGGCGTATTTGCAGGCGGGGCAGGATCAAGGTCGTCATGCCTTATTAAGTCAATTTAGTCTATTGCATGATCAGCCCCAAACATTAACGGCGGTACACAGCGCTTTGTTAGCCGAAAAAGTGCATGTAATTTGGCTGCAATTATTATTACAAGATGCCTTGCAGCTGGCGCTAGGCTTAACGCCTGCAGCACTGCGCTTAATTGACAATCTGGACGTATCTCGTCGCGTTAGCCAGGTGGGTGCCGTGCGCTTAGAGCGTGCCTTAACCGGTTTATTGCAACTGCAACAAGCCGGTCAAACCAGCCTTGGCCGACCGGTGAATGCAGGCATGCAGCTGAGCCTGTGGTTAAACGATTGGCTGGCTGCTTAGAACGTGAGGGGGAGCTGTTAGCGTGAGGAGTGTTTGCGACTCACCACTCGCGCTGCAGACGTTTAGCTCTCGCTTGCTGCTTATACTTCACACAGACAATAAAGGAGACGGTTTTGCTGGTTGATTCACATTGCCATTTAGACAGACTCGAATACGGAAAAAAACACGCCGATATGGCTGAGGTGATCGCCAAGGCGGCTCGTCGTGGCGTAGATCATATGTTGTGCATCGGCGTTAGCTTAAGCTCATTTCCTAATATGCTGGATGCCATTAGGCCTTTTCCGCAAGTATTTGCATCCTGCGGCGTGCATCCGCTGCATCAAGACGATGAAGCCAACGATCCTGAATTACTGCTTAAATTGGCTTGTGATCCGGCCGTGGTGGCGATTGGTGAAACCGGCTTAGATTATTTTTATGCGCCAGAGTCGGCCGAGTTGCAGCGCCGCTCCTTTGAACAGCACGTGGCGGTGGCGGTGGCGGTCAATAAGCCGTTGATCATTCATACCCGCAGCGCCCAAGAAGACACGCTGCAAATATTGCGTGACGGCGGTGCCGAGAAAGTAGGCGGTGTGCTGCATTGCTTTACCGAATCACTGGAGATGGCAGAAGCGGCCATAGAGTTGGGCTTTTATATCTCCATTTCGGGTATTGTCACCTTTAACAGTGCCGCGGCTTTGCGCGAGGTGGTGAAAGCCTTGCCGTTAAATAGGTTACTAGTGGAAACTGATTCGCCATGGCTGGCGCCAGTGCCATTTCGCGGTGAAGAAAATGAACCGGCTTACACCCGCACTGTGGCGGAATTTATCGCTAAGCTTAAAAACACTACACCGGAAGACGTCGCGGCACACACCACGGCTAACTTCTTTGAACTGTTTAAATTGGCGAAACCCTGTCGCTAGCTGTCAGCCGTAAGCGTGACGCTAAATATTAACCGCCGCGCTGAATGCCTGTCCTTAATGTTGGCGTTTTTGGTTTCATTATCGGCTGTTTAATTTTTACGCACCCTCTCATGTCTGTGTTATAAACGAACTGATTTATTAGTGTTGTTATCAGGAGGTGCGCCTTGCTTGCATGGCATGCGTGGCTAATTGCCGCCTTAATACTGTTATTACTGGAATTACTAAGCTTAGGCTTCTTTGCTCTGGCGCTGGCGTTAGCTGCATTAGTGGCCATGAGTGCCGCGCTGTTAGGGCAGGGAGTCACAGTGCAATTGTTTGTGTTCGCCTTAGCGGCTGGCCTGTTGGCGCCGGGCTTAAAACGACTGTTTCGCCAGTATGCCCCATCACGGCGTACCAGCTTCTTAGCTGGCGAAGGTCAACGGCAAGTAGGAGAGATTGCCCAGCTTGATACGGGTGAGTATCGGCTGCGGTTTGAAGGTGACTTATTTATGGTACGCAGTGCGTCAAATGCGCCGCTGATAGTGGGCACGAAAGTAAAAATTTGTCGCTTTGATGGCATTACCGCCATTATTGATTAATAAAAAGCTAATTAAAAATAAGGGAATAGCATGGAATTTGATCCGACATTTATCGTGGCACTGGTGTTTGCGGTGCTTATTTTAGTATTTGTGATCAAGGGATTGATGATTATACAGCAATCTGAGGCGGTAGTGATTGAACGCTTAGGCAGTTACAACAAAACCTTAAGCCCGGGTGTTAACTGGGTGATCCCCTTTATTGATAAACCCCGCTCTATAAAAGTGCGCCGTTATCGTGCGATTGGCGGCGAAAATGTGGCCATGGTGACCGAAGAAGTGCGTATTGATCGCCGTGAAACGGTACTCGACTTCCCGGGGCAGTCGGTGGTGACCGCAGATAACGTCAGTGTAAACGTCAATGGTGCCCTGTATTTTCAGGTGATCGATCCAGAACGCGCCGTTTATCAAACCGAGAACCTGATCCAAGCTATCGAAATATTAGCCAAAACGTCGCTGCGTTCTGAAATGGGTAAAATGGAGTTGGATAAACTGTTTGAATCGCGCCAAGAAATTAACGACAAGTTACAGCTGGTGATGGATGAAGCTGGCAACAAGTGGGGGGTAAAAGTTACCCGTGTGGAAATTCAAGACATAGTGATCCCAGCTGAAGTAGAAGATGCCATGCGTAAACAAATGGCCGCCGAGCGTGAGCGTCGTGCACTGGTGTTGCGCGCCAGTGGCGAGCGTGAAGCGGCCATTGCCAAAGCGGAAGGCGAAAAACGCTCCAGCATCTTGGTCGCAGAAGGCAGTAAAGAAGCGGCCATCTTAATGGCCCAAGGCCAACGCCAGGCCATAGATGAGGTGTTATCTGCCGGCGATTCAAGGCTAGATCCGCAACTCATGGTCGGTTATTTACTTGGCCTTGAATATCTTAAAACCTTACCCGAGATTGGTAAGAAGGGCGATCGCATCTTCCTACCCTTTGAAGCCAGCAGTGTACTAGGCGCGGTAGGCAGCATAGAAGCGCTACTAAACCGCCGCAAGATCAGCGGCTAACGTTTAGCGCAAGCTGCGACATTACTTATATTGAAGCTCAGTGCTGTAAGCAGAACTGGGCTTTTTTGTTTGTCGCTGGGTGTGGTAGTTGGCTTAGATAAAGGGTCTTCGCCACGGTTTTATCATGTTATGTGTTGCTTGGTGCTAAAATCACGCCTCAACCTGCGCACGGCGCTCACACAACAGGAAATACGTCAGTGCCGCCAGTAAGCTGCAGACACTCATGGTAACTAACATATATAAGGGCGAGGTGTCAGGCAGCAGGGCCACAAACGCTGCCATTAAGGCAGCAGAGCCAAAGCGCAGCGTACCCGCCATGGACGACGCCGTGCCGGCCAAATTGGGTAAGCTGCTCAGCAGGCTGGCCATGCTGTTACTGCCAATGGTAGAGATAACACCCACGTATAACATGATGGGCGTCACTATCGACCATAACCCCCAGCCCATTAGCGGGCCAATCGGCATTAGTAATCCGGCCAATAACTGCAGCCCTAAGGCCAAGCGCAGCATAGTACGCGAGCCTAAGCGGTGCACCCAGCGGCCGTTAAAAATGGTAAACAGCATTAGGCTGATGACGTTTAAGCCAAACAGATAGCCCACGTGCTGAGGAGCAATGCCATAAATTTCGATGTAAATAAACGAAGCGCCGGTTAAGAAGGCAAACATACCTGCAAAGGAAAAGGCGCCGCACAACATAAAACCTAAGGCGACCGGACTGGTGAGCAGGCGCAAATAACTGCGTAAAATAGAACCTAAATGCAACGGTTGGCGGCGCTCTAAGGGCAAGGTCTCGGGCAATCGAAAGCTGCACGACACGGCAATAATGAGGGTAAACCCTGCTAACACCCAGAAAATGGAACGCCAGCCAAACCAGTGAGCCAAGTGTCCACCCAGCATAGGCGCCATTAAGGGGGCAAGCGTCATCACCAGCGTGATATAGGACATGATGCGAGCAAACTCTTCGCGGTTAAATAAGTCGCGCACTAAAGCTTGTACTACTACGGCTGATGCCGCTCCGGCAAAGCCTTGAGCGGCGCGCAACCAAGTGAGGCTTTCCACGCTGGTGGCCATGGCACACAGCAGGGCGGCTACGGCAAACACTAACATGCCGCCTAATAATACCGGTCGGCGGCCTTTGGCATCGGAAAGGGGGCCAAACAACAGTTGACCTAAGGCAAAGCCGGCAGTGTAGGCCGCCAGCGTAGCTTGTACGCGATGAGAGTTACTGGCCAAGGCTTCGGCGATGGCCGGCATGGCCGGTAGGTACATATCGATGGCCAGTGGCGTGAGGGCGGACACGGCGCCAAGCAAGATAATTAACGGTAATGATGCGTGAGCTGACATACGCGCCAGATTCCTCCAAGCAAACAAGCGCTTCTTGCGGTTGTCGACAAAAATTAAGCAAAAAAAGCCAGATACTAAATCCGTGTACCTAGCCTAGGGGAAGCGCGACCTGCAGACCGCTGAGTGTCATCTTCTCACTATCGGCCACAAACGCTAAGCCTGCCAGCCCACACTTAACAATCTAACGGGTGGGGAGCTGAAAGGATGGTGTATCAGGGCCTTACTCTCAGCACGATTAGTATACGGGTAAGTGCGCTTTAAAGTCATAATTGAGCGAGTCTAGAGCGCTTAAATCGGCGCTTAAAATCGAGCTCAATTTTTTACCCAGTGTAATGCGATAGGCTTGCAACTGAGCTTACATAACATTACTGTATGCCCATACAGATAAGGAGTCAGTGATGGCAGTAACAATACAGTATCTCGTGGTTAGAAACGGAATCGAAAAAATGACGTTTATTAATAAAAAAGACGCCGATACCTACGATCGTCTGCTCGACTTGGCAGAGCACCTAGATGAAGTGTTGGAGCGTGCGCCGATCACGTTAAATGAAACCGATCGGGAAGCACTGGCGCTATTTCTAGCCGAAAACCAAGACTTGCTCAGCGGGCCGAAAAAACAGCCTGCCAAAAAAGCCCCTAAGCTCGCGGACAAAGCGGTGGATGCGGCTGAAGAAGATACCAATACAGATACCAGCCTTGTTGATAAGCCAGCTGCTACCATTCACGCCGTAGCTTGATCAGTAATAGCGAGGTGAAAATGGTGAGGCGTGAGATGCTTTTTCCTGCACGCCTCACTGGAAATCAATGATACAAAGTCCGATATAGGCCTTCTTGCGCCAGTAATTCTTGGTGCGTACCAGATTGGCTGACTTTCCCGTCTTCAAATACCACTACTCGATCCGCTTGGCGTACCGAGCTTAAACGGTGGGCGACAATCAAGGTGGTGCGTCCGCGTAAAAAGTCTTCGAGCGCTGCATGCAGCTTATTTTCGGTGTCTGTATCTAGCGCCGAGGTGGCTTCATCTAAGATCACTATGGCTGGATTTTTTAGCACCATGCGTGCGATGGCGAGTCGTTGCTGTTGACCGCCGGATAGCTTCATGCCGCGCCTGCCTACTTGGGTGTTCAAGCCCTCGCTCATAGTAGAAACCACCTCAAAGAGTTGCGCTACCTTAAGGGCTTGCCACAGTACCGCGTCGTCATGCTCATCGCCTAAGCACAGATTGGCGCGAATGGTGTCGTTAAACAGCACAGGTTGTTGTAGAACGGTGGCTATGTGTTCACGAATAATGGGAAAGCCAATGTCAGTGCTGCTTATGCCGCCAAAGCGAATTTCGCCACTGTCGGCGGGATACAAGCCCAACAACAGCTGAATAAAGGTGGACTTGCCGCCGCCGCTGGCACCCACGAGTGCTACTCTTTCACCGGCCTTAATGTGCAAGTTGACTTGGTCTAATACCTTGCGCTCGCCATTATAGGAAAAACTTAAATCTTGCACGCTGATGGGCAGCGTCGTGACACCTAAAAAAGGATTAGCCTGCGACGAGTACTCGAGGTCACCTGCGGCTTGTCCATCCGTGTCAGTACCTAATGCCAGCATATTGTTGATGCGCTTCAACGCGGCACTGGCCGCATAAAATGAATATTGCATGTTCAAAAGGTCTTGTATCGGTCCCATCATGAACCACAGATAACTGAATACGGCAAAGATCTCACCCACCGTTAGGTTGGTATAGAGCACCATTATCATGCCGGCGGCGCGAAATACCTCTACGCCCGATAAAAATAACAAGAAGCTGGCACGACTGGCGGCTTCGCTCTTCCAAGCATAATCGATGGCGGTGTCGCGCACGCCCCGAGCTCTGTCGATCACGCGTAATAAATAATGGCGCTCACGATTGGCGGCACGAATTTCATGAATGCCGTCTAGGGTCTCGACTAAGGCTTGTTGAAACAGTTCGAAGGCATTGTTTTCATTGCGTTTTAAATATTTTACCTTGGCACCGAGGCGACTCGAAAAATACACCACTATCGGATTAAGCAATAAAATAAATATGGCTAACTGCCAGCTGAGCAGTAGTAAGACAACGGCGGTGCCGATTACGCTGAATAGGCTGATCAGTAACCGACTTAAGGTTTCTCCTAAGAATTTATCCAGCGTTTCTACGTCAGTGACAAAATGTGAACTGACGCTGCCCGCCCCGACCGACTCAAATGCACGCAAGGGGGTACGCAGCAGCTGCTTGGCTAATAAGATGCGTACTTGAAAGGTGAGGTGCTTGGCGATACGGGCAAATTGGCGACCCTGAATAATATTAAATACCAAAGAAAACACCCGCAATAATATCGTTAAGACTAATACTGCTAAAATAAAACCCACGCCCGTTTGCCATGCGCTGGGTAAAAACCAGCTTAATCCCGCCAATAAACGGCCAGGTTGGTCGAGCAATACTTCATCAACCAATAACGGCATCAGTAAGGGCACTGGCACGGCCAATAAGGTGGCACATAAGGCAACAATGTGGGCGTAAATCAGCGCAGACTTACGTTTTCGCATCATGTCGACGATATCTGACCATTGCAAAAACGGGATCAGGGAATTTTTTTTATCCATCAATCACCCTCACTGGGTTTTCATTTTGGGGAATGGCAGGTAAGTTAAGTAAAATTTATCGGCTTAGTGTTAAAAACATACTTATGTCTACAAAATCTGCATTTTATAACAGTCTCACCGCACAAGCCGTCGCCTTGTGTGATGGCGAGCCGAATCGCTTAGCTAAATTGGCCAACTTATCCGCTTTACTTAATTTGGCTCTCGAGGACATTAACTGGGTTGGCTTCTATTTCTGCGAACCAGAGAGCCTAGTGTTGGGGCCGTTTCAAGGCAAGCCCGCTTGCATGCGCTTGCCCATGGGCCAAGGCGTGTGTGCCAAGGCGGCTACCACTGGAATTATTCAACGCGTAGCCAATGTACATGAATTTTCTGGTCATATCGCCTGCGACGGCGCCAGTAATTCAGAAATCGTGTTGCCCATCAGTGACGGTGAGCAAGTTTGGGCAGTATTGGACATTGACAGCCCCTTATTTGACCGCTTTGATGAAGAAGATGAGACCGGATTGCGTCTTTGGCTGGCGGCAGTGAGTCCCTTACTGTAACGTCGGGGTCGCTTTTGTCTGCGCGCTCTTTATAATATGCATAGTTTCAGTGGGCGGTGCGCCCTTAGGTCTTAAACCAAGGTATTTCATGGAAAACTCGGAAAAATTGAAAAATAGTAAAGAAGTTATTGCGTACTTAGCGGAACGCTTCCCGCAATGCTTTATCGCCGACGGCGAAGCTAAGCCTCTAAAAATTGGTATCTTTCAGGATTTAGCCGCCCAATTAGGCGAAGATCCTAAGGTATCCAAGACGTTATTGCGCACGGCCTTACGCCAGTACACGTCTAGCTGGCGCTATCTGCATGGCTTAAAAGCCGGTCAAACCCGTGTCGGTTTAGATGGCGAAGCCTGTGGTGAGTTGACTGAAGAACATGTTGAGCATGCCAAAGGCGCGCTTAAAGAGAGTAAAGAAAAAGTCTTTGGTGCGCGTAAAGACAAGCCAGCCCCTAAAAAAGCCAAGCCCAAAGCAAAAGCTCAGCCTAAACCTGAGTCTAAAGCTAAACTTGAGCCTGCAGTTGCGGCACCTGCCCAGCCGCAAGCTAAGCCGCAGCCTGTTGATCCCGCGACCTTAAAAGTCGCACAAGAGGTCAGAGTCTTACTGGGCACCTCGCCAGTACCCGCTACCGTTAAAGAAATAACCCGTGATGATGTACAGGTTGAGCTAAAAACTGGCATGTCACTGCGTGTTAAATTCGAGCATCTTATTCTTTAAGGAGTAGGGTTTGATCAGTCACGGAATTCGTTTGTCTTTGGTCGCCGCCTGCATCATGGGGGCGTGTACTGCTTGGGCAGTACCGCCGACCACGGATGCTTCCGCCATTCCCGTATTGGCGCCAGAAAGTCAGCATGCGGTTGCCAGCAAGCGGGTTACCGCGCTGTTCACCCGTTCCCATTATCGTCAATTTCAGCTTGATAATGCCTTTTCCGAACGGATCTTTGACGGCTATATAGAGAGTCTAGATTTCAGTAAGAATATTTTTACTCAAGCTGATATTCAGCGCTTTAGGGAGTATCAAGATAGTTTTGATGATGCCCTGAGGGCGGGCAGACTCGACGTTGCTTATGACATGTATAACGAAAGCTTGAAAAATCGCTATGAGCGTTTTGTTTATGCTCTGTCGTTACTCGATACTCCCATTACCTTTGATGACAATGATGAGTATCAGTTTGACAGGCGCGAGGCCGCTTGGCCGAAAGATCAAGCCGAGTTAGATAAGCTGTGGCAACAAAGAGTTAAATACGATGCGCTCAGTCTGGCTCTGACCGATAAAGACTGGCCAGAGATCAAAGAAACCCTTGCCAAGCGCTATAACAACGCCATTAAGCGGTTAGCGCAAAGCGAAAGCGAAGATGCTTTTCAAAGCTTTACCAACGCCTTTGCCCGAGCCATAGAGCCACACACCAGTTATTTAAGCCCACGTAACGCCGAGCGCTTCGAGACAGAAATGAACCTGTCGCTCGAAGGGATAGGCGCCGTATTACAAGGTGAAGATGATTATACGGTGATCCGCTCACTGGTACCCGGTGGCCCGGCGGCTAAGTCTGGCGAATTACTGCCTGACGACCGTATTATTGGCGTAGGCCAAGCGGCCAATAAAATTACCGATGTTATTGGTTGGCGCCTTGATGAAGTTGTTGACTTGATCAAAGGTAAAAAAGGCACGCAAGTCTGGCTACAAATTCAACGTGGCAAGGCGGCCACCAGTACTCCTAAGCTGGTTGAAATTACCCGCGACACTGTGCGTCTCGAAGACAGAGCCGCCAGCGGCAAAGTCATCGAGGTGAACAACGAAAATATCGGTGTGATTGAAATCCCGAGTTTTTATGTCAACTTGAGCGTAGATGTAGCCAAAGAAATCGATAAGCTGAAAGAAAAAGATATCAAAGGCTTAGTGATTGACTTGCGCGGTAACGGCGGCGGCGCACTGACCGAAGCCTCCAGCCTAACGGGTCTGTTTATTAAAACGGGGCCTGTGGTGCAAATTCGTGATGGCCTTGGCCGAATTACGGTGAACGGTGATGACGATGATCAGTTGGCTTACGCAGGTCCGATGACAGTACTGGTTGACCGTTACTCGGCGTCGGCTTCTGAGATTTTTGCTGCCGCGTTAAAAGATTACGGTCGAGCGGTGATCTTGGGTGAAAATACCTTTGGTAAAGGCACGGTGCAGCAGCATCGCAGTTTATCGCGCATGTATGACTTGTATGAACACCCCATGGGCTTTGTACAATTTACCATTGCTAAGTTTTATCGCATTAATGGCGGCAGTACCCAAAATAAAGGCGTTAAGCCTGACATTGCCTTCCCAACACCGATTGCGGCGGAGGAAACCGGTGAGAGTCTGGAGAAACATGCGCTACCTTGGGATCAAGTCGACAGCTTAGCGTTTGATAAGGTGCAAGACCTTACGCCTTTACTCGGTTCTTTAAGCCAGCATCACCAGGCACGCATTAAGCAAGCACCCGAATTTGTGTACGTTTTTGAAGATATTAAAGAATATCAAAAACTCAAAGACAAAAAGTCGGTGTCACTCAACTTTGCTGAACGCAAAGCTGAAATGGAAGAGCAAGATGCCAAAGCCTTAAAGCGTTTAAATGAGCGCTTAAAGCGAGCAGGTTTGGCCACCGTCTCTAACTTAGACGATGCGCCTACGGACTTTGTACCTATCGATGGTTATTTAGATGAAGCGGCACGTATTACCGCTGATCTGGCCCACGCCCAGGGCTAATTAAGCTAAGCCCAGGCTGATTAATCAGCCTGGGCTTTTTTTTATGCCGTTTTGCAGCTCAAGTTCGTGACTTTTTGGTGCATAATTTACGTCCAGTGACTCAAAAAATTTCACTCACTCTCACCACACTATCTATATACCTATGCAGTCGATGTATGGGGTTAACTAAGCGAGGTCTCCGTTCATGACTCAAATCACGCCTAAAGTGCAGTATCGTGATGATTATCAAGCGCCCCATTATTGGGTTGATACCTTGGATCTGGATATTCAGCTGCATGATAACGCCACCGAAGTGGTGGCCATCAGCCGCGTACGCCGCAACGGCGAGCACGATGAACCTTTGGTGCTGGACGGTGAACAGTTGACCTTGCTGCAAGTGGCGGTAAATGGCATCGCTATTAGCCAATATCAGCAAACTGAGCACAGCTTAGTGTTGTCGCAATTGCCGCAAGAGTTTGTGCTGACCATTAAAACCCAGTTAGATCCGGCGGCTAACACCGCACTTGAGGGTTTATATAAGTCCGGCTCCGCTTTTTGTACTCAATGCGAAGCTCAGGGCTTTCGCCGTATTACGTATTATTTAGACAGACCCGATGTGTTGGCCCGTTTCAGTACCCGTATTACTGCCGATGCCGCTACCTGTCCCTATTTATTATCGAACGGCAATAAGGTGGATGAAGGCCAACTGGATGACGGCCGCCACTGGGTGCAATGGCAAGACCCGTTTCCAAAGCCTGCGTATTTATTTGCCGTGGTGGCCGGTGATTTTGATGTGCTGCGCGACCATTACACCACCGTCAGTGGTCGTAACGTGGCGCTCGAGATCTTTGTCGATAAGGGTAACCTGCACCGCGCCGGTCACGCCATGAACAGCTTAAAAGCGTCCATGGCTTGGGATGAACAGCGCTGTCACTTAGAATATGACCTCGATATTTACATGATAGTGGCGGTGGATTTTTTCAACATGGGGGCCATGGAAAACAAAGGCCTCAACGTCTTTAATTCCAAGTTTGTGCTGGCCGATGCCAATACCGCCACCGATGCAGATTATCTCGATGTGGAGCGAGTGATTGGCCACGAATACTTTCATAATTGGACAGGTAACCGCGTTACCTGTCGCGACTGGTTTCAGTTATCGTTGAAAGAAGGCTTAACGGTATTTCGCGACCAAGAGTTTTCCTCTGATCTTGGCTCACGTACCGTCAATCGCATTCAAAATGTGCGTATTTTACGCGGCCCACAATTTGCCGAAGACGCCGGCCCCATGGCCCATCCTATCCGCCCGGATGCGGTGATTGAAATGAACAACTTTTATACACTGACTGTGTATGAGAAGGGCGCAGAAGTGATCCGCATGCTGCATACCTTAGTCGGTGAAGTGGCGTTTCAGCGCGGTTTAGCGCTCTATTTACAGCGTTTTGATGGCCAAGCGGCCACCTGTGACGATTTTCTTAGTACCATGAGTGAGGCCAGTGGCCGCGACCTAACGCGCTTTGCTCGCTGGTACAGTCAGTCGGGTACGCCGGTATTAACCGTGCGTGATGAATATGACGAAGCCACCCAGCGCTATACCTTAACGGTGCGCCAACACACACCACCCACCTTGGATCAGGCGCAAAAATTGCCGCTGCATATTCCGCTGAGTCTGTCTTTATACACGGAGCAGGGCGAACCACTCACGCTCACCTTGCAGGGCAAACATATCGGACCAGTATTGGATGTGTTAGAAGCAGAACACGAATTTATTTTTGAACACGTGCCTACGCGGCCAGTACCGGCCTTATTGCAGGCGTTTTCGGCGCCCGTGAAGCTGGATTATCCCTACACTAATGCCCAGCTTAGTCTGCTGGCCAAGCACAGCATCGATGAGTTTGTACGTTGGGATGCGGTGCAAATGCTGGTCAACAATGCGGTGCGCGACAATGTGGCGTACTTGCAAGGTTTACCAAGGGAGCAGCAGAGCGAGCAAACAGTACAAGTACCTCAGGTATTGTTAGATGTTTTTAGCGCCACGCTCGAAGATGAAAGTCTGGACTCGGCCTTAAAGGCGGAGATGTTGACCTTGCCCGATATTGGCAGCCTGCTGGAGTTATTTGAGCAAGTCGACATAGATTTACTCGGCCAAGTGCATGCCGAGCTGCAGTTAGCGCTGGCGCAAACCTTGGCACCCTTGTGGCGCCAAGCCTATGAGCAAAATATGACGCCTGACTATCGCATCGATCATCAAGATATAGCCAAACGTGCGCTAAAAAACGTGGCGCTGAGTTATTTGGCGTTGGCTGATGCTGAATCTCATGCCGATAGTCATAATGGCTTGGCACAACAGCAATATCAGCACGCCAATAATATGACCGATACCTTAGGCGCCTTGAGGGCAGCGGTGCGAGCTTCACTTGGTGAAGCAGGCGTCATGCTGGCGGACTTTGAGCAAAAGTGGCAGCACGATGGCTTAGTGCTCGATAACTGGTTTCGCTTGCAAGCCACGGCGCCGGGCGATGACGTACTGGCGCGCATTGGCCAATTGATGGCGCATCCAACGTTTAGCTTGAATAACCCCAATCGAGTACGTGCAGTAATTGGTGCCTTTATTAATGGTAACCCGTTAGCGTTTCACCGTATTGATGGCAGCGGTTATGATCTTTTGGTGTCGGTATTGATGGCACTGAATAAGAGTAACCCCCAGGTCGCCTCGCGCTTAATTACGCCGCTCATTCAGTTTGCACGCCTCGACGATACGCGCCAAAGCTTAATTAAGGCACGCTTAGCGCAGCTGATGGCGATGCCCGATCTATCCAATGATTTGTTCGAAAAAATCGTTAAGGCTATGGCCTAATGCGCCGGCTGCGGTTTCGGCTGGCTATTTCGGCCCCGCAGCTGTTGCAGTACTACCAAGGCCGCACTGGGGCTTTGTCGGTTAAAACCGAACAAGGGGTGCGGCTGCAAATTGGGCTGCACCACTTTCGCACATTCGTCAGTCATGATGGTTTACAAGGCTATTTTGAAATTACCCTTAACGGCGAGAATCAATTACAACAATTATCCCGTTTATAGCCTCCAGCGGCCAGATATGCAGGATAAGAGATACACGATAAGCCATATCTTAAAAATAATACTTCTACCGGGCTTGCCCCGGTATTTTTATGTCTAAAACTACACCCTAAATGTATTAAACAGAAAGCGTTTAACCTTAGGGTGCAGAATAAGTCGTAGCGCTTTATTTTCCTTTCTTCATTTAATTATAATTCCAATTTTTTCTAGTTTATTCATTAAGTTGCAAGACAGCGTGAGGTCTGAGACAGTAGCTAACTGAAAAATATTTTCTTAGGCAGTGACCGAGTCGATACCTTGACACCTTGCCCCCACGCTTGGCTCGTATTAAAAATAAACACTGTTTCCATTCTGTTCTAGTAGGGCGTCATGCTCTATGGACTCTTGCTTGTATACGAGGAAGATAAAAACATGGCATCTACCCCACCAGCAAAATACGTTTTGCTCGATAAGGTAACGACACAGGTTACCGATAAATTCCCTGAACATATCGCCCCCTTAGTGAATTGCTTCATTACTCAGTTATACAGCGGCATTACCGATTATGACTTAGCGCATCGCAATCACAGCGATGTATACGGTGCGGCTGTTAATTTATGGCAAGCCTTTGCTACTCGCTCTGGCAGCGGACCCTATGTGCGAGTCTATAACCCAGAGGTCGCGCGCCACGGTTGGCAATCTCCACATACGCTAGTGGAGGTTGTTTGTACAGATACGCCATTTTTGGTTGACTCCATTCGCATGGTGCTCAACCGCTTGGGTATTACCTCGCACCTGATGCTGCATCAGCCGATGCAAGTCACGCGTAACGCCGAAGGCGCGCTTACGGCTATCGAGCCTCGCGAGCAGGCTCAAGCAGGCCAGTGGCTAGAAACTGCCTTCTTAATTGAAATCGATCGCCAAGCCGATGACAGTGTGCGCCATGCGCTTAAAGCGGAATTGCAGTCTGTGGTGAATGAAGTACTGCAGGTGGTGAGCGATTGGCAGCCGATGGCGCAACGTTTAGCCTTAGTCATAGATGCGCTGCCAGACTCTCGTGACAGTCAAGCTGAGGACGAGGAGAGGGCCGAAACACGGGCCTTTTTAAATTGGGTGGCCGAGCATAAATTTACCTTTATGGGCTATCGTCGTTATCGACTGACGGGCGAAGGCGATGGCCAAGCGTTGGTGCCAGAATTGGAGACCAGCTTAGGGCTCCTGCGTAATCTAAGTGGGGCTCAACCTTTGAAACTCGCCGACCTAAGCCCAGCGGCGCGCGAAGCGGCGTTAAGCTCACGTATCTTAATTCTCACCAAAACCAATCATCAATCTCGCGTGCACAGGCCCTCTTACATTGATTACATCGGCATTAAGCGCTTTGATGCACAGGGTAAGGTGATCGGAGAAGACCGCTTCATCGGCCTCTATGCCTCCAATGTCTATCAGCTGAATGCGCTGGATATTCCACTGATGGGCGCTAAATTACGGCGCATTCTCGCGCATTCTGGGTTAGTGCCGGGCAGTCATGCCTATAAATCCCTCACCAACATCTTAGAAAGCTATCCCAGAGATGAGCTTATTCAAGCCACTGAGCCCGAATTAGCGGCCATTGGCATGGGTGTTTTGGGTATGCAAGAGCGAGATTTAACACGCTTATTTGTACGCCGTGATGTATTTGGCCGTTTTTTCTCTTGTATGGTCTACGTCAGCAAGGAGCGCTTTAACACTGCGCTGCGCAAGAAGACCCAAGCTTTGTTACAAGAATATTTTGGATCAGAAGAGGCGGTGGAATACAGCACTTATTTTTCTGAAGGCGTATTGGCGCGCACTCATTATTTAATTCGAGTGCCAAATAATGCTATGGACATAGACGTGAATAGAATTCAAACAAACTTAATCGAAGCCGCCCGTAGCTGGGAAGACCAATTTAGTGAAGCCTTATCCTTAAATTTCGGCGAAGCCGAGGGCAAACGCCTGTTCGCTAAATACGGTGCCGCCTTTGGTCGCTCCTACACAGAGCGCATCATGCCAGGCTCAGCCATCGTCGACGTGGAAAAGCTGGAAGCGCTCAGCGATGCACAACCGCTCGGCATGTTGTTTTACCGGGCCCAAGAAGAAAGTCCCGATTCCAACCGCGTGCGGCTTAAGCTGTATCATAAAACCGAACCGATTCATTTATCCGATGTGTTGCCCATGTTGGAAAATCTAGGCCTGCGCATCATAGGTGAAACGCCTCATCAGGTGACCTGCAATGATGACACCTATTGGGTGTTGGATTTTTCCATGTCCTATAAAGGCGAGCCCTTGGATCTAGAACATTGCCAAGCGCGTTTTCAACAGGCTTTTGCCCAAGTCTGGATCAAAGATCTGGAAAACGACGGCTTTAACCGCCTCTTGCTGGCCTCAGATCTCAGTGGCCGCGATATCAGTGTATTGCGTGCCTACGCCAAATATATGCGTCAAACCGGCGTTAGCTTTAGCCACCAATACATAGAAGCCACGCTGGCTCGTTATCCAG
>JAHLFI010000042.1 GCA_018883865.1 Candidatus Oceanisphaera merdipullorum
ATGGCACCTACTGGGCAGGTTTCATTATAATTTGCCAAACCGTTATCGGCTGGGATCACAAAGCGATAACGATCGTCCTCTGGGCCTGCGTGGCGGTCGGCATAAGCCACAAACTCCGGTGAAAAGCTGTCGGGAAAGGGCAGGCGTAGTCTGGGCGCCACGCCCATGGCCACGCCTTCGCCTTGGGCCGTTAGGCCTAACACATCATCGCCAAATATCCGATAGCCAGCTGCCGAAAAGGCCACAGCTAAGGTGCTTTTACCCGCCTTACTACTTTCTGGAAACACCACTAAACGGCCATTAATCTCGACGCTGGCACAGTGCAGACCTAATAGTTCTGGTTGGTTTAGCAGGCGTTGGCTGACTAAGTCGCCTACTAAACTGCAAGCCGCAGAGGCAGGCGAGGGCAAATGGAATTCGTTAGGCTCCAAGAATGAACCTTGCCATAGCCCTTTTGTATCTCGATAAATATATCTATCGGGCATCGGGCCAAGCGCAGGCTGTACTGTTATCGGCCACCCGGGCAGGGCGTGAATAAGCGCATCAACCACATCAAAAGCCTGCTCTATGCGCAGGCAGCGTCCTAAATGTGGCAAGCTCAAATCAACGGCAGACGTCATTAGTAGCGATTTTTGGTGCCAAAAATCGCATCCTCTAAGATGCTGATAGGATCTTCTGTGTATTCGCGTGCTCGTTCACGGTGGCGATACTCGTAACCGCTCGGTCGTGAATAGCTCGGTCGTGAATAGCTCGGTCGTGAATAGCTCGGTCGTGAATAGCTCGGTCGTGAATAGCTCGGTCGTGAATAGCTCGGTCGTGAATAACTAGGGCGAGAATAACTGGGCCGAGAGTAACTGTTTCGCCAGTCCCCGGCGTGTGCCTGACCTAAACTAAACAGCGTGGGCGCGACATAGGCACCTGCTAATCCCACGCCTATCATGGTCAGCAGTCGACGGCGAGATTGGCGGTCATTAGCTGCTGCGTCTGGGCTCACTTTTGTGTCTATTACTTCTTTATTTTCCAACTCGTTATCTTGATGCGGCACATCTGCCTCCGAGTAATTGACTTATGCTATTGATTTTTCACCATAACACTCCGTCCAGTATGCCTCTAGCTGAACACTCTGCAGTCGGCCGCTTTCTGTCGTCTGGCGGCTCGATTTTCTACAGGTATTGTGAGAAAGGCATATCGCTTTCTTCAAACATAAAGGCTAAGCCTAAATTACAGGCACAAAAAAACCAGTCTGCGGTTAAGCGAAACTGGTTTGATTGTTACTTCTATATGGTGCCGGCACCAAGAGTCGAACTCGGGACCTACTGATTACAAGTCAGTTGCTCTACCAACTGAGCTATGCCGGCTTAAACTGTTTACTACTTTTACTACGTTCAAAATGGTGCCCGGAGACGGAATCGAACCGCCGACACGAGGATTTTCAATCCTCTGCTCTACCGACTGAGCTATCCGGGCTAAATACGCATTGCTGCACACTTATATTCAAAATGGTGCCCGGAGACGGAATCGAACCGCCGACACGGGGATTTTCAATCCCCTGCTCTACCGACTGAGCTATCCGGGCTAAATACGCATTGCTGCACATTTATATTCAAAATGGTGCCCGGAGACGGAATCGAACCGCCGACACGGGGATTTTCAATCCCCTGCTCTACCGACTGAGCTATCCGGGCTAACGGGGCGTAATTAGATAAGATTGGGCATATCAAGTCAACCGCTATTTCAAAGACATAAAGGTGATTGCTTATGTCTTGAGCAAAGTGCTGCTTTAGTCCGCATTTTTAGTTTGTGTTTCTAGTTCGCACTAGGTGGTGTGTAGCCATCAACCTTCACGTCGGCGCCTTCAAATAAATAGGCGACCATTTCGCTTTCTAATAATTGTCTGTGCTCAGCATTCATCATGTTGAGCTTTTTTTCGTTGATCAACATGGTTTGTTTTTGCTGCCAAGCTGCCCACGCTTCTTTAGAAATATTGTCATAGATGCGTTTACCCAGTTCACCCGGGTAAAGTTGAAAGTCTAAGCCTTCGGCTTCTTTTTGTAAGCGCAGGCAGAAAACGGTACGGCTCATAATTTATTCCTTGTTTGCAAGTAAGTTTGCGGGTGAGCAAGTTTGCAGTTGCGGGTAAGCAAGCAGTTTGGTGGTAGCCGCTGCTAAGCCAACCGCCGCGGGTTGCTCCAAGTTATACCAAAGTCGCTCACTGGCGGCCATCACCTCTGTGGGTATCTGGGATATTTCTACCAGCCAAGGGCTGATATCTAAGTGAAAATGGCTAAAAGTATGGCGAAAGCAGGGCAGGGGCTGTGGCGTGCTGGCGTCCGGATAGCGCTTCAGCCAATCTTTGAGATCTTGCTCCTGATGAAACTCAGGGAAGCAATATAAGCCACCCCAAATGCCATGTGGCGGCCTTTGCTCTAGTAAGAGTTGTTGCCCATGTTTGAGCAACAATAAATGCGCCTGCTTGACCGGTTGCACGGTTTTCTTTGGCTTAGAGTGCGGAAAGGCGGTGGGCGTATTTAAGGCAAGCGCTTGGCAATCATCGCTCACTGGGCACAGTTCACACTTAGGCTTAGAGCGAGTACAAATAGTCGCGCCCAAGTCCATCATTGCCTGATTATATTGCGTCACGCCCGAGGCAGGAGTAAGGCGTGCCACTTGTTCCCACAGATCATTTTCTACGTTTTTTTGCCCCGGCCAACCTTGTTGTGCCAGCCAGCGAGCCAACACCCGTTTTACGTTGCCATCCAAGATGCCGTGATGTTGCCCCAAAGATAGCGACAACACGGCACCTGCCGTAGAGCGCCCTATGCCGGGCAGGCCCAACACTTCTTCAAATTGCTCAGGAAATTGTCCTTGATAATGATCGCGAATGGTTTGCGCGGCCTTATGCAAATTGCGCGCGCGCGCGTAATACCCCAATCCGGTCCACAGATGGAGCACTTCGTCTTGCTCGGCATTGGCCAAGCTCAGCACGTCCGGAAAGCGAGCCATAAAGGCGTGGTAGTAAGGAATGACGGTGGCCACTTGGGTTTGCTGAAGCATTATTTCTGACACCCACACACGGTAGGGAGTTTTGTTCAGCTGCCAAGGCAAGGTCTTACGGCCGTACTGCTGGTACCAAACTAACACGCGTTCGGCAAAAGAGACTGTATTCACAATAGCGACTATATAGAAGAGAATAGGCAGATCAGAACACACTTGAGGGGCCTGCGCAAACTCGCCTCTGATTTGTAAGAACACTGGCACAGCAACCTTGTGTCGGCCCTAAGTGCACTCATTTGCGTGAGTTAGTTTGTTATTTAACTGTTTTCTGATACAAAAGAAGCGTGTTATTGGCGCCCACCAGCCTAGGTTTTTAGAGAGATCCTTATGCAACCTTTTTTTGCGCAACGCTTTGCCAAGGTAGAGCCTTCTTTTATTCGTGAAATTCTTAAAGTAGCGATGAATCCAAACGTTATTTCTTTTGCTGGTGGTTTACCGAATCCGGCTTTTTTTCCTCATGAGGAACTGGCCGCGGCCAGTGCCAAGGTGTTGCAAGACCCCAGTAATGGCGCCTTACAATATGCGGCTACTGAAGGCTTTGCGCCTTTGCGCCAATACATTGCGGATCGTTATTTACAGCAGTACGGCATGCAGGTGTCGCCAGACAATATTTTGATTACTAATGGTTCACAGCAGGCGCTGGATCTGTTGGGTAAAGTGCTGGTGAATGAAGGCGATAATGTGATCATCGAAGAGCCAGGTTACTTAGGTGCGATTCAAGCGTTATCGGTTTATCAGCCTAATTTTCAAGGTGTGGCGTTAAAAGAGGATGGTCTCGATATCGCCGAGTTAGATGCGCTGCTCGCAAAGCCCGATCATGCGCGCTTGTTATACGGCGTTACTAACTTTCAAAACCCCACCGGTCTGACTTATAGCTTAGAGAATCGTCAGGCGGTGGCCGAGCGCCTGATTAAGCATGATGTGTTGATGATTGAAGATAATCCTTACGGCGAGCTGCGCTTTGAAGGTGAGCATTTATCGCCGATTGCGAAAATGGCGCCAGATAATGTGGTACTGCTGGGCTCTTTTTCTAAAGTCGTAGTGCCATCGTTCCGTTTGGGTTGGATGCTAATGCCAGCTTGGTTACGCCAAAAAGTGACCATAGCTAAGCAGGCGTCAGACTTGCATACTAATGGCTTCGTGCAGCAGGTGTTACATAGCTACTTGCAAGATCATAACTTAGATGATCACATCGAGCGTATTCGCACCGTGTATGGTCGCCAAAAAATAGCCATGGAAAATGCATTGCTCAAATATTGTCCGGGAATCGAGTTTACGCGTCCCGAAGGCGGCATGTTCTTATGGTTAACATTGCCTAAGCAAATCAATGCTATGGAGTTGTTTGATGAGGCGATCAAAGAGAACGTCGCCTTCGTGCCTGGCCAGCCTTTTTATGTGCGTCCCGATATCTTAAATACCGCACGCTTAAGCTATGCCGGCTTTGATGAAGCTACCATTGAAGAGGGCATTAAGCGCTTAGGGCGAGTGCTTAACCAAGTACTTTAAGCCCTGATTTTCAGCCACAGCGATGACTTACAAGTTTAAGACAGTGGCTAAATTATCTAACTAAAAATTACCTAACCTAGGCTTGCCAAGCTCGCCGGAGAATATAAATGACAGATGAACACCTGCCCGAGCAAACCCAACTCGAGCAAGCACTCACGCAGCCAGAGCAAGAACTACGTAAACGTAAAATTCGCAGCTTCGTGCTACGTGAAGGGCGCTTAACCAAGGGCCAAGAGAAAGCCATGACCGAACAGTGGCCAGTGATGGGTCTTGAGTATCAGCCACAACTGATTGACTTAGATGCGGTGTTTAACCGCTCGGCTCCTAGAGTGCTAGAAATTGGTTTTGGTATGGGCGGCTCATTAGTTGAAATGGCTAAAGTGGCTCCTGAGCTCGATTATCTTGGTATAGAAGTGCATACCCCAGGCGTGGGCGCGTGTTTAATGGCCGCCGCTGAGGCTAAGATCACTAACTTGCGTGTTATGTGTCACGATGCTGTGGAAGTGTTTGAGCATATGCTGCCCGAGCAAAGTCTAGACCGCGTGCAGTTGTTTTTCCCGGACCCTTGGCACAAGACGCGCCATCATAAACGCCGCATAGTGCAGCCAGCGTTCGTGGAAATGCTGCGCAGCAAGTTAAAGATTGGCGGTGAGTTTCACATGGCAACCGATTGGGAAAACTACGCCGAGCACATGTTAGAAGTGATGCAAGCGGCGCCCGGTTATGAGAACGCCTCTACCGAAGGCGATTATATGCCGCGTCCGGATTATCGTCCGCTCACTAAGTTCGAGCAGCGCGGCCATCGCTTAGGCCACGGTGTGTGGGATCTGATCTTTACTCGTATTGAATAGGACCCTTTCGGGGAGCTTTAAGCCGTAAGCGGTAAGAAACAGCATACTGCTAACGCAGCCTATACAAGGACGGTGTTTTTCTTTAGCTGCTAGTTTAGTGCTGACAGCTTATGGCTTTTTAAACATGGGTAAAAAATAAAGTGACTCAACAGCAAGCAGCATTTAATCAGGGTTTAATCGACTTTCTACAAGCTTCCCCTAGCCCAGCTCATGCGGTGAGCACTATGGTGGGTGAGTTAGAAGCGGCAGGCTTTATTGCATTAAATGAAAGTGAGGCATGGCAATTACAGCCCGGCCAAGGTTATTGGTTGACTCGTGCCGGTCGCTCTATTATTGCCTTTCGTTTAGGCGAAGAGCCGGTCTTTGAGGCCGGCGTGCGCATGATAGGCGCGCATACCGACAGCCCTTGTTTAAAAGTGAAGCCCAACGCCGAATTATTGCATCATGGTTATTTGCAGCTAGGTGTAGAGGTTTATGGTGGCGTGCTGATGCACCCTTGGTTTGACCGTGACTTGTCGTTGGCAGGCCAAGTGCACTTTCGGAATGCTGCGGGTAAATTACAGGTTGCTCTGCTTGATGTAATCAAACCGATTGCGGTGATCCCCTCATTAGCGATTCATCTTAATCGTGAAGCCAATAAAAACTCGGAAATTAATGCCCAGTTACACTTGCCGCCGCTATTAGGCATAGATGCCCATGATGAGAGCCATCCAAGCTTAGTGTTGCGCGAATGGTTGGCTAGCCAGTTACGCGAAGCGGGTCATGATGCTACACAAGTGATCGACTACGACTTGTGTTTTTATGATACTCAAGCCCCAGCACTTGTGGGCCTTGAGCAAGAGTTCATTAGCTCGGCACGTTTGGATAACTTGCTCTCTTGCTACACCGGCTTGCAGGCACTCTTGGCCAATGAGAGCTCGGCGGCCACTTCGTTATTGGTGTGTAATGATCACGAAGAAGTGGGAAGCTCCTCGGCCACAGGCGCTCATGGGCCATTTTTAGAAAGCGTGTTGCGCCGCTTAAGTGGTGAGGAGCAGCTGTATCAACGCATGATGGCACGTTCGTTCTTTGTGTCTTGTGATAACGCTCATGCACTGCATCCTAACTATGCAGACAAGCATGACGAAAACCATGGCCCCAAAATTAATGCCGGCCCAGTGATCAAGATGAATGCTAATCAGCGCTACGCCACTAACTCGGAAAGCAGTGCGTTATTCAGCCATTTTTGTGACTTAGCCCAAGTGCCTTATCAGCGGTTTGTGGTGCGAGCCGACATGGGTTGTGGCAGTACTATAGGTCCGGTTGCTGCTACTAAGCTTGGGGTACGAGTGGTGGATGTGGGTGCGCCGCAATGGTCCATGCATTCGATTCGCGAAACTGCTGGCACCAAAGATGCGTGGTACTTAAGCCAAGCACTGCAAGCCTTTATTGGTGAATGGGATGGGGATTAGGAGCAGTTGTTAGCCGTAAGCCGCAAGCTATAAGCGGTAAGTTAAAGATAAGCACCGTCTTTGTAGTCTTGTGCTTTAGCTGCCAGTTCAACGCTGCAGAATGGTTTTAAATCTCGCCGAGGCAGGGGCTTAAGCGGTACGCCATTAGAAAGGGTCGAATACTTTAAAAAAGTATTCGACCCTTTTGTTTGTTATACGATTTAATGTCGGGCTTAGGGCTGCCCGCAGGGCTTAGGCTCCTGACAGCTCCAAATATTGCTTATGCAATTGCAGCACGGCGGCTTTTATTTGGGTGAGATCGCGGTCGTTATTATCAAGCACATCGTCGGCGGCGTTCAAGCGCTGCTCGCGGCTGGCTTGGGTGGCCATGATGGCTTTGATCTGCGCCGCGTTGCTGTTATCTCGGCGCACGCTGCGGGCTATTTGTACCTCAGCACTCGCATCCACCACTAGTACTCGGTCGCATAAGTCGGTGAGCCTATTCTCAACTAACAGCGGCACTACTAATAAACAATACGCCGATCTGGCGTTCTGGCATTCGACAAGCATCCGCTCGCGGATCAGTGGGTGCAGCAAGGCTTCTAACCAATGGCGATAAGCCGTATTTTCAAAGATGCGTTCCCGCATCAAAGCTCGATTTAAGCTGCCATCTGCCGCTATTACCTCTGGGCCAAAATAGGCGCCAATGGCATCTAATACTGGCTCACCTGGCGCTACAACTTCTCGAGCAATCACGTCTGCATCTACTATCACAATGCCAAGCTCGGCAAACAAATTGGCGACCGTACTCTTACCGCTGCCGATGCCACCGGTTACTCCTACTGTATATGTCATAACGCCACACTCCAGTACCAGCTCATTAAGGATTTACCCCAAATCAGATATACCCAGCCGGCAATCGCCAAAGCTGGGCCAAAAGGTAATACGCGCTCCGTATTCAAGCGGCGGCTCGCCATTAAACTTAAGCCAATAAATGAACCGATTACTGAAGATATCAGCAGTATTGGCAAGACTGCCTGCCAGCCAAACCAAGCGCCAAGCGCAGCTAATAGCTTAAAGTCGCCATAGCCCATGCCTTCTTTACCGGTGGCCAGCTTGAAAGCCCAATACAGGCTCCACAACACGCCGTAACCAATGGCAGCACCGAGCACCGCATCGGGTAGCGTGATAAAGTGACCGTCAATATTAATTAATAATCCTATCCATAACAGCGACAGGGTTAGATTATCGGGCAACAACAGATGATCGACGTCGATCATGGTCATGCAGATCAGCAGCCAAGTAAATAACAGGGCCGCCAGCAGTTGTGGGCTAGCGCCAAAGCGCCACACGATAACGGCAGATAAAATAGCTGTGCTTAATTCAACTAATGGATAACGCTTAGAGACCTGAGCCTGACAGTAGCGACAACGGCCGCGTAGCATTAACCAACTCAGCAGCGGAATATTATCAAGCGCACTCAACTGATGCTGGCAGTGGGAGCAGCGGGACCTTGGGGTACAGAGATTAAAGGTTTCTTGTTCGGATGCTGAATTGCCGTTTAGTTCGGCACAATCTTGCTGCCATTCACGCTTTAGCATGACCGGCAATCGGTAAATAACCACATTTAAAAAGCTACCCACTGATAAACCACACAAAGTAACCATAATATAAAGAGAGAGCAGATCCTGAGTTAGCCACTGGCTTAACATAGCCATTTTGAATCCTTTGAGTGTATATACGTCCATTCAAGTACCGATGGTACGAGTTTTTAACCTCAGGTATCAATTGATTGCATTACCCAAGCCGAAGATGGGAAGGTACATGGCTATTACTAAACCGCCAACCAAAATTCCTAATACCAGCATCATCACAGGCTCAATTAAACTGGCCAAGGCCCCGACTGTGGTATCGACCTCGGCTTCATAAATACTCGCCACTTTCTGCATCATATCGTCAATCACACCGGTTTCCTCCCCAATCATGGTTAACTGCACCAGTAGCTCGGGGAAAAGCTGACTGGCGGCCAATGCCTGATGCAGTGGCAGACCGGCTATAACATCATTGCGAGCCTGCAATACCGCTTGTCGGTACACGCGGTTACCGCAGGCACCAGCTGACAATATTAGGCCTTCAATTAAAGGGATACCGGCGGCGAAGGTGGCGGCTAACGTGCGAGCAAAGCCAGTTAAGGCGGCCTTTTTTAATATGCCCCCTAACAACGGCAGCTTGAGCAATAGGCGATCTTGGCGCTGGCGCCATTGTTGAGAGCTGCGTCGAGCTTTCATAAATCCATAGCCGAGCACCACGAGCGCCACCACGAGATAGCCACCGTAGATTTGCAAGCCACGGGACAAGCCGATCACGGCCTGAGTAAACAAAGGCAAAGGCGCGCCAAAATTGTCGTACATCTCCTCAAACAGCGGTATTACCCACAGCAATAAGATGGCGGTGACCACAGCTGCGACCACCAATACTAACGCTGGATAAAACAGTGCCTTCTTTATTTTAATTTTTAACTGTTCTGCTTTTTCTGCGTACACGGCTAATTGTGCAAAGACTTGCGCCAGTTCCCCCATTTGCTCGCCAGCTTGTACTAGGTCGCAATAGAGATCATTAAATTGCGCAGGAAATTGTTTAAGAGCCAGCGATAAGGGTTGGCCACTTTCTACGTCTATGGCGAGCAAGTTAATTAAATGTGCCAGCGAGGTCTTGGTGGCGGTTCTGGCGATAAGCTGCAAGCTTTGTAGCAGCGGTATACCCGCTTGCAACATAGTCGCCAATTGACGAGTTATCAGGGCTATGTCTGCCGCGCGAATGGTTTGATTTGCGTGGTTGAATAAACTGCTTCGTTTGCGTTGTACCCGAATGGGCTGAATGCCTTGGCGTTGTAATTGATATTTAACGGCTAATTGGCTGGACTCATACATTATACCAGACACAGTTTGGCCATTTTTGTTAATGCCTTGCCAGTGATAGCGCTGTTTTTTAGCCATGGGCTACCTCCAGCAGCATGGGGAAAGGTTGCTTACCGTGTGTTTTGGCGACCTAGAGTGTGCCTGTTTATTGAGTAATACGATTGGCTTCCGCCAAGCTAATCACACCTTGTTGTGCCTTAGCCAATGCGGCTTGGCGTAGGGTTAGCATGCCAGAAGAGGCCGCGGCTCGTGCCAGTGCTGAGGCGTCGGCGCCGCTGAGCATTAGCCCAGCTAAGTGTTGATCCATGGCTAACACTTCATAAATGCCGATGCGGCCTTTGTAGCCGTCGGTACATAAGGCGCAGCCGCAGGCTTGGTATAAATTAATGTCATGCTTGTTAAGCGTGGCGTCTGTGCCATTCGCGCCATCGAGTTCCTGACAGCTACTGTTAAATCCCACTAAGGCTAATTGTTGTGCCGATAATGACTCGGGTTGTTTACAGTGGGGGCAGAGTTTTCGGGCTAAGCGTTGGGCAATGATCAGGCTAACCGAAGAAGCAATATTATAAGCGGCGAGGCCCATACTACTGAGGCGAGTTAGGGTGTCGGTAGCGGAGTTGGTGTGTAAAGTAGAGAGGACTAGATGGCCGGTTTGTGCCGCCTTGATGGCAATTTCTGCAGTTTCCAAATCGCGGATTTCGCCCACCATAATAATATCTGGGTCTTGTCTTAAGAAGGCTCTGAGCGCTTGAGCGAAACCTAAACCAGCTTTGGGGTTAATTTGTACCTGATTAATGCCCGGCATAATAATTTCAATGGGGTCTTCGGCAGCGGATATATTACGGCTCACCGTATTTAAGATACTTAACCCCGTATACAGCGACACGGTTTTGCCTGAGCCGGTGGGGCCTGTTACCAGAATTAATCCTTGAGATAAATGTAGCGCGCGCAAATAATCCGCTTTTTGTGACGTCTCAAATCCCAGCTGGTGAATATCTAGTTTAGTCACTGCGCTATCGAGCAGGCGCAGCACAATTTTCTCCCCTGCTTGGGTCGGTAGGCTGCTCACGCGCATATCAATGGATTGGTGGCGGCTTAGTTGCAGTTTAATACGGCCATCTTGGGGTTGGCGGCGATCGGCAATATCGAGGCGCGCCATCACTTTGAGTCGTGCGGCAAAGCGGTTAGCCAGCTGACTGGGTGGGGAAGCTACATCATGTAACAGGCCGTCGATACGAAAACGAATCCGATAAAAGCGCTCATAAGGCTCAAAATGAATATCAGAAGCGGCTTTGCGTACCGCATCGAGCAACACTTGCTGGATATAGCGCACGATAGGCGCATCATCGTCATCCAAGGCTGTTTCTTCAGCGGGCAGCGCTAAGGCGTCTGACTCTGCGTTATGAGTTAAGTCGACCAGATGCGGCTCATCGCCGCGCTGTAGCTGCTGTAGCCGCAGGGCTAACTTAGTTTCTTCTACCAGCCTTGCATCTGTGACCACATTAAACCGAAAACTAAAGTCCTCTAATGCCAGTACATTGCTGGGATCCGCCATGGCCAAATACAAGACATTATCTTGCAAGAGCACGGGCAGCGCATGATGACGTTCAATTAAGTCCATGCTCAAATATTGCGGTGGCACGTCTTGGCCATTGAGGCTATTTAAATCCCACAGCGTTAAGCCGTAATGGTGGGCACAAAATTGAGCCAGCTCATCACTGGACAGTAATTTTCGCTCGACGAGCACAGTGCTCAGCGGCTTTGCTTCTTGCTGGACTTGGGAGAGCGCCTGCTCCAATTCAGCGGGGGTTAGCTTAGCGGCAACCAACAAGCTGCGCGCTAAGCCCTGAGTGGTTAACATAGCGCTGGTTAGCATAGGTTGTTGTCGATGCAGGAGCTGGGAGCAGAGGTCGGATTATTTTTCCAGATGACACGACCATTATCTGCAGTGCCTTCTTGGGTAAAAGTAGAGCCGCCGAGGGTTGTTTTTGCCGTGGCGGTAATTACCCATGGACCTGTACCCGTTACCTCCACTTTTTCCACGTAATCGGTTTCTACCGCCGTGAGAGGGACGGCGCTATTACCTGCTGCGGCACAGTTAGTACCACTAATTTGCACGCAAACATCGATGGCAGTCTTGGCGGGGCCGGCGGCGGCAATGACTTCGGAGAAGCGAGCGCGTTGGATATAACTTTGGTAGGCGGGTAGGGCGATCACCGCGAGTATGGCCACAATGGCCACCACTATCATAAGTTCGATTAGGGTAAAACCTAGGCTTGATCGCGTGCTAATAGGCTGCTTCATAATGTGTCATCCTTGACCGATAAATCGTTATGAATAGTGCCAGCGGCTTCCTTGCTGGCAATGCGAGGTGCCCTTAAAGGTAGCAACGAACAGTAAATGTGGCGAATAAGTGACCAGTTTGCGGCTGTGAGCCACGAACGTATCGCTTCTGCAATTCATGCATTAGGGTTTAGATTCTCAATGAAATCCCAATCAAAGCCGGTGCCCGGATCTGTCTTACGGCCCGGTGCTATGTCGCTGTGGCCGACGATATGGGCCGGTGTAATGGCGGGAAATTGCTGCTGAATAAATTTCGTGACGGTCGTTAGGGTGTGATATTGAGCTGGGGTAAAAGTACCTGTATCTGTGCCTTCTAGCTCGATGCCGATGGCAAAGTCATTGCAGCGTTCGCGGTCTTGAAAGCAAGATTGGCCCGCATGCCAAGCGCGCTTGTGCAGCGAAACATATTGCACCAGCTCGCCATCACGGCGGATCAAGCAATGCGCCGAGACTTTAAGATGTTGAATGCCAACAAAATAAGCATCATCATCTGGATTCAATTGTCCCAAAAACAGCTGGTCGATATAGGGGCCGCCAAACTGTCCCGGCGGCAGGCTAATGCTGTGTACCACTAATAAAGACACTTCTTGCTCAGGTCTGTCATCAAAGTGCGGCGAGGGGCAGTGGCGAGCAGGCTGCAACCAGCCGTCATCAGTTAACATTAGCGAACGAGTCATGTGAGCCTCTAGTACCAGTCAAATAAGCCCTATAGTAAGAGGCTAAGCCCGAACCCGGCAAGTAAACATAAGCGGCAAGCAACCTATTGCTGATAAGCCAACAGGGTGTCGCCAGATGAGCAGGAGAGCATATGCAACGTCGATTAGGGCTCATTATGTGGCTAATGGTATGGGTGTTGGCATTAGGTCTGTTGACGTGGTTTTTTCAGCAAAAGTTTACCCACGATAGCAATCCTAACCAAGCTATCCGCCAGCTTGATGCCCAGACCATAGTGTTGGAGCAAAATAATCGTGGCCATTATTTGGCCAGCGGTCAGATCAACGGTTTGGATGTGGTCTTGCTGTTAGATACGGGCGCCACCCAAGTGGCGGTGCCGCAGGCGTTGGCGGCCAAATTACAGTTAAAGCAAGGCCGAGAGCTGAGCTTAAGTACGGCAGCGGGCACGGTTACAGGATACGCCACTCGCATAAAAACCCTGTCTTTAGGGCCTTTCACCTTGTACGATTTGAACGCCGTTATTATGCCCAGTGACAGTACTGAAATATTGTTAGGCATGAACGCCTTGCGTCAATTTGAGCTTATTCAACGCAATGGCCAACTGACCATAAGACGCTGAAGTAAAGAAAGCTGGAAGTGGTAAGTCAGAATCTGGAAGTTAAAGATAAGATCAACCAACTGACAGCTCCCAGAAGGGGACTAATCATAAACAGTGGAATAACAGGCTATTTCTTATACGGGAAAGCAATGCTGGAACAAGCTATGTTGGAAAAAACTATGTTGGAACAAGCTATGTTAGAAAAAGAAGTCCGTTTTAATGTCACCGCGGCTCTCTCCGAAGACTTGGGTGGCACCTTAGATGCGACGCGCGATATTACCGCTCAGCTATTACCCGAACATGAAATAGTCGTCGCGCATTTGATCACCCGCGAAGACGGAGTGTTTTGCGGCCAAGCCTTCGCGCAAGAAACCTTTCGTCAACTTGGTGGTGAAGTTGAGTTGCAGTGGCTGGTTAAAGATGGCGATGCGGTCACCGCTAATCAGCGATTGTTAACGCTGACCGGGCCCGCCCGCGCCATCATGACTGGCGAACGTACTGCGCTCAACTTTATTCAAACCTTATCAGGCGTGGCTACCATTACGCGCAGCTATGTGCAGCAATTGGTTGGCACTCAATGCCGCTTGCTCGATACCCGTAAAACCTTGCCAGGTTTGCGACTGGCGATGAAATACGCGGTCACCTGTGGCGGCGGCCATAATCACCGAATTGGTCTATTTGATGCTTATCTGATCAAAGAAAATCATATCTTTGCCTGTGGCGGTATCGATAAGGCCGTAGCCGAGGCTCGTCGCTTGCAGCCAGAAAAATCCGTGGAAGTAGAAGTGGAGTCACTGGCGGAGTTAGAACAAGCGCTGCAGGCTGGCGCCGATATTATTATGCTCGATAACTTCAGCACTCAAGACATGCGCGCCGCCGTGGCGCTAACCAAAGGTGCGGCTAAGTTAGAAGTGTCGGGTAATGTGACGCTGGACACCATCGCCAGCTTCGCCGCTACTGGGATAGATTTTATTTCTGTGGGCGCCCTGACCAAGCATGTGCAAGCCTTGGATCTATCGTTACGGGTTGCTGAATAAAAAGTAGTAAAAAAGCCATTATCAATTATTCTGATTTGCGTTTTTTCGAGACTAGGCTAGCCTTAGGCATTGGTCTAAAATGCTGACGATTTTTTACACTATTGTGTCCAATTTAAATTAATTTATTGGACATTTTAGCCGCGCAATGATACCTTTTTTTAACAGTGTCAATTGGTCTTACCAATATAAGCCGAGTTAATGTCGAATCAGCGTATTAAGCAGCCAAAACTTGCCGATACTATCGCCGCCAAAATTGAGCAGATGATAGTAGAAGGCAGCTTGCAGCCCGGACAACGTTTGTTACCAGAGCGCGAGCTTGCAGAGCAATATGCCGTATCTCGACCTTCGGTACGAGAAGCCATCCAATTGCTGGAAGCAAGAGGTTTGGTTTCTCGACGTCAGGGTGGTGGCACTTATGTACAAAATGCCCTGACTAAAGGACTGGCTGACCCTTTGTTTCAGCTGCTGGCGGAACATCCGGAGTCGCAATACGACATGCTGGAGTTTCGTCATACCATGGAAGGTATCTCCGCTTTTTATGCCGCCATGCGCGGCAACGAAGCTGACTTCGATGCTATACGTGCAGCACAGTTAGCCATAGTACAAGCACAAGAACTGGGTGACTTACCCGCTGAAGCCGCCGCCGCCGCTGAATTTTATATCGCGGTCGCCGCAGCGGCTCACAACGTGGTGTTGTTACACCTGCTGCGCGCCATACAGCCGCTGCTGGAGTCCAGTATCTTGCGCAATATCAAAATTTTAAACCGACGTGCCGGTATGGTGGAAAAGATCCGCGTGCATCGCGCAAATCTGATCCAATGCATACTGTCGCGAGAACCGGAACAAGCCAGAGATGCATGTCACGATCATCTGGCTTTTATTGAAGAAACTCTGCTGGATATTCAGCGTGAAGAGAGCCGTATTCAGCGCTCTTTACGCCGTAATAGGCAGCAGGAATGACAATGCCTTCGGCACTGATGACACCCATGGGCATGAGCCCCAAACGAGATAGGAAACAGCCATGTCTGATATCCTGAATAACGATGTGGATTCAATCGAAACTCAAGAGTGGTTAGACTCTCTTGAATCGTTGATCCGTCAAGAAGGACCTGAGCGCGCCCAGTACATTTATGAGCGTCTCACCACTAAAGCCATTAAATCCGGTGTAGCAGTGGCCAGAAATGCCCACTCAGACTACGTCAACAGCATCAAGTCTGAAGACGAGACTGAGTATCCGGGTAACTGGGATCTGGAACGTCGTATCCGCGCTATTATCCGCTGGAACTCAGTGATGATCGTGTTACGCGCCTCTAGAAAAGATCTGGACTTGGGTGGCCACATGGCTTCTTACTCGTCCAGTGCCACTATGTATGAAGTGGGCTTTAACCACTTCTACCGCGCCCGTAACGAAAAAGACGGCGGCGACTTGGTGTTCTTCCAAGGTCATATCTCGCCAGGCATTTATGCTCGTGCGTTTGTTGAAGGCCGCTTAAGTGCCGCTCAGTTGGACATGTTCCGTCAAGAAGTAGACGGCAAGGGCATTCCTTCTTACCCGCACCCGAAACTGATGCCTGACTTCTGGCAGTTCCCGACCGTATCTATGGGTCTGGGTCCGTTGAACGCCATTTATCAAGCACGTTTCTTGAAATATCTGACTAACCGTGGTCTGAAAGACTGTTCTGAGCAGCGCGTTTACGCCTACTTGGGCGACGGTGAAATGGATGAGCCAGAATCCAAAGGCGTGATCACTATCGCGGCCCGCGAAAAGCTGGACAACCTGTGCTTCATTATCAACTGTAACCTGCAGCGCCTCGACGGTCCTGTAATTGGTAACGGTAAGATCATCAACGAACTGGACGGTATCTTTAACGGTGCTGGCTGGAACGTGGTTAAGGTTATCTGGGGTCGTCGTTGGGACGAGCTGCTCGCTAAAGATAAGAGCGGTAAGCTGGTACAACTGATGAACGAAACCGTAGACGGTGACTATCAGACATTTAAGTCGAAAGACGGTGCCTACGTGCGTCAGCACTTCTTCGGCAAATATCCTGAGACCTTAGAACTGGTCAAAGATATGTCTGACGAAGATATCTTCGCTCTGAACCGTGGTGGTCACGATCCTGCTAAAATGTACGCTGCGTACAAAAATGCGGCCGAGACCAAAGGCAAGCCGACCGTTATCTTGGCCAAAACCATTAAAGGTTACGGCATGGGTGAAGCGGCTGAAGGCAAGAACATTGCCCACCAGGTTAAGAACATGGACATGTCGTCCGTTAAGCACTTCCGTGACCGTTTCAATCTGGAAGTAAGCGACGAAGACATCGTTGATCTGCCGTATATCGAAATCAAAGAAGGCACCCGCGAGCACGAATACCTGCATGCCCGCCGTAACGCTTTGAAAGGCTACTTGCCTACTCGTTTACCAGAAACCACTGACAAGCTGCAAATTCCTGAGCTGTCTGAGTTTGATTCTTTGCTGGGCGAGCAGTCTCGTGAAGTTTCTACCACAATGGCGTTCGTGCGTGCCTTAAACATCATGCTGAAGAACAAGTCCATTGGTGAGCGCATAGTGCCAATTTTGGCCGATGAAGCCCGTACCTTTGGTATGGAAGGTCTGTTCCGTCAAATCGGTATCTACAGCCCTAACGGTCAGCAATACACGCCGCAAGACCGTGAGCAAGTTGCTTACTACAAAGAAGACATCAAAGGCCAGGTACTGCAAGAAGGTATCAACGAGCTGGGTGCAACTTCTTCATGGTTAGCCGCTGCGACCTCTTACAGCACCAACGATTTCCCGATGATCCCGTTCTACATCTACTACTCCATGTTCGGTTTCCAACGCGTTGGCGACTTGTGCTGGGCAGCCGGTGACCAACAGGCTCGTGGTTTCATGATCGGTGGTACTTCAGGTCGTACGACACTGAACGGTGAAGGTCTGCAACACGAAGATGGCCACAGCCATATTCAAGCCAGTGTTATTCCTAACTGTATTACTTATGATCCAACTTATGTGTATGAAGTAGCGGTTATCGTACAAGACGGCTTGCGTCGTATGTACGGTGATAACCCAGAGAACATCTACTACTACATCACTACTCTGAACGAAAACTACCATCAGCCAGCTATGCCTGCAGGCGCCGAAGAAGGTATTCGTAAGGGTATTTATAAGTTGGATACAGTTGCCGGTAGCAAAGGCAAAGTACAGCTGATGGGTTCAGGCACTATCTTGAACGACGTGCGCCAAGCTGCCGCCATTCTGTCAGAAGAATACGGCATCGCATCTGACATCTTCAGTGTGCCTTCATTCAACGAATTGACCCGTGACGGTCAGGACGTTGAGCGCTGGAACATGCTGCACCCAACTGAAGAAGCGCGTGTACCTTACATTGCACAAGTAATGGGCAAAGAGCCTGCTATTGCTGCGACTGACTACATGAAGAACTACGCCGAACAAGTGCGCGGTTTCATGCCTTCAGTAAGCTACAAGGTATTGGGCACCGATGGTTTCGGCCGTTCAGATAGCCGTGATAACCTGCGTCGCCACTTCGAAGTGAACAAGCACTATATCGTACTTGCTGCACTGACCGAGCTGGCTAAGCAAGGCACGTTGGACAAGAAAGTTGTTGCTGATGCCATTGTGAAGTTCGGCATTGACGCTGATAAGATCAACCCGCTGTACGCATAAAGGGGCAATAAATGTCTAGAGATATTCTGGTGCCAGATATCGGCACAGACGAGGTAGAAGTGACCGAAATCATGGTGGCCGTGGGCGACCGTGTAGAACTTGAGCAGTCACTACTCACCGTGGAAGGCGACAAAGCCTCCATGGAAATACCTGCCCCAAGCGCGGGTGTGGTTAAAGAAATTAAAGTTGCCCTTGGCGATTCCATCAATACCGGTTCTTTGATCATGGTATTCGAAGCAGAAGAGGGTGGCGCTACCGCCCCTACTGCTGCGGCAGAAGCTCCAGCGGCTGCAGCACCTGCGGCGGCCCCTGCCACTGCAGCGCGCCAAGACGTGAGCGTGCCTGATATTGGTGATGACGAAGTTGAAGTCACCGAAATCAACGTGGCCGTGGGCGACACAGTAACTGAAGAGCAGACGCTGATTGGCGTAGAAGGCGATAAGGCTTCTATGGAAATCCCGTCGCCTTCTGCAGGTAAAGTGGTTGAGATCTTAGTGGCCGTTGGCGACAAGGTTAAGACGGGTTCACAGATCATGGTCTTCGAAGTAGCAGGCGCCTCGGCTCCTGCAGCTTCAGCCCCTGCTGCGACCGCGCCTACTGCTGCTCCGGCAGCACCAGCAGCACCGCAAGCCAAAGACGTGAACGTGCCAGACATCGGCGGTGATGAAGTCGAAGTGACTGAAATCATGGTTTCCGTGGGCGACACCGTTGAAGCCGAACAGTCCATTCTGAACGTAGAAGGTGACAAGGCGTCAATGGAAGTACCAGCCCCGTTTGGTGGCGTGGTTAAAGAAATTAAGATCAAGGTTGGCGATAAAGTAAATACCGGTTCTCTGGTTATGGTCTTTGAAGTTGCCGGCCAAGCTGCACCGGTTGCTGCTGCCCCTGCAGCGGCTCCTGTTGCCAGCGCGCCAGCAGCTGCGCCAAAAGCGGCTCCTGCTGCGCCAGCGCAGTCTGCTAAAGCCGAGTTCGTAGAGAACAACGCTTATGTGCACGCCACGCCTGTGGTACGCCGCTTAGCCCGTGAATTTGGTGTTGACCTGTCTAAGGTTGCCGCTACCGGTCCTAAGAGCCGTATCCTGAAAGAAGACGTGCAAAGCTACGTTAAAGGCATCATCAAGCAAGTTGCAAGTCAGCCTGCCGGTGTTGCAGTTGCGGGCGGCGGCATGGCCGTGCTGGCATGGCCAAAAGTAGATTTCGCCAAGTTTGGTGAAGTTGAAGTGGTGCCAATGACCCGCATTCAGAAGATCTCGGGTCCTAACCTGCACCGCAACTGGGTGAAAATCCCACACGTGACGCAGTTTGACGAAACCGATATCACTGAACTGGAAGAGTTCCGTAAAACTGAAAACGCCATCGCCGATAAGCTGAAGCTGGGTTATAAGATTTCCCCGCTGATCTTCATTATGAAGGCCGCTGCTAAGGCGCTGGAAGCGTATCCTAAGTTCTGCTCTTCTTTATCCGATGACGAACAGTCTTTGGTAATGAAGAAGTACATCAATATCGGTGTGGCGGTTGATACGCCAAACGGTTTGGTCGTACCAGTAGTGCGCGATGTGAACAAGAAAGGCATTCGTGAGCTGGCTATCGAGCTTGGCGAAATCTCCAAGAAAGCCCGTGACGGTAAGCTGACTGGCGCCGACATGCAGGGTGGTTGTTTCACCATTTCGTCTTTGGGCGGCATTGGTGGCACTCAGTTCACGCCTATCGTGAACGCACCTGAAGTGGCTATCTTGGGCGTATCCAAATCAAGCATTAAGCCTGTTTGGAACGGCAAAGAGTTCGAACCTCGTTTGATGCAGCCACTGGCTCTGTCTTATGACCACCGTGTGATTGACGGCGCCGATGGCGCGCGTTTCATCACCTTGATGAGTGGTGTGTTAAGCGACCTGCGTCGTTTAGCCCTTTAATGTGACAAGGCAGGCACTTGCCTGCCTTTTTACTTTCTTTTGTATTTCAGAACAGTAAACTTTGGCCCGTTGAGCTGCGTGGTCGTATTGAGTTTAGGCTTGTAGCCATGCTTGAACGGAGCTAAAAATCATAATAGAGGTCACCATGAGTCAAGAAGTTAAAGCTCAGGTCGTGGTATTGGGCTCGGGCCCTGCCGGTTATTCTGCGGCATTCCGTGCTGCCGACTTAGGGCTAGAAACCGTATTGGTTGAGCGTTACTCAACACTGGGTGGCGTATGTCTGAACGTGGGTTGTATTCCTTCTAAGGCCTTGTTACACATCGCTAAAGTAATGGAAGAAGCCAAGATGATGGGCAGCCACGGCGTTACTTTTGCCGCGCCGCAAATCGATCTGGATCAGATCCGCAATCACAAAGAAAAAGTGATTGGCCAGTTAACCCAAGGTTTGGGTGGCATGGCTAAGATGCGTAAAGTTAAGGTAGTGAACGGCTACGGCAAGTTCACTGGCCCTAACACCATAGTGGTAGAAGGCGAGGGCGGTAACACCACCATCAACTTCGAGAACGCCATTATTGCTGCGGGTTCTCGTCCGATTCAGTTGCCTTTCATCCCGCACGAAGATCCACGGGTTTGGGATTCAACTGGTGCACTAGAGTTGCGCGAAATTCCAGAGAAGCTGTTGGTAATGGGCGGCGGTATTATCGGCCTAGAAATGGGTACCGTGTACTACTCGCTGGGCTCTAAGATTGACGTGGTTGAGATGTTCGACCAAGTTATTCCCGCAGCCGACAAAGACTTGATCAAGATCTACACCAAACAGGTGAAAGACAAGTTCAACCTGATGCTTGAAACCAAGGTTACCGCCGTTGCCGCCAAAGACGACGGTATTCACGTAACCATGGAAGACAAGAAAGGCGTGAGCGCCACTACCGTTTATGACGCCATTTTGGTGGCTATCGGTCGTGTGCCAAACGGTAAGTTGCTGGACGCCGAGAAAGCCGGTGTTAACGTCGATGAGCGTGGTTTCATTCGCGTCGACAAACAGCTGCGTACCAACGTGCCGCACATTCACGCCATTGGCGATATCGTCGGTCAGCCGATGTTAGCCCATAAAGGTGTGCATGAAGGTCACGTGGCCGCCGAGGTTATCTCAGGTCTGAACCACTACTTCGATCCTAAAGTGATCCCATCGATCGCTTATACCGAGCCAGAAGTCGCTTGGGTTGGTGTGACCGAGAAAGAAGCGAAAGAGCAAGGCTTGAACGTTGAAGTTGCTACTTTCCCTTGGGCGGCGTCAGGCCGTGCCATCGCTTCTGACTCAGCGTTTGGTATGACTAAGCTGATTTTCGACAAAGACACGCATCGTGTACTGGGTGGTGCCACTATTGGTACTAACGCCGGCGAGCTGTTGGGCGAAATCGGTTTGGCTATTGAAATGGGTGCGGATGCAGAAGATATCGCCTTGACCATTCATGCTCACCCGACTCTACATGAGTCTGTGGGTATGGCGGCCGAGGTGTTTGAAGGCTCCATCACCGACATGCCAAATCCTAAGGCGAAAAAGAAGTAAGCTTCTTTTAACCTGAAAATTCAAATAACAATAAACGCCCAGCATCAGCTGGGCGTTTTTTTTGCTGAGATACAGTCTCATACGAGAAGTTATTTTTGGAAAACAAGCCTTAAATCGCGAAATAGTCAATTTTTATAGACTTTATCTTCATGTTTTGCTCTGTGTGGTCGATATGATTCTTGCGATAAACTCATTCACTCACCACAGGATAATAATTATGCTATCAAAATTGGCTCATGTAAGTGTGAGATCGAAGCTGACATTGGGTTTTGCCATAGTGTTGCTGGCCACTCTGATCACCGCTGTGGTGAGTTTTAATTCGCTGACTTCTGTCTTAGATCGTTCAGATAAACTAGATCGCGCCGCTGAAGTTGATCTCTTGGTGAGCAAGGCGCGCTTCTTTCAGAAAAACTACATGCTGCTTAACGATAAGGGGCAATTAGAACAGGCTAAAGAGCACGTTAACCATGCCAGAGTTGAGGCTGAGCAGCTGGAAAAGTTGATCTCCCAACCCAAGGATCAGGCCATCATTAACGAGATTGTGGCCGGCATTAACTTCTATGAAGCCGAGCTTGGCACTATGGTGGATTTCAATGAACGCTTCCATGGTTACCTAGCAAAACTGGATGAGATAGGGGCGTCGGCCCAACAAAAAGCGGGGCGTCTGCGTGCTCGTGACAGCTCGGCTGTGAACTGGTTGGTGAGTCTGACCGATATGCGTTTAGATCAGAAAGACTTTGCCCTTTACCGTAAGGAAGCCACCGCCACTCATCTGGATGCGCAGCTTAATGGCTTGATCAGTACGCTGGAGAACCGCTTATTGATACAAGATGACGCTGATATTCAAGCGCTGGTTGCGCAACTGAAGGAATTTGCCGAGCAGCAGCGGAATTTGGTCGAGGTCGTTAATAATCTGGCTGCAACGGATCGACGCATTACCGAACATGCTATTAACATTGCTAATAAAACAGAGGAATTATTGGTAATACAGCACGATCACATGAAACAGGATAGCGCTCAGGCCAAGTTTATTATCTTGCTGATCAGCCTTATTGGTTTAGCCATGGGCGTGCTGTTTGCCGTCGTCATCACTCGCGGCATAGTGAATCCTTTAGGCCTACTCATTAAACAAGCCAATCGTATTGCCGACGGTGATCTGAGCCAAGATATTCACCATAACCGAGGCGATGAACTGGGTAAGTTGATGGATCAGATGCAAATCATGACCCTTAATTTGCGTCAAGTAATAGGCGACCTGAGTAACAGTGCCAGCCACATTGCCGCCTCGGCGGAAGAGCTATCTGCGGTGTCAGAGCAAAGCCGTATCGGTGTTAACCAACAGCGCACCGAGCTGGAGCAAGTGTCCACTGCCATGAACGAAATGGCCGCCACCGTACAAGAAGTGGCACGTAACGCCGAAACCGCCTTTGACTCGGCGCGCGCCGCCGATGGTCAAGCCAATGAGGGCGATCTTCAAGTACTCAAAACGATCGAACAAATCGATAAGCTCTCTGCTGACATAAGTGCGTCATTACAGACCATTAATCAGCTTGAAGCCGAGAGTATGAACATAGGTAGCATCTTAGATGTGATCAAAGGCGTGGCGGAGCAAACTAACTTGCTGGCATTGAATGCGGCCATAGAAGCGGCCCGCGCCGGTGAACAAGGCCGTGGCTTTGCGGTCGTCGCCGATGAAGTGCGAGCGTTAGCGCAACGTACGCAACAAGCCACCTCTGAAATTGAAATCCTTATTAAAGGCCTGCAAAAGAAAGCCCAAGAGTCGGTGGTGATGATGGAAGTTAGCTCGGCTATGGCCACGGCCACTGTGACGCTGGCCAACGAAGCGGGTGAGTCGATTCATGCTATCACCAGCTCGGTATCGCACATCCAGCAGATGAATAATCAAATCGCCACCGCCGCCGAAGAGCAAAGCACGGTTGCCGAAGAGATTAATCGCTCTGTGTTTAGCATTCGCGAGGTGTCGGATCATTCCGCCGCTGCTACCGAACAAACCGCCGCCAGCAGTAATGAGCTGGCCCGCCAAGGTAGCGAGCTGCAACGTCTGATTAATCGTTTTCAATTACCCTAAACAGCGTCGCCGTCAGCGATAAGCTTTAAGCCGTAAGATAAAAATTAAACCTAACACCCGCCCTCACAGGCGGGTGTTTTTTTAGCATCGTACTTTATCCACAACACTATCTTTGGTCTATCTGTGAAGTAACCTGCAGATAGAGGCCCCATAAAGTTACAAAGGCGCGTTTAGTCGCGGTTTTGTGTAAAGCGCCGGGGGCTAGATTTTAATTTAGCGTTAAAACTTATATACTGGCGTCACGTTCGTGTGGGGTGAAGCTAGTGGTCTGAACTGAGGAAACTTAAGCCTTAGGTTTAGCGCTACCGGTTGAACACTACATCCCTCCAACAAGGATATTACCGCCAAGATGGCGAATATAATAAGAGGATACAGTCGTGCTTGAAGCCTATCGTAAACACGTCGCAGAACGTGCCGTTGAGGGAGTGGTTGCTCAACCTCTTAACGCTGAGCAAGTCGCCGCTTTGGTTGAGTTACTTAAAAATCCCCCCGCTGGCGAAGAAGCCTTTCTTTACGAATTACTGTCTACCCGCATTCCGCCGGGTGTAGATGAAGCCGCTTATGTAAAGGCCGGCTTTTTAGCGGCTGTAGCGAAAGGTGAAGTGAGCTCACCTGTGGTTTCTGCGGCCCAAGCCACTGAGCTGCTGGGTACCATGCAAGGCGGTTACAATATTGCGCCTTTGGTCGAGCTGTTAGACGTTGAGGCCTTGGCGCCGATTGCTGCCAAAGCCTTAAGCCACACCTTATTGATGTTTGATGCCTTTCACGATGTGGAAGAAAAAGCCAAGGCTGGTAATGCCTTCGCCAAACAAGTGATGCAGTCGTGGGCCGATGCCGAGTGGTTTTTAGAGCGCGCACCATTAGCTGAAAAAATCAGCATGCGCGTATTCAAGGTACCTGGCGAAACCAACACAGATGACTTATCTCCAGCACAAGATGCTTGGTCTCGTCCCGATATTCCACTGCACGCGCTGGCGATGTTGAAAAACGCCCGCCCCGACATAGTGCCAGATCAAGATGGTGTGATTGGCCCGATTAAAGAGCTAGAAGCGCTTAAAGCCCAAGGTTTCCCATTAGTTTACGTGGGCGACGTAGTCGGCACCGGCTCAAGCCGTAAGTCTGCGACTAACTCAGTGCTGTGGCACATGGGCGATGATATTCCGTTTGTGCCTAATAAGCGTGCCGGTGGTATTTGTATCGGTAATAAAATTGCCCCTATTTTCTTTAACACCATGGAAGATGCAGGTGCGCTGCCCATCGAATGCGATGTGGATAAGCTGCACACGGGCGATGTGATTGATATTTATCCTTATGAGGGCAAAATTTGTGCTCATAACAGCGACCAAGTATTAAGCACCTTTAGCCTGAAAACCGACGTCTTGCTCGATGAAGTCCGTGCCGGTGGCCGTATTCCGCTGATTATTGGCCGTGGTTTGACCGATAAAGCGCGCGCAGCATTGGGTCTTGAGGTCTCAAGCGTATTTAAGCGCCCAGCCGCAGTGGTTGAATCGAGCAAAGGCTTTACATTGGCGCAGAAGATGGTTGGTAAGGCGTGTGGCGTGAAGGGCATACGTCCTAACCAATACTGCGAGCCAAAAATGACCACGGTTGGTTCACAAGACACCACAGGTCCCATGACCCGTGATGAGCTGAAAGACTTAGCCTGCTTGGGCTTTTCTGCCGACTTAACCATGCAGTCTTTCTGTCACACCTCGGCTTATCCTAAGCCGATTGACGTGAACACCCACCACACATTGCCAGACTTCATCATGAACCGTGGTGGTGTGTCATTGCGCCCAGGGGATGGTGTTATTCACTCTTGGTTAAACCGCATGTTGCTGCCGGATACCGTTGGTACAGGTGGTGACTCGCACACCCGTTTCCCCATCGGTATTTCCTTCCCAGCAGGTTCCGGCTTAGTGGCGTTTGCCGCCGCCACCGGTGTGATGCCATTGGATATGCCAGAATCGATTCTGGTGCGTTTTAAAGGTGAAATGCAGCCCGGTATTACGCTGCGCGACTTGGTGCACGCCATCCCTTACTTTGGGATTAAAAACGGTCTGCTGACCGTGGATAAAACCAATAAGATTAACGAGTTTTCCGGTCGCATCGTAGAAATTGAAGGCCTGCCACAGCTGAAAGTTGAGCAAGCCTTTGAGCTGGCAGACGCCACCGCCGAGCGCTCTGCCGCCGGTTGTAGCATCAAGTTGGACAAAGAGCCGGTTGCCGAATACTTAAGCTCGAACATCGTCATGCTCAAATGGATGATTGCCGAAGGTTACGGCGATCGTCGCACTATTGAGCGTCGTATTCAGGGGATGGAAGCATGGCTGGCCAATCCTGAGTTGATGGCAGCGGATGCAGATGCTGAATACGCCCATGTATTAGAAATCGACATGAGCGCCATCAAAGAGCCTATCTTGTGTGCGCCTAACGATCCAGATGATGCCCGTTTGTTGTCTGAGGTAACCGGTGAAGTGATTGAAGAAGTCTTTATTGGTTCTTGCATGACCAACATTGGCCACTTCCGCGCCGCCGGTAAGTTACTGGATAAGTACACAGGCCAGTTGCCAACGCGTTTATGGGTCGCTCCGCCCACTAAGATGGACCGCGATCAGCTGACCAGCGAAGGCTACTACGGCATCTTTGGCCGTGTGGGCGCACGCATCGAAACCCCAGGCTGTTCACTGTGCATGGGTAACCAAGCACGCGTGGCGGACAACAGCACTGTAGTGTCCACCTCGACGCGTAACTTCCCGAACCGTTTAGGTAAAGGCGCTAACGTGTTCTTGGCCTCGGCTGAGCTGGCCGCCGTGGCTGCCATTCATGGTAAGTTGCCGACCGTTGCCGAGTACATGAGCTACGCCGAGCAGTTGAACGCCACTGCTGCCGATACTTATCGTTACTTGAATTTCGATCAGCTAGACAGCTATGTAGAAAAAGCCGATACAGTTATTTTTCAACAAGTTATCTAAGCATTTCGTTAGCATAACCTTTAAAGAATAACGTGCTCAAGCCAGCCCCTAGGGGCTGGCTTTTTTATGGAGTAAGCCTGTGTTTTTTTCCTTCAAATCAGTAAGGCGGCACAGAAGCCTGGCTTCGTCGAAGTAGGTACCAGCCTAGTCACAGCTCAATATTGTCGTTTAACGCTGGACGCGAACCAAACGCTAGCAGACGTGAGCGTAGACAGTGCGTTTAGTATTAATCTAATGGCTCATGAAAATAACCTGCTGCGCCGTTGGGCCCTAAAGTGCGTGAGGAGTAAAGGGTGAAGAGTTAGGTGAGTAGACAGTTTTTTCTCACGCTTCTTGCCTCACACCTACATGCTTTAAAACAAAAAAGCCGACCTGCACTGGGTGCGCGGTCGGCTAGGTTTACAATTACAGTGCCTTAATGGCGGAGTAGCTATTTAGCTAGCGTTCACTTTTTTTTGTGCCTTATCTGCTTTTTCTTGCAGGCGATGAGCTAAGTATTCAGCTTTCTCTTGTTCTTCAATCACTTTAGCTTCTGAGCTAAGTGGCATAATCAAGTTCAAGATAATGGCGATTATGCCACCGGCTGCCATGCCAGAAGAGAAGACGTTCTTCACCAGACTTGGCATATGTTGCATGATCTCAGGCACCTGAGACACACCCAGACCCACACCGAACGAGATAGCCATAATAAACAGCGCGCGTCTGTCCAAGCGCTCGCGAGATAAAATTCGCACACCGGCGGCGGCGATAGAGCCAAACATCACCAGGGTGGCGCCGCCCAGTACAGGCTCAGGAATGCGCTGCACTAAGGTACTGATGGCAGGGAACAAGCCCATTAATACCAAGATGCCTGCCACGAAGAAGCCCACATAACGGCTGGCCACGCCGGTCATTTGGATAACACCGTTGTTCTGGCTAAAGGTAGAAACGGGGAAGGTGTTAAAAATAGACGCCAAAGAGGAGTTAACGCCATCACCCATCACGCAGCCTTTAATGCGCTTCATATAGATAGGGCCAGACACAGGCTCGCCAGACACTTCTGAGGTAGCAGTGGTGTCACCTATACCTTCAAGTGCAGTAATCAAGAATACCAATACTAAAGGAATAAACAGCGACGCTTCGAAGCCTAAGCCGTATTTCATTGGGATGGGCAGGGCGATGGCGGCCATTTCCATTTCAACAGCCGGTGGCATTTTACCCATGAACATGGCCAGCACAGTGCCGGCCACCATGGCCACTAAGATAGAGGACAAGCGCACATAGGGATTAGGAATGCAGTTCATGACCACGATAATGGCCAGCACGGTACCGGCTAAGGCCAAGTTTTCTAATGAACCAAAAGAGCCGTCGGCCATGGCGCCAAAACCGCCGCCAATCGAAGTTAAGCCGAGTTGGATTAACGTCAAACCAATCAGTGTCACTATGATGCCGCTGACCAGTGGCGAGATAATGCGACGGGCCAAGTGCAAGAAGCGCGACAAGATAATTTCGGTCGGTGCCGCCAGTAGCGCAGTACCAAAGATGGCTGCCAGCATGGCTTCAGTGGTCACGCCGCCGTCTTTCATCGCCAAACCGCTGGCAATGATGGGACCCAGGAAGTTAAAGCTGGTGCCTTGGATGGATAATAAACCTGTGCCCACGGGACCAAAACGTTTCATCTGAATAAAAGACGCCACGCCGGTAATGAACAACGACATGCTAATGATGTGCGCGGTATCTTGAGCAGGAATGCCCAGCGTCTGACAAATAATCAAAGGCGGCGTGATCACGGCCACGAACAAGGCCAGCAAATGCTGAATGGCGGCAAACAGCGCCTGCATGACCGGCGGTTTATCGTGTAACTTGTAGACCAGATCACTGTGCGTGGTCTGAGCTTGAGTTGGTGCTGATTGGCTCATGGTATCTGCGTTCCAAAAGTAAGTAGCAAGAAAATAATGGCTTAGCGCCCCGGGATGTCTTCACATCAAAGGCGATGTTTTCACATAAATATTTTTGTTTCAATTATGTTGATTTATTGTTTATTATTGCTGGCTGTTATTCTTGATCCTAGGCCGTGCCCTATGTAGAGGGCGCATAGACTACGTGAGACGACAGAATTAGGCCAACTCACAGCATGCATGAGTTACATTTAAGTATGTACTTTTTTAATACCATAGCTGGCACCGTGCGCCGCTCTTTTTAGCAACCCCCTGTGTTCTTTGTGCTACGGCTTTGCTTCGTGCTTACTCTAGGGAGTGGTAGAATCCAACTTTCTTATTTAAGTCTGCCGTTGCGGCTGCTGGAGTCAGTGTGGAATTTGAGTTTTTTCGTGATTTAAATGGCCAACATAGAGCCCGTTTTTCCATGGGGCATGAAGTGATGGGCGCTTGGTTAACCGATGAGGTGACCATGATTGAAGCCGCCGAACTATTGGACGTCATTGCGCAGCTAGAAGAAGGTGAGACTCAAGAGTTTAAACGAGCTTACGGTGAATGCAGCCTGCTACTGACACGAGAAGAAGCCGAAATCAGTGCTCATGCATTGTCTTTTGATAGCGAATTAGAAGACGGCATGGCCTATTACGATGACGAACTCTACGCGGGCTGCGGCCTAGACGACCTCGCCCGCGTGCTAGAGCAGTGGCAAGATTTTTGTACCAATAAGTAAAAGACAGCCATAAGCGAGCAGCTAGTAGTAGCAATCAAAACCGAGACTCCGACCGGCGTCAGGAGCTCGGTCTACGCAGCCGCTGTTCAACGCTGCTCTCGCTCTCTTCTTGGTTTTAGTGAGTCTTTTTCTGACCGCTGAGCACTTAGATCTGCACTTTCCCTCTACCGCTTTTTATTTTTCCTCTGAGCGTTTTGCTGTCGGTGCGCTTGCGCTTGGCGCTTTTACTGGGCTGAGTAGGTCGGCGTACTTTTACTGGCTTACCCGCAAGCTGTAATAAGCTGACCAAGGCTTCTTTGGCGGTTTCTTTATTCATCAGCTGGCTGCGCTGAGTTTCGCACCTGATCATTATCCAACCCGACTCCAAGACTCGATTGTCTTTCATCTTCGCCAACGCCTCTTTATAGAAATCGGGCAGGCTAGGGCTGTTGGCGTAATCGAAACGCAACTGTACCGCCGAGTCGGTTTTATTGACATGCTGGCCACCCGGGCCGCTGGCGCGCATGGTAATAAATTCCAGCTCCTGTTCGGGGATCTGCACTCGGGCGGATATAAATAACATTGTGGCTCCATTGCACCATTGTGGTGCGTTTAGTGGTTCTACTGCAGCCACATCATATCACTCTGCTCCAGTTAAACCGTTCATCGTAACTAAATCATTGAAAATAAAATGTTAATGAATACGGTGTTAATGTTGTAACTTTTCAAGCGAACTCGCCCCTCTGGAAGTTCACCACGAAAATGATTTGCGACATTATCAAATCGTTTAAGCTCTATGACGTGCGTTCGGTGTTGGCCGAGATCTGCAGAGCCTCCTTTTTCTATGTTTGAGCGGCTCTGCCGTGACTCAGATTCAATAGGTAATCATATTGAGGATAGAAGTATTTATCATTCTTATGAGGTTTGCTTATTGATTACGAAGTGAGGCTAGGTATACTTCTGAACAGTAATTATTCTCACTCAAGCAAATGGATGTTAAGCATGTCTACCAAATTAGCCTTATCTGCCGCTGCCTTGTTGGTTGCCAGTTTTGCTGGTCAGGCCTTCGCCGAAGAAGTGAATGTCTACTCCAATCGTCAAGATTTCTTGATTAAGCCCATTATTGATACCTTCACTAAAGAAACCGGTATCGACGTTAATGTGGTGTTTTTAAAAGACGGTATGGGTGAGCGTTTAGAGCGAGAAGGCCGTTTGTCACCCGCAGACTTGCTGTTAACGGTAGACGTGAGCCGCTTAATGGAGGTGGTTGATAAAGATTTAACCCAGCCCGTTAAGAGCGAAATCTTAGAAGAAAACATTCCTGCTCAGTATCGCGCAGCTGACGGTCAGTGGTTTGCACTGACCACGCGTGCCCGTGCCATTTATACTTCGAAAGATCGTGTGGGTAAACGTGACGACATTACCTATGAAGAGTTGGCAGATCCTAAATACAAAGGAAAAATTTGCACTCGTAGCGGCAAACATCCTTATAATGTGGCCTTAACGTCTTCCATGATTGATGAGCATGGCGTTGAATTTACGAAAACTTGGTTAGAAGGCGTAAAAGCCAACTTGGCACAAAAGCCTCAAGGCGGTGACCGCGACCAGATCAAAGCCGTGAATGATGGCGTGTGCGACTATGCATTGGGTAACAGCTATTACTATGGCGTTATGCTGAGCGACGACAACGATAGTGAAACTGCAGAAGGCGTTTACATTAACTTCCCGAATCAGGCAGATCGTGGCACCCACGTGAATATTTCCGCAGTCGCCTTAGCTAAGCACGCCAAAAACAAAGACGCCGCCATTAAGTTGATGGAATTTTTAGCCAGTGATGAAGCGCAGCACCTGTATGCGTCGGTAAATCATGAATATCCAGTTAAGGCGGGTGTTGAACCTTCTGCACTGGTGAAAGGCTGGGGTGATTTCGCTGCCGATAAACGCCCGTTGGTTGATGTAGCAAAACATGCTAAAACCGCCGTGCAATTGGTAGACGAAGTTAAATTCGATCTATAAACAAGACGGGGGCTTGGGCCCCCGTTTGAGTGGTTCATGAAAAGACTCGGTTGGACAGTCAGCAGTTGGGCGTTAGGTCTGCTGCTGACTCTGCCTATTATGGCGCTTATTTATGAAGCCCTGAACCCCACAGAAGACGTGTTCCGTCATCTGTGGGGTTCTGTGCTTCCCACCTACATCAGCAACACTTTTTGGTTAGTGCTGTGGGTGATGATTTTCAGTTTTCTTGGCGGCGTCCCTGCCGCTTGGTTGATGGCAATGTGCGAGCTGCCTAGCAAACGTTGGTTGCAATGGGCGCTCATTCTGCCGCTGGCCATGCCTTCTTATATAGTGGCCTTCGTTTACACCGATCTTTTAGATTTCTCTGGGCCGGTACAAAGCACTTTGCGCCTCTGGTTTGGTTGGCAGTCAGCCCATGATTATTCCTTCCCCGCTATCCGTACACTAGGCGGCGCCGCTTTGGTGCTGGGCTTAGTGTTATTCCCCTATGTGTATTTATTAGCGCGCACCGCCTTTATGGAGCAGTCCATGAGCTTGGTGCAATCGAGCCGACTATTGGGTTGTGGCCCTTGGCGGAGCTTTAAGAAAGTGAGTTTACCGTTGGCGCGACCGGCGATAGTGGTCGGTTTATCGTTAGTGGCCATGGAAACCTTGGCCGAGTTTGGTACGGTAAACTTCTTTGCGGTGAATACCCTGACTACCGCCGTTTACGACTCTTGGTTAGGGTATGGCAGTTTAAATGCGGCGGCCAAGATTTCTGGCATTATGCTGTTGGTAGTCATGCTGCTGCTTAGCCTAGAGCGCATGAGTCGCAAGCGCCAACAGGTATTTCAAAAAAATCTTGGTCAAGAACGGCAAACCGGTTATGTGCTGACCGGCGCGACTAAATGGGCCGCGCTGCTGTTTTGTTGGGGATTAGTGGCATTGGGCTTTTTATTGCCCTTCGTTATCTTGTGTTATCACGCCGTGCGCTATTTTGATCAATCTTGGAATAGTCGCTTTTTCGAATACAGCCTCAACAGCTTAGTGCTCTCCAGCCTAGTAGCGGGCATGGCGTTAGTGGTGGCCTTAGTGTTAGGCATGAGCCATCGTCTCACCGGCAAAACCTATACCCAAATTCCTAAGCGTTTAGCTTCCATGGGGTATGCCTTACCCGGCACAGTGCTGGCAATCGGTGTATTAGTGCCTCTCACCAGCCTCGACTTTGTCATCAATGATGCCGCACTCTGGTTAGGGGTACCTGAGCCAGGCTTATTATTTACCGGCACCATGACCGCCATCGCCTTTGGCTATTTAGTGCGTTTTGGTGCCATGGCCGTGGGCTCGGTAGAAAGCAGCTTAAGCAAAGTGTCTCCGTCATTAGATATGGTGACCCAAACCATGGGCTATAGCCCCAGCGCCATGATGATGAAAGTACATGTGCCTTTAATTAGAAAAGGCATCTTAGCCGGCGCCTTATTGGTGTTTATTGAGTGTATGAAAGAGCTGCCGGCGGCGCTCTTGCTGCGGCCTTTTAACTTTCAAACTTTGGCTACCTATGTTTATCAATTTGTATCAGACGAGCAATTAGCCTTAGGCGCCTTACCTGCCATCGCCATAGTGCTGGTAGGTTTGATACCGCTCATTTTCTTAAACCGATCATTGGAGCAAACACACTGATGGCGGCATTAGATGTCACAGATCTGAGTTGCAGTTATAACGGTAACTTGGTGTTAAATCACTTGTCACTGCAAGTGGGCGAGAACGAGATCATGTGCCTGTTGGGGGCCAGCGGCTGTGGTAAAACCACGCTCCTGAAAGCCATTGCTGGCTTGTTGCCGGTGAGCCAAGGCGAGATAGCGATCCACGGCCAGCCGATGAACGCAGATGCCTTGGCCGTGGTGCCAGAAAAGCGCAACATTGGCATGATTTTTCAAGACTATGCGCTGTTTCCGCATTTAAGCGTGGCGCAAAACGTGGCCTTTGGCTTACAAAGCAAAGAACGCAACAAGGCGCTCATTAGCGAGAAAGTGGCAGAGATGCTGGCGCTGGTGAATTTGGCCGACTTAGGCGAGCGTCAGCCTCATCAATTATCTGGCGGCCAGCAACAACGTGTGGCCATAGCAAGAGCCATGATTGGTAAGCCAAAATTGATGCTGCTTGATGAACCCTTTTCTAACATCGACACTCAAGTGCGGATGCGCTTGATCGGAGAAATTCGCGAGCTGTTAAAAAGCCAAGGTATCAGCGCCATCTTCGTTACCCACAGTAAAGAAGAGGCATTCGCCTTTTCCGATCGTTTAGCGCTGTTTCGCGCCGGTCATATCGAGCAAGTAGGGCGGCCGCAAACGCTGTATCAACATCCACAAAACCGCTTCGTGGCGGACTTTTTAGGCTTGGCCAACTATGTGCCGGCGACGGTTATTGACAGTCATACCTTACTCACCGCCATGGGGCCGATAGCCAGTCAATCGGTACTTAACGCCGACGTCGGTGCCACTGGCCAGCTGATGCTGAGGCCGCGGCAAATTCAGTTGTCTCTCTGTACGCAGGGTAGTTCAGAGCAAGGCAACGGCCGCGTGCTAGAGCAACAGTTTTTAGGCACCCACAGCCGCTGCGTCGTGGAATGCCAAGGCCAGCGCTTAGAGGTCAGCACCAATGAATTGTTACCGGCGGTGAGCCAAGTACACGTAAAAGTCTTACCCCACGCCTTAACGTTTTTTCCCGATAGCCAAGGGCAAAGAGCGGTAGCGTAATGATTTGTTAAGTGAGGGGTGAGATTTGACGAGAGGAATGTGAAGAGCGCAGAGATGAAAAATAACACCGAGTCTTCAGCCTTGTGTTTAATGCCTCACTATTTACCCCTCACTCCTCACAAACTATGGAGTACAATGACTCTCTAATATAAGAAGAGATAAAGTCATGACCGCACAAGCTGGCATTTGCGCCGAACCGAATCTACATGCCTATTACTTAATGTTTAATATTTTGCCAGCAGGCTTTCATCGCGTCGCCGACGCTTTGGCGCAGGTGCCGGCCTTATGGCAATCTCTAACCGATAGCTACCCAGATGCAGCCTTCTCAGGTGTAGTCGCCATCGGCAATCAGGTGTGGGATGAATTATACCCTCAGGCGCGACCAGCCGAGCTCACCGCCTTTCCGAGCCAAATTGCTGCTGATCGTACGGCACCCGAAACTCCCTTCGACTTATTCTTTCAGCTCAGAGCCGACCGACTCGATGTGGCCTATATTGCCGTGCAAAAGGTGATGGCGCTGTTGGCGGGGCTGGTGGAGCTGAAAGATGAACGCCAAGGCTTTCGTTATCTAGAGCGAAGAGATATGACGGGCTTTGTGGACGGCACCGAAAATCCGCAAGGCGAAGACCGAGCGACAGTGGCATTAGTGGCAGACGGGAAATTTGCCGGCGGCAGTTATCTGCATGTGCAGCATTATCGCCATAAATTAGCCCGTTGGGAAAAGCTGGCCATTAAAGACCAAGAGCAGATTTACGGTCGCACTAAGCCTGATGATATCGAGTTTGAGACGGAGCAAAAAGCGCCCACCGCGCACACCTTGCGTACTAATTTGAAGGATGAAGCGGGAAACGGCATGGAAATTTTGCGCCAAAGCCTGCCCTGGGGCACGGCGAATGCACAAGGGCTGGTGTTTATTTCTTGCTGTTATACGCCGCTGCACTTTACGCGCATGCTAGAAAGCATGTATCAACCCGATGCTGCGGGACATTTTGACCATCTGATGCTGTTTACCCAAGCCGACACTGGTGCGGCTTTTTTTGCGCCATCCGAAGAGTGGTTGAGCAGTAAAGGGGATTGGAACGAGCGGTAAGCGATCAGTTAAGTAACAGGGTTTTGCTTACAGCCTGTCTCTTAGTCACAAGTCAGTAAAGCACGAAGATGCCGTGGTTTGCCTCCGTCAACTCGCTTAAACTGCCTCCATGCGGCGCTTGGCAAATGCCGTCCATGGCATTTGAAGGTTGACTCCGACAATGCCCACGGCCTCTTCCGGTGATATGGAGCCAGCAGAGAGTACCAACAGCTAGCTTGAGCCAAGTGGGAAGGTAGAGGGTGTCGGCTCAGCCGACCATTCGCGCCAAGGATGGCGCGGCTTGAGCCCCCAGGGATGGGTTTACGGCGAGTCGGAGGAGCGGTGCGCTCTGCCTGACATCGCCATTAAGCACAACAAAAAGAGGTGACTAAGAGACAGGCTTCTGGCTTACCGCTTACCGCTCGCCGCAGGCGCTAGACATACTGCTCGAACAGCTCGAGTACGCTTTGGTGTAAGGCTGCTATGGGGGTGTCGTGGGTGGGGGTGATAAAAATAGTATCGTCGCCGGCTATGGTGCCGAGAATGCCTTCCGCTCGCCCGAGCGAGTCCAGCATGCGCGCTATGAGTTGCGCCGCCCCGGGGCTTGTATGAATGACGATCAACGCATTGTTGTGGCCCACATCCAGCACCAAGTTCTTTAGCTGGCTGCTCGAGGTGGGCACGCCCAGCTCCACGGGTAGGCAGTAGACCATTTCCATTTTGGCATTACGGGTGCGCACGGCACCAAACTTGCTCAGCATGCGTGATACTTTAGACTGGTTGATATTATCGAATCCAGCATCCTGCAGTGCGGTGACTATCTCAGCCTGAGAACCAAAACGTTCCTCATTGAGTAAGGCCTTAAAGACTTTAATCAGGTGTTCTTGTTTTTCGTTCATGATGTGCAGCCGAATGAGCGGGATGGAATGAGGCATATTGTCTATCTCTGATGGCTTTTTATCAAGGATTAGTCATTTATGTTGCATAAAAATGCAAAGTTAGCTTGCATTGACGGCGTTGTAAAATAAAATCAATCACACATTCTGACAGTTTAAGTGGGCATAGCGCATGGACATAGAACTCAATAACATTTGTAAGTCCTGGGCTGGTCAGGAAATATTAAGTCAGGTCTCGCTTAACTGCCCGGCCGGCGAAACCTTAGTGCTGCTCGGACCCAGTGGCGCGGGCAAGAGTTCTTTGTTGCGCTTGATGAACTTGCTGGATGTTCCGGACGCCGGTCAGCTCGCCATAGCGGGCGAGGCATTTTCCTTTCCCGACACTCAGCCCAGCCAACTACACAAACGCGGCCAAGCGTTGCGCGCCAAGGTGGGCATGGTATTTCAGCAGTATCATTTATGGCCCCACCTCACGGTAGAGCAAAATTTACTGGAAGCGCCGCTTAAAGTGCTGGGCATGAATAAAATGCAGGCGCAAGATAAGGCTCGCCAGTTATTGACACAATTGAAACTCAGCGAAAAAAGCCAAGCTTGGCCTAATGCGCTATCCGGTGGGCAACAACAACGAGTGGCCATCGCTCGGGCCTTGATGATGGATCCTCGGGTGCTGTTGTTTGATGAGCCCACGGCGGCGCTGGATCCTGAGATCACCAAAGAGGTGGCCGAGATTATTCTACAGTTGAGTAAGACAGGCATTACGCAGGTAGTCGTGACCCATGAAGTGAGTTTTGCCCGGCGCGTAGCCAGCAAAGTCGCCTATCTTGAACAAGGTCGACTCATCGAATACGGCGATGCTAGCTTATTTGATCACCCCAAAACAGCGCGTTTTGCCGAGTTTTTAAAACATTAAAGCCGTAAGCTGTTAGCTTAAGATAAACCTAGGCTTTTGGGTTGCGATTTAGCGGCTGGTGCGTTGAAGCTAGGGAATTTGATGTTAGGTCTTAACTTATCGCTGATGGCTTCTAGCTTAGAGCGGCCCTTTTAGCTTTAAGCTGCCCAAAGGCAAAATAACAATAAGGATATCAAACCGATGAACAAAACATTATTAGCGGTGGCATTGTTAGCCAGTACTGGATTCGTGCAGGCCGAGGAAGTGAAGTTTGTCACCAACGCAGCTTATGCACCTTTTGAATTCGTTGATGAAAACAATGAGATACAAGGCTTCGATATCGACCTGGCTAAGGCTATTTGCGAAGTACAAAAACTAGACTGCAGTTTTCATAACCAAGCCTTCGACAGTTTGATCCCCAGCCTAAAGTTCCGTCGTTATAATGCGGCCATCGCCGCCATGGACATCACGCCAGAGCGCGCCAAGCAGGTGGATTTTAGCGACATTTACTATGAAAACTCGGCGGTGTTTGTGACGGCTGAGAATAAATTTGAAACATTAGACCAGCTACAAAAAGATACCGTAGGCGTACAAAACGGCACCTCTCACCAAAAATATATTCAAGATAAGTTAGAAGCCAACGGCATGACGGCGCGCCCTTATCAAACTGTGCAAGATGCGCTACTCGATATGAGTAATGGCCGCATTAATGCGGTGTTTGCCGACACCGCCGTGGTGGGTGATTGGTTGGCGCAAAATCCCGGTTATGCGGTGTTAGGCGAGCGCATTACCGATGACGGTTACTTTGGCACAGGTTTTGGTATTGCCGTGACTAAGGGTAATCAGGTGTTGCTGGAGCAAATTAACCAAGGCTTGAGCCAGTTAAAAGAAAACGGCACCTACGACACTCTCTACCAACAGTATTTCCCTAAATAATTATGCTCACTCACCTAATGAATGCCAGCCTGATGACCTTGGGGCTGGCATTGATGTCATTGGCGGTAGGCCTAGTGCTGGCCATCTTACTGTGTGGCGCCGAGATGAGTCGCTTCACGCTGTTGCGTTGGCCCGCCAGCTTATTTTCTATGGTGCTGCGCGGCTTACCTGAAATTTTAGTGGTGTTTTTTATCTACTTCGGATCGACTCAGGTATTGTTTTTACTGACCGATCAATACATAGAATTCAGCCCTTTTTGGTGCGGCGTCACTGCGCTGTCGTTGTTGTTTGCCGCCTATGGTGCCCAAACCCTGCGTGGCGCGCTCAATGCGGTACATAAAGGGCAGCGCCAAGCGGCACAAGCCTTAGGGCTGCCGCCGCTTTATACGTTTGTGCATATTACGCTGCCGCAAACGTGGCGCCATGCCTTGCCAGGACTTGGCAATCAGTGGCTGGTGTTGTTGAAAGACACCGCCCTCGTTTCCTTGATTGGGGTGCACGATTTAATGTATCAAGCCAAGGCGGTGGCGGCTCGTACCTATGAGCCCTTTACCTGGTATGGCATAGCGGCACTTATCTATTTGGTGATCACAGTGCTCAGCCAACAAGGGCTGCAACGATTACGTGCGCGAGTAACCCGTTATGACTGATTGGCTGTTTTCGAACGGAGTGGGTATGCCGGACTGGTTTGGCTATCTGCCTACGCTATTACAAGGGGTAAACATTACCCTGCAAATTACGATCGGCGGTTTGCTGTTGGGGTTGGTGATAGCGCTATGCTTAACGTGGGTGTTGGAGCGGCGAATTCCGGTACTGGCGCAAGTGACCGAAGGCTATTTATTGCTGCTGACCGGTACGCCTTTGTTGGTGCAAATCTTTTTGATCTACTACGGGCCCGCCCAGTTTGAATGGATCAAAAACAGCTGGGCCTGGACTTATCTACGCGAACCGATGTTTTGCTTTATCTTGGCGCTCGGCATGAACGCGGGCGCCTATACGTGCCGCTTATTTAAGGGGGCATTAGATGCAGTACCTAAGGGCGAAATACTGGCCTGTCAGGCGTTAGGCATGAGCCGCTGGCAAACTTTGAGCGTGAAATATCGCCACGCCATGCGCCGTGTTATTCCTGCTTATTCCAATGAAGTGGTGTTGGTGCTGAAGGGCAGTTCACTGGCCAGCACTATTTCCATCATGGAAATTATGGGCTTGGCGCAACGTATTAATGGCCAAACCTACGATACCTTGGCGGTGTTCGGTTTGGCGGGCGCCATTTATCTTGTCTTGAATGGTTTACTGACGTGGATTTTTCGTCTGCTAGAGACGCGAGCATTGCAGTTTCAAACGCAACAATAATGTAACGTCAGAGCTAAGGTTTTTGAGAAATCTTCGCTAATAGGTTCCACAAAGTGTTAGATAGCGCCCGAGCGCTCACAAACAAGTGCTTCACATTATCTTAACTATTGTGTTTTTACAGGGCTTTCGCTATGTTGCTAAAGCATTAGGAAACGTCTAACAACTCAAATAATAACGGAGTTCAGCTATGAAAGTTACCGTACTAGGAGCCGCCGGTGGTATCGGCCAAGCTCTGGCCCTGCTGTTAAAAACCACCCTGCCAGCTGGCTCTGCATTGAGCCTGTACGATATTGCGCCTGTGACTCCAGGTGTGGCTGCCGATCTTAGCCATATCCCGACCGACGTGAGCGTAGTGGGTTTTGGTGGTGAAGACCCAACGGCCGCACTGCAAGGTGCCGACATAGTTCTGATCTCTGCCGGTGTGGCGCGCAAACCAGGCATGGACCGTGCCGATTTGTTTAATGTGAACGCCGGTATCGTCAAAAACCTGATTGAAAAAGTCGCGGCGACCTGTCCTAAAGCCTGCATCGGCATCATTACCAACCCTGTGAATACCACAGTGCCGATTGCCGCCGAAGTGCTGAAAAAAGCCGGTGTTTATGACAAGAACAAGTTATTCGGTATCACTACGCTGGACGTGATCCGTGCCGAAACCTTTATTTCTGCCGCCAAAGGCATCAGCCTGGCCGACATTAAAGTACCAGTTATTGGTGGCCATAGCGGCGTTACTATTTTGCCGTTGTTATCTCAAGTGGCTGGCGCATCTTTCACCGACGAAGAAGTTGAGAAGATGACGCACCGCATTCAAAATGCCGGTACCGAAGTGGTAGAAGCCAAAGCTGGCGGCGGTTCAGCGACCCTGTCTATGGGCCAAGCGGCTTGCCGCTTTGCACTGTCTCTGGTGAAAGCCCTGAGTGGTGAAAAAGACGTAATTGAATACACCTACGTAGACGGTGGCAGCGAGCACGCACAGTTCTTCGCACAACCCGTGTTATTGGGTAAGAACGGCGTAGAAAAAGTATTGCCTTACGGCAAGCTGAGCGCATTTGAACAGAAAGCCTTGGACAGCATGCTGGACACGCTGCAAGGCGATATCAAAATCGGCGTAGAGTTCGTTAAGTAAGTGGAATTCGTTAAGTAATAAGTTGCGAATTTAAACCATAAAAAAGGGAGCCTAGGCTCCCTTTTTGCTTTCTGTGCATCGACTCTAGCCTAATACCATTCTGTAAACCTAACTGATGAATGATCCCGCTTCGCGAGACCTTGAAGTCCTCTTCACCGAAAGGCTGGACGGCTACATAGCGTCTGTTTTTGGTAGGTGGCAACTTGCTCGCCACGGTTTTATCTTTTAACACAGCCAGCAAAGCCCTCTTTACCAAAGAGACGGGCACTCTGTCAGGCAACAAAAAAGGTAGCGCTAGGCGCTACCTTTTTTTACTTACTATTTATCACAGACTATTACTGAGCAAGAGCGGGTCTTCTCTTGTGCTGTATCACCAAGGCGATAAAGCACAGGGCGGCCGTGGCCGCACCTATTGGCCTGCTGAAGTCTTCCGGCAGATTGAAACCAATAGCGTCGGTTGCAATGTAGGATACGGTAATGGCCGTCCCTATCACGGCCGGAATACTGGCCACCCAATGGAAGGTGCCTCGGTCAAACAAGTACTTGGTTGCCAACCACAACACGCTGGTAGAGAGCAGCATGTTAGAGAAGGCGAAGTAGCGCCAAATTAACGCGAAGTCCAAGAAGGTCATCAGGTAGGCGATGCCCAACAAAGGTACGGATAAGGCCAGACGATGCAAGGTAGTTTGCGATATTTTAAAGGCATCCATTATGGTTAAGCGCAATGAACGAAACGCCGTATCCCCAGAAGTAATGGGGAAGATAGCGACCGCCAATATGGCCATTACGCCACCGAACACACCTAAGTAACTGGTGGAGATATGATTCACCACTAAGCCTGGTCCACCTTGTGCGAGCATGGCTTTCAGCTCCAGGTAACCACCGGGGAAGGCGGCAATACCGGCCAAAGCCCACACACAAGCCACTATGCCTTCACACATCATGGCGCCATAAAATACGGGGCGTGCGTATTTTTCATTGGTCAAACAACGGGCAATCATGGGGGACTGCGTGGAGTGGAAACCACTGATGGCACCACAGGTGATGGTTAAAAATAACAACGGCCAGATGGGCGCGCCATCGGGATTGGGCGTTAATAAGTCTGCGTGGTCATGATTATCGAAGTAAGCAAAAATATCACCGGCCTGAGGCAAGTGCGGCGCTTCTAATAACAAGGCACCGGCAATTAAGGTGGTCATCACTATCATCAACAAACCAAATATTGGATACAACTTAGTGATGATCTTATCGATAGGCAGCAAGGTCGCTAAAAAGTAATAGCCTAAAATAAGCAGTACCCAAAAGCTGTTGCCGGCTAAAAATGTACCTTCAAAATAGGATAAATTACTCAGCAGCCCAGCTGGGCTCATGATAAACACAACGCCCACAAAGAATAGCAGCATGGAGGTAAAAATCAGCATGATGCCTTTGAACACCACGTTGTAATAATGGCCAGCAATTTCTGGCAGGCTCTTACCGTCTTCTTTTAAACTCATTACGCCGGAGAAGTAATCGTGGATGGCACCACCCAGCACGTTACCTATCACTATCCAGACTAAGGCGATGGGGCCATAAATGGCGCCCAAGATAGGGCCAAAAATAGGCCCCACGCCGGCAATGTTTAAGAATTGAATGAGAAAGGCTTTTGCAGGGCTGATGGCTACATAGTCAACACCATCATTTAAACGCTGCTGTGGAGTGGCAACGGTAGGGTCTATGCCCGCTTGTTTTTCCACGAAGGGGCCATAAAATTTATAGCCGAGTATGAGTATGGCTATGCTGGCAAAGAAAATAAGCATATGGCTAATTCCTATTATTTTAGATGCTTAGGGTTGAATATTCCGAGCAAAGGTACCATGGCACCCCATGACTGAATACTAGATTTTAGTGGTAGGTGGGGATTATTAGGCCTAGCTAAGGTTCTGCTAAGATTGAGTTCGTAAAGGTGGTTTGCAGGTAGTAGCTAAGTATGAGTCTTAAGTTGAGGTCTTAAACATAGCCGTTAAATATAGCGCTGCAACATAGCTTAGCACTGAGTCCTAAATCTAGCGCAACGCGCACAACCTAAACACAGGGCTTGCATATAGTACTAAGGTCTAGCTTGTTTAAGGGCAGATGCATAGCTAATATTTTGCAGTGCATCAAGGGCGGAAGTGCCAATATAATAAGCCAGCACACTAGGACACGAATGCCTAGTCTTAACTAAAAAGTGCGGTACTAAAACAGAGCTAAATAATAATAACCTCTCATCCCGATTCTGGCGCGGCTGGCATACAGCCGCTTCAGAATCGGGATTTTTTACATTTAGCGCTCAGTTTTTTCTTAGACTGAAAATCCAGATTACATCTGTTGATTGAGTCCCATGCCCCAGAAGTCGATCTCTAAACGGGTTGCATCATTGAAAATGCGGCTTAGTTGTTTAAAGCGCGCCGGCGTGACATCCGCCAGTCGCTCATTTAGCCAAACGCGTTCCGCTTGGGCTGCCGCTTGAAAATCGCTACTTTCATACATGGCAATCCAAGCTTCATACGGATTGCTCTCACCGCGTACCGTACCAGGTTGCTCAATCAACCAGCGCGCTACTTCGGCATACCCCACCAAGCAAGGTGCTAATGCCACGTGCATATCCAGTAAGTCGCCACGGTTGCCGGTATCTAATACATAACGGGTGTAGGCGAGCGTAGCACGCGCTTCGGGTAGCTCTGCCAAATCTCGCTCGCTAATTCCCCATTGTTGGCAATAGTTTATGTGCAGCCCTAGCTCTAAGTCGATAATGGCATCGAAGCCGGCCTTGGCGTGGCGTAAGTCCGCCAGTGTCGGGCTTTTGTACGCGGCGAGTGCGAAGGCGCGACCAAACTGAATTAAAAATAAATAATCTTGCTTAAGGTAATGGCGAAATGCCTCGGGTGCTAAGGTGCCGTCACCGAGCTGGCGCACGAAGTCGTGCTGGATATAATTATCCCAAGGTTGGAGGTTATCTTTTTTTAAGTCGTCGAAGGTAAAGCTCATTTCCTGTCCTTTTGTGAATGTGCCATTTTTGCCTGTTACATCGCTCCTTGGCAGGGGTTGTGAACTCGAGTAAGGCCAAGGGGAAACTCATATTGGACAGAATTTCTACAAAATCAAGCCTTGAGGGCAGCCGTAAGCCGTAAGCTTTAAATTAACCGCTGCCCGAAGAGCCGAGGTTTTCATTGTTGTGATTGGCCTTATTGCGTATACTTTCACCCCGTCTTGAATTCAATATTCCATCCGTTCCCTAGCTTCTTCAGGTTCTACATGACAACTAAATATATTTTTGTTACTGGTGGGGTTGTGTCGTCCCTGGGTAAAGGCATTGCAGCCGCTTCCCTGGCCGCCATCCTCGAGGCTCGCGGTCTTAATGTGACCATCATGAAGCTGGACCCCTACATCAACGTAGATCCAGGTACCATGAGCCCGACTCAACACGGCGAAGTGTTCGTGACCGATGACGGCGCCGAAACCGACTTAGACTTGGGCCATTACGAGCGCTTTATTCGTACTAAGATGACCCGTCGCAATAACTTCACCTCAGGTCGTGTCTACGCCGACGTATTGCGCAAAGAGCGCCGTGGTGACTATTTGGGTGCCACCATTCAGGTGATCCCACACATTACCAACGCCATTAAAGACCGCGTGATTGCTGGTGCCGAAGGGCACGATGTGGCGATCGTCGAAGTGGGCGGCACCGTCGGTGATATTGAGTCGTTACCTTTCTTGGAAGCCTTGCGCCAGTTGGCTGTGCAAGTAGGGCGTGAAAACACCTTATTTATGCACCTGACCTTAGTGCCGTATTTGGCGGCCGCCGGTGAAGTAAAAACCAAGCCGACTCAGCATTCAGTTAAAGAATTACTGTCCATTGGTATTCAGCCAGATATCTTGATTTGTCGCAGTGACCGGGTTATTCCGGCCAACGAGCGCGCCAAGATTGCACTCTTCTGTAACGTGCTTGAAAAAGCCGTTATTTCGCTGAAAGACGTGGATTCTATCTACAAAATCCCGGCGCTGCTGCGCTCGCAGGGCTTAGATGAATTAGTGGTAAAGCGCTTTCACCTCGACTGCCCACCGTCAGACTTGTCTGAGTGGGAGCAGGTAATTTACGAAGAAGCCAACCCCACCGGCGAAGTAACCATCGGCATGGTCGGAAAATATACCGAACTGCCCGATGCTTATAAGTCAGTCAACGAAGCGTTGAAGCACGGTGGTTTGAAAAATCGCCTGACCGTGAATATCAAGTACATTGACTCACAAGATCTTGAAACTAAAGGTGAAAACCTGCTCGATGGTTTAGATGCTATCTTAGTACCCGGCGGTTTTGGCCCCCGTGGTATCGAGGGCAAGATCATGGCCGCCCGTTATGCCCGAGAAAATCGCGTGCCTTATTTAGGCATTTGCCTCGGTATGCAAATCGCGCTGATTGAATACGCGCGTAACGTGGTGGGCTTAGAAGGCGCGCATTCGTCAGAGTTTGATCCCGACAGCCCGTATCCGGTGGTGGGTTTGATCACCGAGTGGTTGGATGAAGAAGGCGTGGTTGAAGTGCGTGATGAGCTATCAGACCTAGGCGGCACCATGCGCCTCGGCGCTCAGTTGTGCCATTTAGAGCCGGGTTCCAAGGTGCATGCGCTCTACGGTTCAGATACTATCTATGAGCGTCATCGTCATCGCTATGAAGTAAACAATCATCTGCTGCCAAAAATTGAAGCGGCAGGTATGAAAGTAACGGGGCGTTCGGCCGATAAGAAGTTAGTCGAAATTATTGAAAACCCCGATCATCCTTGGTTTGTGGCGGCGCAGTTCCACCCGGAATTTACCTCTACACCAAGAGATGGACATGGCTTGTTTACCGGCTTTATTAAAGCGGCAGGCCAATATCAGCAGGGAGAGCTGGAATAACCTAATACCACGGCTGAGCATCAAGCTCGGCCGTATTTTTTAGTGCTTGATTCCGTTTTTACCTTTCAAATAAGAGGAAGTTAGAGAATGGCTAAGATTGTTAAAGTAATAGGTCGTGAAGTTATCGACTCGCGTGGCAACCCAACCGTAGAAGCCGATGTGTTTTTAGAAGGCGGCTTCATGGGCCGTGCTATCGCGCCATCAGGTGCTTCTACCGGTTCACGCGAAGCGCTTGAGCTGCGCGACGGTGATAAATCACGCTTTTTAGGCAAAGGCGTACAAGTTGCCATTAACAACATTCAGGGTGCTATCGCCAAGGCGTTGATTGGCAAAGATGCCACCAAGCAAGCTGAAATCGATCAAATCATGATCGACTTAGATGGCACAGAAAACAAAGCCAAGCTGGGCGCAAACGCCATTCTGGCCGTTTCTCTGGCGGTAGCAAAAGCCGCGGCATTGTCTAAAGGCGTACCTTTGTATGCGTGGATTGCCGAGCTAAATGGCACACCTGGCAAGTACTCTATGCCACTGCCAATGATGAACATCATCAACGGCGGCGAGCACGCCGACAACAACGTCGACATTCAAGAATTTATGATCCAGCCCGTTGGCGCTAAGAACATCAAAGAAGCGCTGCGCATGGGTGCTGAAGTGTTCCACAGCCTGGCCAAAGTATTAAAAGCCAAAGGCCTGAGCACGTCAGTGGGTGACGAAGGTGGTTTTGCCCCAGATTTAGAGTCTAACGAAGCCGCACTCGTGGCCATTAAAGCCGCCGTTGAGCAAGCTGGTTATGTGCTGGGTAAAGATATTACCTTGGCCATGGACTGTGCTGCGTCTGAGTTTTACGACAAGGAAAAAGGTAACTACAACCTGAGCGGCGAAGGCAAAGTATTCACCGCCAATGAGTTTACTCATTACCTTGAAGATCTGACTAAGCGCTACCCCATAGTTTCGATTGAAGACGGCTTAGACGAGTCTGATTGGGATGGTTTCGCTTACCAGACCAAGGTGCTGGGCGACAAGATCCAATTGGTAGGTGACGACTTGTTCGTGACGAACACCAAGATCTTGAAAGAAGGTATCGACAAAGGCATAGCTAACTCAATCCTGATTAAGTTCAATCAGATCGGCACCTTGACCGAGACCTTGAACTCGATTCAAATGGCACAAAAAGCCGGTTACACCGTCGTGATTTCACATCGCTCTGGCGAAACCGAAGATACCACTATTGCCGATTTGGCAGTGGGTACCTGTGCCGGCCAAATAAAGACCGGCTCTATGAGCCGCTCGGACCGTGTTGCTAAATACAACCAACTGATCCGCATCGAAGAAGAGCTGAACGGCAAGGCGCCGTTTAATGGCTTGTCTGAGATTAAAGGTCAGGCGTAATTAATATATAAGCGTCGTCTGCGGCCAAGAATACTGCCGCTGTAGGCTTAACTGCTTTAATTAATCTCAGCAATGCAAAACTAGAAACCCCGCCCTGTGCGGGGTTTCTTTTGTTTGGCGTCTGAATATGGGAAACTAGCGGCCTATTCGTGGAGGAATAATGCGCATCCTTACCCTAATACTGCTCGGCCTACTATGTACCTTGCAATACGACCTCTGGTGGGGGAAAAACGGCTTGGCGGAATATCATGAGGCTCAAAGCTACGTTACCCGCCAAATGCACGACAACGAGCAGTTGGTCGCCCGTAATGCCTTATTGTATCGAGAGATAGAAGATCTTAATAAAGGGCTGGCTGCCGTAGAAGAGCTGGCGCGCAACGATTTAGGCATGATCAAACCCGGCGAAACCTTTTATCGTCTATTACTGGCCGATAAACCCCGCCCATGACAGAGTCCACCCTTAATACCGCACCTCTCTATACAGCGATCGTCCCTGCCGCTGGCATTGGCAGCCGCATGGCCGCCGATCGGCCTAAGCAATATTTAACGCTGGCGGGCGCCACTGTGCTTGAACAAACTCTGAGCCGCTTACTTGAACATAGCGCCATCGGCACTATTATTGTCGCTATCTCTCCCCACGACTGCTGGTTTGAGCAATTAGCCTTGGCCGCGCATCCGCGTATTAAGCGAGTTTTAGGCGGGGCCGAGCGCGCCGATACAGTACTCAATGCAATGGCATTTGTGACCACCGACTGGGTATTAGTGCACGATGCGGCGCGGCCTTGTTTGCACGGCGTGGATCTTGATGCTGTGCTCAAGGCCGGTTGCCAAGCTCAAGGCGCGATTTTAGCCAGTCGGGTGCGTGATACTATGAAGCGCGGCGATGGCCAAGGCGCCATTAGCGCGAGTGTTGCAAGAGACGAGCTATGGCACGCGCTGACGCCGCAATGCTTTAGTACTGACACCTTGCGCCAAGCTTTAAGTGGTGCGCTGGCCGCCGGTGTGACTATTACCGATGAAGCCTCCGCCATGGAATGGGCAGGCTTTAAACCCCAGTTAGTAGAAGGGCGCAGTGACAATATTAAGATCACCCGACCGGAAGACTTGGCACTGGCGAGCTTTTTCTTAGCGCAGAGC
>JAHLFI010000043.1 GCA_018883865.1 Candidatus Oceanisphaera merdipullorum
CACACAGGTAACGGTCAAGGTTAAGATAACTTCGAAGATGTTGTCCGCTAAACGGGTGCTTTTAGTGTCCAAGTCCAGCTTAACGTCTGGCTGCCATTCTTTTTGAAATACCAGCGGCGTGCTCGGCGCTTCAAAAGAGACGTCTTTCAAATAAATACGTTGGATTTGAAATTCAACCTGATTCTGGGTTTGCGCCTCAGTAGCAGCGCCGTTTAATGCTTCAGTCATGAGGATATCCTTATTTAAAACCTAAATAGATTAGCGTTTAGCGACCGGTAAATTTTGTGTGCGCCAATCAGCCATACCACCACGCAAGGCATAGACCTGCGTGAATTGAGCCTTGGTTAAGATTCGGCCCAGACCCGAGGTGGTCATGCCGGTTTCACATACCAAGATAACCGGCTTTTGCTGATATTTTTGAATTTGGCTTAAGTCATTCGCTTTAATTTGGCTGGCAGGCACGTTAACGGCGCCCGTGATGTGCCCTTTACGAAAATCATCGGCGCTGCGCACATCTATGACCACAGCGTCTTGCTTATTGATCAGCAATACCGCTTCTTGGGTTGGTATGACTTTTACCTTACTCAGCTTAGCCATCACAGTGGTAACGACTATCGCCGCCACTAAACCAATCCAAGCCACGACCAATAGGGTGTTGTTTGCGAAAAAATCCAGATACTCTTGCATGCGATTACTTCTTTAGCGTCAAAATACGGAAAAAAACGAGTATACATGGGGTATCGGCAAATAACAGTAGCCTGCTTATGATAACTATTGTCATTTGTGAATTCGTGCTAGTCTTTAGCCATCTATGCTGCTAATTGGCTAGAGACCAAAAGCGCAATTGTAGTAATATGCGCTCTCTGCTTTCTATAACGGCATCTCGAATCAATAACAACATTAGGGTTTACACTATGAACTCAACCAAAAAGCCCTTGGTCCTCATCATTATGGATGGCTGGGGCTATAGTGAAAGAACCGAGCATAATGCTATTCACGCCGCTCACACTCCTGTACTCGATGGTTTGATGCAAGACTACCCTTCTATGCTGCTTTATACCTCAGGGTATGATGTGGGCCTACCTGATGGTCAAATGGGCAACTCTGAGGTTGGCCACGTCAATATTGGTGCCGGACGCATTGTTTATCAGGAGTTAACCCGTATTGGTCACGCCATTAGCAGCGGTGAGTTCTTTCGGAACCCAGCCCTCACTCAAGCAGTAGACGGTGCCGTAGCACAGGGTAAAGCCGTGCATATTATGGGCTTGCTGTCTGACGGTGGCGTGCACAGCCACGAAGACCAAATTGCGACCATGATCAAGATGGCCGCCGATCGCGGCGCCGACCAGATTTATCTGCATGCTTTTCTCGACGGTCGCGACGTAGCTCCTCGTTCGGCACATGCACCGCTGGAGCGTTTTACTCAGCTGTTTGCAGAGCTGGGCAAGGGGCGAATCGCCTCTATCGTGGGTCGCTATTTTGCTATGGACCGCGACAACCGCTGGGATCGCGTACAAATAGCCTACGACTTGCTGACGCAAGGCAAGGCCACATTTAATGCCGATAATGGCTTAGATGGCTTAAAAGCGGCTTATGAGCGCGGCGAAAACGACGAGTTTATTAGCGCCACTACTATTGGTAAGCCGGTGGCCATTAGCGACGGCGATGCGGTGATCTTCATGAATTATCGCGCCGACCGCGCTCGCGAGCTAACCCGCGCCTTCGTGCAAGATGATTTTAGTGGCTTTGAGCGTCAAGCTCGCCCCGCTCTCAGTAACTTTGTGATGTTGACCGAATATGCGGCGGACATTAAAACCGCTTGCGCCTACCCGCCAGAAGCCCTGCCCAACACCTTAGGTGAATGGTTAGCGACCCATGGTAAGACGCAGCTGCGCATCTCAGAAACCGAGAAATATGCTCACGTGACCTTCTTTTTTAATGGGGGTCGTGAAGCCTGTTTTGAAGGCGAGCAAAGAGAAATGATTGCCAGCCCGCAAGTCGCCACCTATGACTTGCAGCCAGAAATGAACTCGGTATTACTGACCGACAAACTGGTCGCCGCCATTAAAAGCCAAGCCTTTGACGTGATTATTTGTAATTACCCCAATGGTGACATGGTCGGCCATACCGGCGTATTTGAGGCGGCGGTAAAGGCCTGTGAAGCCATAGATGTAGCGGTAGGTCGGGTAGTTGCCGCACTGAAAGACGTGGGCGGTGAAGCGTTAATTACGGCAGATCACGGTAATGCAGAGCAGATGGTGAATCCCATTACCGGCCAAGTACAAACCGCGCACACCAATTTACCGGTACCGCTGATTTACGTGGGCCGCGATGCCACGCCGGTTGCTAAGGGCCGTTTATCTGATTTAGCACCGACTATGCTAAATTTAATGGGCATGGAAATCCCCGAGCAAATGACTGGTAAGCCTTTGATGATTCTGAAATAATCTCCGCCATGAGCAAGATGCGACAGTTCGCCGCACTAGTGTTGTTAAGTACCGGTCTTTTGGCCGGTACTTTCGCTTGGGCAAACGACAGCAAGGAGCTGAAAAGCGTCAAGGGTCAGATCAGCAGCCAACAACAAGACGTTGCGCAGCAAAAAAAGCAGCTCAGCCAGCTGCAGCAGCAATTGGCCAGTGATGAAAAAGCCATTTCTAATCAGGCTCGCCAGCTTAATCAGACCCAACAACAGCTAACAACCAACGAAAATGCACTTGCGCAATTAGATGCAGAGCATGCCACGCTTAATAAACAAGCAGAGCAGCAAAAGCAGTTATTAGCCGAGCAAGTGCGGGCCTCTTATCAAAATGGTCGCCATGACTATCTTAAGCTATTGCTCAATGGCCAAGACAGCACAGAAATCGACCGTTTACTGCATTATTACGCGCACTTAAACCAAGTCCGTGCCAAGGCGCTGCAAGAATTGGCGCAAACAGCCGAGCTACTGGCAGAAAACCGCCGCCAAGCCGAACAAAGCCGTAACCAGCTCAATCAATTGTTAGCCCAGCAGCAAAACGAACAAAGAAAGCTGAAAGAGCAGCAAAGCAAGCGTAGCAACACGGCTAAACAGCTAAATACCACGCTCGATAAGAGCAATCAGCGTTTAGTCAGCTTGCAGCAATCCGCCAATAACCTAGAGCAAAAAATTAAGGCGGCGATAGAAAAGGCGGCTCGCGAACAAGCCGCGCGAGAGCGCGCTGAGCGTGAGGCGCAGGCTAAAGCCGAACGAGAAGCCAAAGCCCGCGCCGAGCGTGAAGCCCGTGAATATCAAGCCCGTGTGGAACGAGAAGAGCGAGAATACCAAGCCCAGGTAAAACGTGATCAAGCTGCTGGCCGAGAGCCCAGCCGCCCGAGCGAAGTGCCCCCACCGCCACCTACGCGCAAGCCAATAGTCGCTAAAACCAGCGGTAACTTTGCCGGCCTAACCAAGGGTGCTCAGCCTTGGCCGTTGCGTGGCCAACTTATCCACCGCTTTGGTGGCGCTCGTACCAGCCAACTGGCGTGGAAAGGGGTATTAATTGGCGCGCCTATCGGCCGCGAAGTGACTTCCATCGCCAGCGGTCAGGTAGTGTATGCCGATTGGCTAAGCGGCTTTGGTATGGTGATGGTTATCGATCATGGCAAAGGTTACATGAGCCTCTATGGTCATAATCAATCCCTGCTGCGTAGCTCTGGCGACAAGGTGACTATGGGCCAGCCGATTGCACTGAGTGGTGAAAGTGGCGGCCAAGAGCAGTCTGGTCTGTATTTCGAAATTCGCTATCAAGGCACGGCCGTTAATCCGCTACCTTGGTTGAAGTCATAAACTTCTCGCTAACACGTCGCCCTCTCTAGCTCGGTAATCAACCACATGGCCTCGGTCTTAGAGCTGCCGCACACATCATGCATGGCTTTAAAACGGGCACACACCGCAGGCCGCTCCGGTTGACCAAAAATAGCACAGCGCATATCGCTCATTAAATGCAAGCAAGCCACACCGGCAGGTTTGCCCATTGGCATACCCGGCAAAGCGTTACTAATACTGGGCGCGATACAACAAGCACCACAACCACTTCTACATTCCATCATCATCTCTTACGCTGTTTGCTTAACCAGTGCCGCCAGTGCGGACACATGCAGGTCTGTTACGCCCAACTCTTGCAGCGCTCGTTCTAAATTCAATAAATACTCACTATTACTGCCGCTAGGCCCTGTGGCATGAGCAATTTGCTCGGCCATGTCATTCAAGGGCGCCTCACCTAAGAAAGCGGCGTTATCCGGCGTAGCCAGGTAAATTAAGCCTTCGACTCTCTGCTCTGGCACGGGTGTTGCTCTATCCAGAGTCGTTTGTTGCTGCACAAAGTGAATCGGTACTAATTCACGCAAGTAGCCATTTTTCTCCCGCAGATCCAGCTGCGCTAGCACGGCAGGCGTGATGCGATACGCCATACCAGAGCAACGCGCACCCCGCTCGGCGACCAAGGTCACGACACGGCCCGGTGCTTGAGGTGTACCTCTATGATCGTGGGAGCCTTGCCAAAAGCGCCGACTCCAATCAACAATCCACGCAGGCCGGCTCTCCAGATAAGCAAAGTCAGCCTTCCAGATCAAAGAACCATAACCAAACAACCAAAACGAGTCGTGCTGGTCAAAATGCGTCATCTGGCCATTATGGCCACGAGTATCGAATGTCATCGCCAATCCTTAAGCTAAGCTGGAAGCCGAAAGTGAAGCACAGCCGACCCAAACCAAAGAAAGATACCGGAGCTCGCTATGATCAGCTCTGCAGCCGTGTCTTTATTTAGCTGGTAGCTTACCGCTTCAAGCTGATGGCTGTCCGCAGGGCATGATAAGCTAGCGCTTTTCTGAGGAACTCATCATGCGCCTAACCATACACCGCTTAAGCCAAATCCCTGAACTGCACCAAACACATGTAACACTGATCTTAGAAGGCGTTAGCTTGCCCGAACAGGTAGAATTTTATCTGGCCACCTTTAATGACAGAGCCGTCGCCTTGGCATGGCGTCAACAGTCAGACTTACAATTTATTGCCGTGCGCGATATTACGCGTCGCCGCGGCATAGGCCAAGAGCTGTTACGCCAGATTAAGTTAGACGCTAAAGCGGTAGGCCTGAGCCAACTTAATTGTGATCTGGCCCAAGCGCCCGCACTACAACAAGCGGGCTTGAGCGCGTTTTTACAAACCCAAGGCTTTAACGGTACCGCCGCAATGCTAAGCTGTGCTCTAGAGTAAATCCCTGCACCGTTAAGGAGATAGCATGAAGATGAGAACTGAACATGACTCTATGGGCGAGATAAGCGTGCCTGCCGATGCCTTATATGGCGCCCAAACCCAAAGAGCCATCAATAATTTCCCGATTTCCGGCCAGCCGCTACCTCCCGCTTTTATCAGTGCCTTGGCCCAGCTTAAAGCCGCCTGTGCCCATGCCAATGGCCAGCTTAATCGCCTAGATGCGGATAAGAGTACGGCCATTATTAGCGCCGCCAAAGCGGTGATAGCCGGTAAATATCCGGATGCTTTTCCTATCGATGTTTATCAAACTGGCTCGGGTACCAGTACCAACATGAACGTCAACGAGGTTTTAGCACACTTGGCGGCGGCACAATTGGGGAAGCCGGTCAGCGCTAATGATGACGTTAACATGGGCCAAAGCTCCAATGATGTGATCCCCTCAGCGGTGCATGTGAGTGCGGCCTTGGCCTTATCACGGGAACTCATGCCAGCATTGCTGGAATTAGAACAAGCTATGCTCAGCAAAGGCGAGCAGCTACAACATCAAGTTAAAACCGGCCGTACCCATTTAATGGATGCCATGCCGCTGCGCTTCGACCAAGAACTCGGCGGCTGGGCCACCCAAGTACGCTATGCAGGTCACCGCCTAAACGGCTTACAGAGCCGACTGCAGCAGCTGGCATTGGGTGCCACCGCCATTGGCACCGGCATTAATGCCGAGCCGCGCCAAGCCCAACTGGCCTGCGATTATTTAAATCAAGCTACAGGGTTAAATTTTTGCCCAGCGGAAGATTATTTTTACAGCTTAAGCTGCCAAGATACCGCGGTGGAGCTCTCGGGCCAGCTGAAAACCTTGGCCGTGGCCTTAATGAAGATTGCCAATGACTTGCGCTGGATGAACTCAGGCCCGCTCACCGGCATTGCTGAAATTCAGTTACCTGCATTGCAACCTGGTTCCTCGATTATGCCGGGCAAGATTAATCCGGTGATCCCAGAAGCGGTAGCCATGGTAGCGGCACAGGTGATAGGCCTAGATACGGCGAATACCCTAGCCGGCCAATCCGGCAATTTTCAGCTCAATGTAATGCTGCCGTTAGTGGCCAATAACCTTCTGCAGATGCTAGCGCTACTCAGCAATAGCCTGCCTTTATTAGCAGAAGTTATACGCGGCTTTACCGTTAACCAAGCGCATATTGATGAGAATTTGGCGAAAAACCCGATTTTAGTCACGGCGCTAAATCCGGTGATTGGCTACGAAAATGCCGCTAAAATTGCCAAACAAGCCTATCAAGAACGAAGACCGATTCTAGAAGTGGCTAAAGAGCACACCGATATTCCGCTCGAGGAGCTGCGCAAGCTGTTGGATCCTGCGGCACTAACGCGTTAAGGGCAGCAGTAAGCGATCAGCTAAGGCTGTCAGTACAGATAACATAAAACTCAAGACGGTCGGTCCAATACATTGGACGCTACGGGAAAACAAAAAGGGATGCCGCGGCATCCCTTTTTACGTTCTAGCTTAGCGCTATTACAGAATAATATCCTGCAGCGATTGGCGCTTGCGAGATAAGATATGAGTAGAGCGAATGCGGCGTACGGTACGCGACTTGCCGCGGATCACTAAAGTTTCGGTGTGGGCATAAATACCATCACTGCTGATACCTTCCAGAAGATCACCCTTAGTAATGCCGGTCGCGGCAAACATGACATTGTCGGTGCGCGCCATGTCTTCTAATTTGAGTACCTTACCTACTTCGATGCCCATTTCTAAGCAGCGGGCGATTTCTGCTTTACCTAAGGCTAGGTTTTCTGCAGTTGGTTCTTTTACTTCATAACGGGGCAACAAGCGCGCCTGCATGTCGCCATCCAGCGAGCGCACCGCAGCGGCAGAAATAACGCCTTCAGGTGAACCACCAATGCCGTACAGCATATCGACTTCGCTTTCTGGCACACAAGCCAAGATAGAAGCGGCTACGTCGCCATCGGGAATGGCAAACACACGCACGCCTAAAGCTTGCATGGTTTTAATGATTTTATCGTGCCGCGGCTTGGCCAAGGTGATCACGGTAAAACGCGATAGCGGCTTATTCAACGCCTTGGCGACAGCCTTGATGTTTTGCTCGATGGACTTATTTAAATCGATTACGCCTTTAGCGCCGGCGCCCACGATCAGCTTTTCCATATACATGTCAGGTGCACGTAAAAACGCGCCCTTTTCACCCACGGCAATCACGGCTAAGGCATTAGGCTGCCCCATGGCGGTCATACGGGTGCCTTCGATAGGATCGACGGCGATGTCCACTTCATCGCCACCTAAACCGACTTTTTCACCGATATAGAGCATAGGCGCTTCATCGATTTCGCCTTCGCCGATCACGATTTCACCGCTAATATTAATTTCATTCAATACATGGCGCATTGCTGCCACGGCGGCACCGTCGGCGATATTTTTATCGCCTCTGCCCAGCCACTTATAACCGGCCAAGGCGGCCGCTTCCGTCACGCGGGAAAACTCTATGGCTAATTCACGTCTCATGGGATTTCCTAGTCTTCAAGTATTCGCTTGGCGAATCACTTATCTAATATACGCTGCTGCAAGATACGGTAAACGTCGGGGATTTCTTCTTGTTCCGATGCGCACACCTCAAGATCATGCAGCCGGCCATCTTGAATACCGTACACCCAGCCATGCACCGACAACTTTTGTCCCCGTTGCCAAGCGTGCTGCACTATGCTGGTGCGGCAAAGGTTAGCGACCTGCTCTACTACATTCAGCTCGCATAAAGCATCTTCTCTTAGTTGCTCATCTTCTATGCTGAGCAGATCTTTTCGATAACGCTGATATAAGTCTTTTAAGCTGGCGAGCCAGTTATCAATTAAGCCCAACTCAGCATCGCCCATGGCCGCTTTTACGCCGCCGCAGCCATAGTGACCACAAATGATAATGTGCTTCACTTTCAGCACTTCGACCGCATATTGTACCACCGACAAACAGTTAAAGTCGGTATGCATCACCAGGTTTGCCACATTACGATGCACAAATACATCGCCCGGCAATAGCCCTGTGAGCTGGTTAGCAGGAACTCGGCTGTCGGAGCAGCCAATCCATAAATATTCGGGCGCTTGTTGTAACGCTAATTTTTCGAAAAAGGTCGGATCTTCGGACTTGATCCGCTCAGACCATTCTTGGTTATTGTCAAACAGCTGCTTTAGTATTCTCATGGGACTTCCTGCTTTTTCTCTTTTGGGAATAGATTATCGGCGGAAAAAAAGGCCCCGAAGAGCCTTTGATGTGACTTTGTTTATCACTTACGAATCCATGGCCGATTTCAGCTTCTTCAGCGCGCTTTTCTCCAATTGGCGAATGCGCTCCGCAGAAACACCATACTCATCGGCTAGCACTTGTAGGGTAATTTTTTCTTCTTCATCTAGCCAGCGCGCCTGAATAATATGCTGGCTGCGCTCATCTAACGTGGCCAGCGCGGCACGCAAGCGACGATTGCTGGTTTGCTCCCAGTTATCCGCTTCCACTTGGCGCGCCACATCTGAGCTGTGATCTTGTAAATATTGTACCGGCGAGAAGCTGGTACTGTCATCGTCATCTGACGATAGGTCAAAGGCGGGATCTTGGGCGCTCATCCGCGACTCCATTTCCACTACCTCAGCCGGCAACACACCTAAGTTCTCGGCCACCATTTCTACTTCGGCTTGGTTAAACCAACCTAAGCGTTTCTTGGATTTACGCAGATTAAAGAATAACTTACGCTGCGCCTTAGTGGTGGCCACTTTGACTACGCGCCAGTTACGCAACACATATTCATGAATTTCGGCTTTGATCCAATGCACGGCAAATGAGACTAAACGCACACCCACGTTAGGGTCGAAACGCTTTACCGCCTTCATCAGACCGATATTACCTTCTTGGATCAAATCCGCTTGTGGCAAACCATAGCCGGAATAACCGCGGGCTATGTGCACTACAAAACGCAGATGAGACATGATCATCTGGCGAGCCGAGCTTAAATCACCATCATTAAATAAGCGCTCAGCCAGTGATTTTTCTTCTTCGGCACTGAGCACGGGAATGGTATTTACCGCCTGAATATAGGCCTCCAGGCTACCTTGAGGAACCAAGGCAAAATGGCGCTGAAAATCTGTAGTCATTGCACTCGTATTCATTATTACATGACTCCGTATTAAGGCTGCGACAGCGTACGCTCTAGATTAGCGTAATAAGATAAATGCTGCTCGTTGCACTGCGGAAAATGTATTTATTAAACCAAACAGCCAATCGCTGGCTTTGTAGGGCTTATATAAGACCATATTTGCCCTACAAAGTTCAACTCGCTTATGTGATTCAGCTGGGTTCTATGGCGCGAATGTGACGGTGCACCGAAAAACCCGACGCCAACAAGCTGAGTAAGGTGCCCGTTAGCACCAGCAGTAAACTCTCTTCTAGGCTTAAACCCAGTAAGTTAAAGTCACTCTGATACAAGTCGGCCAGTGAGGTCACTTTATGACTCACCCAAAAAACCATTACCAGCGTCAACCACCAGGCTAATAGACCCCCTATAATGCCGTACCACAAACCCACATACAAAAATGGCCGCTGAATAAAGCGGTCGGTAGCACCCACCAACTTCATCACCTCAATCTCATAACGGCTGTTCAATATATTCAGGCGCAGCGTGTTACTGACCACCAAGAGTACGCCGGCCAACAGCAAGGCTGACATGCCCATAACGGCTTGGCGCAACAAGTCTACTATGCCAGATAATCGCGCCAACCAAGCCATATCGAGACGTGCGTTTTCCACTATCGGCTCGGCGTTCATATCGGCCAATAACAATTCGGCGGCATCGGGCGTGCGGCCTTGTTCCGATAAATTCAGGATCAGCACAGCCGGTAAGGGATTGTCGGCTAATAAATCCAACGCTTCAGAAAAACCTGCCGCGCCCTGAAAATCCTTTAAGCCTTGCTCGGCACTAATGTAGGTTACGTTGGCAATATCTTTAGACTTTGCTAGCCGTTCTTGTAGCTCGGTAATTTGTGCTTCGCCGGTTTTTTGCTGTAAGTACAGGCTGATTTGCGCCTTGCTCTGCCACACGGAACTGATCGACTCGGCATTTTTCAGTAATACGTAAAAACTAGCGGGCAGTGCCAAGCTCACACCCAATACGGCTATGGTCATCAGTGAGCTTAAGGGCGTGCGCCAAATTTCCCCAAGACTGGCAAACAACTGACGCACATGATCGATGGCATACATAGCCAAACGCTGAAACACCGATAATTTATGGCGGCTCATAGCTCAGCCTCCGCGACCAGTCGGCCAGCGCTTAAGGTTAAAGTGCGGTGGCGCTGGGCATTAATCAGCCCCGTATCATGGGTGGCGATTAGCACACTCACGCCCACGCTATTAAAGGCTTCAAACAAACGTAATATCTCCATCGATAGCGCGGGATCTAAGTTACCGGTCGGCTCATCTGCTAACAATAACGACGGCTTATTGACGATGGCGCGCGCGATACCCACCCTTTGCTGCTCACCACCCGATAACATCAACGGAAAGTAACGGTCTTTGCCGAGTAGACCGACCTTATCGAGTGCCGCCGATACTCGACGGCGAATATCATTATGGTTATAGCCTTCAATGACTAAGGGTAGCGCCACGTTATCAAACACGGTACGGCCATTAATCAGATGATGGTCTTGAAAGATCATGCCAATACGTCGGCGCACATAAGGAATATGGCCGCGACGAATGCGGCTCACATCTTGGCCATTAAAGAACACTTGGCCGTCGGTCGGTCTTTCCATCACACTGATCAGTTTAAGCAAGGTACTCTTACCGGCACCCGAGTGACCGGTCAAATACGCCATCTCTCCCTTGCCAAGATTAAAACTGACTTTTTGCAGTGCCTGAAAACCACCACTATAAACCTTGCTTACCTGCTCGAAGCGGATCATTTATTCATCCTGACTGAAAAGAGCATCAATGAATTCTCGGGCAACAAAGGGACGTAAATCATCAATTTGCTCACCCACCCCAATGTAGCGGATCGGAATGCCAAACTTATCGGCTACGGCAAAGATAACACCACCTTTAGCCGTGCCATCTAGCTTGCTTAAGACAATCCCCGTAATGGGCACCGCCTCATTAAATACCTTGGCCTGACTGAGCGCATTTTGGCCGGTCCCAGCATCTAGCGTCAGCATAATTTCGTGCGGTGCGCCGCCATCAATTTTTTGCATCACGCGCACCACTTTCTTCAGCTCATCCATTAAGTGCGCTTTGTTCTGCAAACGACCGGCGGTGTCGACCAATAACACATCAACCTTACGCGCCTTGGCGGCTTCTACCGCATCGTAAATAACAGAGGCTGCATCTGCCCCCGTATGCTGTGCGATTACTGGGATCTTATTACGCTCGCCCCATATTTGTAGCTGCTCGACGGCGGCGGCACGAAAGGTATCGCCGGCGGCTAACATCACCGACTTGCCTTCTGCTTGAAACTGACGCGCCAGTTTGCCGATAGTGGTCGTTTTACCCACACCATTCACGCCGACCATCAAGATAACATAGGGCTTATGCGCGCTATCTATAACCAAGGGCTGCTCCACCTTGCTCAAGATACCCGCCATCTCTTCTTTTAATAGCTCATACAAGGCTTCACCGTCTTTGAGCTGACGACGACTGGCTTGACGCGTTAAATTATCAATAATCGAAAGCGTGGTTTCCACACCCAAATCTGCCGTTAACAGCTGAGTTTCTAGCTCTTCAAACAGCTCATCATCAATTTTCTTACCGCGAAATAAACCAAAGAAGCCTGAGCCCAAGTTTTGACGGGTTTTCAGCAAACCACTCTTGAGGCGAGAGAAGAAACCCGGCTTTGGCGTTGACACAGCCAAGGCTTGCTCTTCGGCTACTAAGCGAGCTTGTTCCGCCGCTTCGGCTTCTGCCGCCAAGCGTGCTTGTTCCGCCGCTTCGGCTTCTGCCGCTAAGCGAGCTTGCTCCGTCGCTTCGGCTTCTGCCGCCAAGCGTGCTTGTTCCGCCGCTTCGACTTCTGCCGCCAAGCGAGCTTGTTCTACCGCTTCGGCTTCTGCTTCTGCCGCCAAACGGGCCTGTTCTGCGGCGGCAGTGGCCAAACGTGCTTGCTCCGCCGCTGCAAATTCATCTGCCAAGCGCGCCTGCTCGGCAGCTTCAGCTTGTGCTTCGGCCGCAGCTGCCAGTCGAGCTTGCTCAGCAGCGTCTGCCTGTGCCGCTAGTCGTGCCTGCTCCGCTACGTTAAATTCTGCGGCCTGCTCTGCTGCTTCGGCGGCCAAGCGGGCTTGTTCTGCCGCTGTTGCAATCGCTAACCGTGCTTGATCGGATGCTTCTACTTCTGCCACTCGGGCCTGTTCAGCGGCTTCGGCGACGGCGGCCAAACGTGCTACTTCTAAGGCTTGAGCTTGTGCCGTTTCGGCTTCTGCCAAGCGTGTTTGCTCTATGATCTCGGCTGCGCCGTCACCCTGCTGTGTTGCTTGCTCTGCCGTTTGGTCTTGTTGTTCTTTATTTTTACCAAAGCCAAACCAAGATAAAATACCTTTTTTTGCCATTATGTTATTACTCACAAATGTCGGGGGGAGATTAGAGCTGGCCGTGGCTCTGTCCCTTCTTTAGAATACACAGCACCTTGGGGGTGCAAAACAGCCCTCATACTAGCACTTTATTGAAAGACGGCGAAACGAGATGGCAAAAGGAAAACCGGTAAAAAAAGCCACGGCAGCCCCGGGACAAATTCGTGTGATAGGCGGCCAATGGCGCGGACGAAAATTACCCGTGCTTAATAGTGAGGGCTTAAGGCCCACCAGTGATCGCACTAAAGAAACCTTATTCAACTGGTTGATGTTCGATATTCGAGAAGCGCTGTGTTTAGACTTGTTCGCCGGCAGCGGCAGCTTGGGTTTTGAAGCTTTGTCTCGCGGTGCGGCCGAGGTGGTTTTAATAGAAAAAGACGCAAACGTCGCCAAGCAGTTAACTCAAAACTTAGCTAGCCTGCCAGCCGCACCTGGGCGCGTGATACACCAAGATGCCTTGGCGTTTTTACAAAACCCCGGCCGCGCCTTTGAGGTAGTATTTTTAGACCCACCCTTTCATCAGCAATTGCTGGCGAAAGCCTGTCAATTATTAGAAACCAATGGCTGGCTGAGTGAGCACGCTAAGATTTATATCGAACATGAGCAAGCAGCAGATTTATCATTACCTACGAATTGGCAGATGTTAAAAAATAAACAGGCGGGCCAAGTGTCCTATCAACTTTATCAAAGAGAAGCTCAACTATGAATATCATCAATCTAGCCATGCGTTTAATTATGTTGTTATTTTGGTTTGGCGTTATTTATGCCATCGTTGGCCCAGATTTTAAAGAAGTAGGCACTATGCCGCTGATCTTAGGCGCGGTAGTGTTAGTGATGCATATCTTACAAATGCTGATGCTAAAGCAGGCGTCTAAGTTTTTAAACTTAACTGCCAAAGACTACTTATTGGTGTTGGTATTCGGCTCGTTTGCCATGAATCATCATAGAGCGCGCCTCAAAGAAATCTCAGAAGAAAATAAGCAAATCAACGCGAAAAACCGCGAGAAAAAGTCACAGCCTAAAAATTAGTGGTCACAATGTGTTGCTCGATCTTGGTGTTGTAGGATCTTGGCCACACTGCCAGCAAATTTCAAAACTGCCGGCATTACCTTCGCCGCATTGAGCGCAATGCCAAGTCGGTTTATTTTGTTGTTGGTAGTCTAATAAGATTTGCTGAGCTTGGGCTACTTGGTGGCCTTTCACTAATATGCTCACTTCTATGGCATTAACGGGGAGCTCTCCCAAGGCGCCGGCGAGGGCCTCGCCTTGTAGCTGTACTTCTATCCCAGAGACTTGCAGCGCGCCTCTTAACATATGCGCCTCTAAACTGTTGATAGCTTGATAAATAGCGTGCCACTGACTCATGCTTGTTCGGCCTTTATTCAGTCTTAAATTGCGAATTTTACAATAGAAAAAGGGGATGACAGTTGTCATCCCCTTTTGGGTTGTCGTTCGGCTCAAATCCTTAAACCAATGTTGCTCCCTGCAATCCTTGACATACTACCTTGTCCTTAAGGCCTTTCCTCATACCGATCCGTCGGCGTGTCCTGTGTCATCCTGACTGCGACTCATCCTGAGCTGCGTAACTGTCTCCATCCTGGAGGTGTCCATGCCGCTTCCTGCGGTGTTCCTTTCGCCGTACTTGGCAAGCCTGTCTTCCTAACCGGCTTCCTTGCTCCCTGCACGAGTAACTATACAGTCTTTTATATGCGACTCAAGATAAGAAAGCAAAATGCAATTTGCGAAACATTATCCATTTAATCGTAATCTATTGATTTAAATCAGGGTGATATTTTTAACAGCTATAACCACGACCACAAATCCACTTTCACTGTCGCACTATTAAGATTAATCTTACAGCAATAATGGCCAATGTCTCACAACTGTGCATTTTATAAAAATCTAGCTCCGCAGAGACGTGCCGCTTAGGATAAGATTATCGGATAAACAGGAGCAATAAACATGACAGCTTTATCACTATCAGGAGCCTTAGTGGATGCAGCTTGGCTGGCGACACACTTAGATAATCCCGACTTAGTCATATTAGATGCTAGTTGGCATATGCCGGCGGCACAACGTTCAGGCGAGAGCGAATGGCGTCAACAGCGAATTACAGGGGCGCAATTTTTTGACTTTGACCGAGAGATAGCGGATCACAGCAGCGCTTTGCCACATATGCTACCCAGCGCCAAGCAATTCTCTGAGCAAGTATCGGCGCTCGGCATCAGCAATCAACAAACTATCGTTATCTACGACAGCAGCGGTATTTTTGCCGCACCTCGCGCTTGGTGGATGTTTAAAGCCATGGGGCATGAACGGGTCGCTGTGTTAGATGGCGGCTTGCCCAACTGGCTGGCTCTGGGTCTGCCCGTGGATAACATGCCGCCAACGCCAGCAGTACCCAGTAATTTTACCGCAGAGCTACACCCCCACTGGATCGCTGACGCCAATCAAGTACAAGCGGCGTTAACCCAAACCAACTACCGTATTTTGGATGCTCGCAGCCGTGAGCGCTTTAGCGGACAAGCTGCCGATCCGCGCGCTGGAGTGCGCGCCGGTCATATGCCAGGGGCTATGTGCTTACCATTTGGTGAGCTACTACAACAAGGGCAGTTTTTACCCAAAGAGCAGTTGGCAGCACGTTTAGCGCCACTGTTAAGCCCTGAGCAAAAACTGATTTGTAGCTGCGGGTCTGGCGTGACCGCCGCCATTATTGCGCTGGCCGCCTATATTATCGGTCATAAAAACGTCGCCGTTTACGACGGCTCTTGGACCGAATGGGGCGGTTCAGCGCATTTACCTGTGGTGACTGACGAAACGCCACCTTGTGCCTAGCTGCAAACGCCAATCCAAAAAAAAGCCCGTCGCATGACGGGCTTTTTACATTTATACGCTGCAGTTAAGACTTAAGGTCGTCTGCGGCACTAGGACGCGCGGCCACACCCATTTTTAATGCCAGCCAAATCACCAGAATCAAACTAATCATCACAGATACAAAATTAGTCCCCATCTCGGGGAACTCGGTACGCAATATGGCTGAGTAACTAAACACGCCGATTAAAAAAGCGAGTAAGGTACAAAGTGGGGTGTCGCCTTCCATGGGCACGGTCAGGTATTCCTGATAGAGCTGACGGGCTGCTAGCACTAGAGCTATGATAGGAAAAAGAGAAAATGCTACTTGGCTGACGCTTAACGCTGCCAATGTGCCATTACCGCACAGGCCAACGAGTAACGCTAATAAGATAGGTTTGCGACGAATATTCTTGGTAACTGACATGGTCATCCTTCCTAATATCGGGCCTAAAGCCGCTTTGCTTTATTGTATGCATCTGCGCCTTTGGCAATAATTCGCAGTTGCAAGGTCATGCGCTCGGCTAAGGCCGCACGCTCACTCTCGTTCATATCCAGTGCATCTGCTCCGGCACTAAATACAATGGTGACCATAGCTTGAGCCTGCATTTCTGCATAGCTGCGGCTAGTTTGTTGCTTTTCTTCTAAATAATCAGTGAGTTCAGCGGTAAAATGCTGGATTTCTCGAGCCACGGCTTGGCGAAAAGCCGCCGAGGTACCCGAGCGCTCACGCAGTAGTAAGCGAAACACATCTGGGCTGCGTTCGATAAACTCCATAAAGGTTTTTATCGAGATCTGGATAACACTACCACCATCGGCAATGCGTTGACGAGCTTGGCGCATCAATTGCCGTAATGTTAAGCCTCCCTCATCGACTAAGGTCAGCCCCAGCTCTTCCATATCTTTGAAGTGACGATAAAAAGAAGTCGGCGCCAAACCTGCTTCTCGCGCTACCTCTCTGAGGCTTAGGCTCGAAAAACTACGTTCGGCGCTCAGCTGGCTAAAAGCGGCATTAATTAGCGTACGACGGGTTTTTTCTTTTTGTGTAGCGCGAATACCCAAGACACACCAAAATCTAACCTGTTAATGAGACTGATCATACCCCTTTGTGCCGGCTTGGTCAGCCCTGCTTGGTCATTTTTGGTTAGGGTGGCCGCCGCAATGAGAGGACACTAAATCAAAGAACCCGATTGAAGCATTAGGTATTTAATTGATTTGCCAAGGTTAAACTAGGCTATGTCACAGGCCGCGCTCACAGGCTCAACACCTTATTTTTTGCTGAAAAAACATTAACAATCACCTATATTGCCTCGGTAAACTCCCCCACTCGGATAGCAACCCCGCCCAACACTTGAGCTGGCGCGATTTTAATTGGGCAGTCTATACACCAAATATAATAGCCAGCAGGAGCAACAGACGTGGAAAAAAGGGCGCAATTTAGCAGTAAACTCGGATTCGTGATGGCCGCCGCCGGATCCGCCATCGGAGTGGGGAATATCTGGGGCTTTCCTACTCAGGCTGCCAGTAACGGCGGCGGCGCCTTCTTATTGGTCTATCTGTTGTTTATCTTCTTGTTAGGCTATCCCATGTTGGTAGCAGAAATAACTATCGGTCGTTATGGCCAAGCCAACCCTTTTCGCGCCTTACAAAAACTCACCACCAATAAGAGCGGCAAGCTGATCGCCGGTTGCGTGGGCTTAGCGTCTATTCTTACCGTCAGTTTTCTTTTTACCTTTTATGCCATCATCTCCGGCTGGTTTGTGGCCTTTGCGGCTGAGCCCATCGCCAGCCTCCTGGGCGCTGACGCACCTGCTTTATGGATGACCGAATTTTCTACCTCTCGTAACTTTTTGTTTACCCTATTGTTCGCCTTACTTAGCCTGTATGTGGTGAGCCAAGGTCTTGAGCAAGGCATCGAAAAATGGTCGACTCGACTGATGCCCTTGTTGTTTTTAATGCTGCTTGTGCTCACCGGCTATATGTTGCTGCAACCCGGCGCCAGCGAAGGCTTAAAAGTGTACTTAGTGCCCGATTTTAATCGGGTACTCAACCGTGAGGTGCTGATAGGCGCACTCGGACAAAGCTTTTTCTCTTTATCCTTAGGTGCGGCAGTAATGATGCTGTATGGCTCTTACTTAAGTCGCCAAGCAAACATTCCCGCACTGGCCGCACAAGTGACTTTGCTCGATACCGGCGTGGCTTTTATGGCCGGCTTGCTGATTTTACCGGCTATGTATGTAGCGCAACATAATGGTGTGACTATTTTTGCAGACGACGGGAGCTTGCTGAGCTCAGACACCTTAGTGTTTTCTGTATTACCGGCCTTATTTAAAACCATGGGTGCAGCACAATACCCGGTCGCCTTCGCCTTTTTCATGCTCATGATAGTGGCCGCCCTCACCTCGGCGATTTCGATGTTAGAGGCACCTGTGTCTTTGGTGTTGGAGTCATCTAAATGGTCGCGAGTGCAAGCCACTTGGCTGGTCACCGCCGTGTGTACGCTGTTTAGCCTAGTGATTGTATTTAACTTTGGGAGTTTGTTTGGTTTAGTGATTACCATTACCACACAGTATGCTCAGCCCTTGGTAAGTATGTTTATTACCATTTATGCCGGTTGGGTGTGGCGACGCAATGCGGTGCTGACCGAGATGCAACAAGGTAACCCTGAGCTTGCACAAGGTCTGTTCTGGAAGATCTGGCCTTGGTACGTGCGCTTCGTCTGCCCAGTATTAGTGCTGGTGGTGATAGTGCAGTCGTTTGGCTAACGGATGTGAGGCAGAAGGGGTGAAGAGTGATGGGTAAAAACCTCATCTACTGCGGCCTGATGTCGATCGCCTCTCTCCTCACTATTTACCCCTTACGGTTTAGCCAACTCTAACAAAAAGGCGTATTCGCGAGCCAATTCATGATAGGCCTCAAAACGTCCCGACTTGCCGCCGTGGCCGGTGTCCATATCACAATGCAGTAGCAATAAATTGTCGTCGGTTTTTAGCTCGCGAAGCTTGGCTACCCACTTAGCAGGCTCCCAGTATTGCACCTGAGAATCATGAAAACCCGTGGTGACCAATAGATGAGGATAAGCCTGCGCCTGCACTTGGTCATAGGGGCTGTAGGATTTAATGTAATGATAAAACTCAGCTTCCGCCGGATTGCCCCATTCATCAAACTCACCCGTGGTGAGTGGAATGCTCTCATCCAACATGGTGGTGACCACATCCACAAACGGCACCGCCGCCACCACGCCATGATATAACTGTGGCGCCATGTTGATCACTCCCGCCACCAGCAAACCACCGGCACTACCACCGGCGGCATAAACGCGGTTTTTATCGCCATAACCTTGGCTCACTAACGCTTGGGTGACATCGATAAAATCATTAAAGCTATTTTGCTTACTGAGTAGACGACCTTGCTCATACCAGTTGCGGCCCAGCTCTTCGCCGCCGCGCACGTGCGCAATGGCGTAGACGAAGCCACGATCTAATAGGCTTAATCGTGAGGCACTAAAGTCCGAGTCCATACTGGCACCGTAGGCGCCGTAGCCGTAGATCAGCAAGGGATTAGTGGTGTTATTCACCGCTCGCTTAAATAAGCGGGCTTTGTATACCAAAGAGACCGGCACTTGCTCGCCGTCGCGCGCGCGCACCAAGATACGCTCACTGCGATAATCTGCACCGCTAAATTGCTCGCCGGCGAACTCTTGTTTCAGCTCGCGACGCTCTTGTGTATCCATATTGATTTCATACAAGGTCACGGGCTGGGTCATAGACGAATAGCCGTAACGCAGCCAAGGGCTGTCTGGCTCAGTATTCACATCCAGCCAAGTAACATAAGTAGGGTCATCAAAGTGGATCTGGTGTTCGCTTGTTGGCTGGCCATTAAGTTGCTGGCCGTTAAGTGGCGTGCGCGGCAGTTGGCGCAGTTGCGTTAAACCTTGGCTGCGCTCTTCTAACACCAACCAATCTTTAAACAGCGTAAAGCCTTCTAACAACACCTCGGCGCGGGCAGGCACCCGTGTTTGCCAAAGATCGAGGCAGCTGGCGAGCTCTGCGGTTTGATAGAGACCAAAATTCACGCCGTCTTTATTAGAGCGCACATAAAACTGGCCTTGATAGTGCTCCACTTCATATTCGTGCCCCCGTTGGCGCGCCAAAAATAGCCGTACCGCTGGGGTTGGCTCATTGGCGCCTATGTTGGCGGAAATTAAGCTAATTTCAGAGGTGAGCGTGCTCCACGCGCCTACCACCACATAATCTTGGGAGCGACTTTTATAGATACTGGTATAAAAGCTAGGATCGCTTTCTTCATAGAGCAAGACGTCTTGGCTTTGCGGTGTGCCTAAGGTGTGGCGATAGACTCGATACGGCAGCAGGGTTTCAGGGTCTTGATGCACATAAAACAAAGTCTGATTATCGTTAGCCCATACCAAGTTACCCGACGTGTGCTCTAGCACTTCGTCATAGAGCTCGCCTGTGATCAGAGATTTAAAACGAATTTGATATTCACGACGCGACACAAAGTCTTCGGCAAAAGCCAATAGCTGCTGATTGGGGCTAACTGCCAACTGGCCTTGATCGTAATAGTCTTGGCCTGCTGCCCGCTCGTTGCCATCTAACAGCAAATCGACCTGCTGCGGCTGGCCATCTGGATAGCGCTCTATCAGCGCATACTCAAAGCCCGACTGATAGCGACTCTGATACCAGTAACCATTTTTACGATAAGGCACAGAGCTATCGTCGAGGCGCAGCCGGGCAATCATTTCTTGATACAAGGTATCTTGCAGCTCGGCGAGCGGCGCTAACGTTTGCTCTGTGTAGTGGTTTTCTTGGTCAAGATAAGCCAACACTTCAGGGCTGGTGCGCTCGTCATCCCGTAACCAATGGTAATGATCGATGCGGATATCATTGTGTTGCATCAGTAAATGAGGAATTTTTTGAGCAAATGGCGGCGTTACAGACACATCAAAACCTTTTTATGGGAATACGGGAGACTGAATTGTGAGGAGATAGACGAAAAAAAAGAGCGCCCAGTTAAAAATAAATATCCGATGAAGAATGATGGAAAGAGAAGATCATAAGCTAGAGGGGCGAGCGGACGGCAGTATTTTCTCGTCCAACTCACCCTTTACACATCACCAAATAAAGCTATTTTTTGCGCCAACTACCGTCCGCCAGCTGTATATAATAGCCAGCCTGAGTGCGCTCTATGTTTAGTTGACCCGCGCGAGCTTGCACTATGGTCAGACTAGTACCAGTGCGCTGGGCAATCTCTTGATAACTGGCCAAGCGCTTACGATTAATTTCGTTAGCGACAGCCGTGGCCTCAACACTGCCCTGCACCACGCCCACTAAGCCGTTTAATTGCTCGCCCACTAACCCTTGTTGCTTAGCTTGTTGTAAGTCGAGAGCCCAAGCTGAAAAGCTTAACGCCGCTACAAACATAATAATTAACCAACGCATAGTCACTCCTTAGAACAAGCCTTTCTCTTGTTCAAACAATTGCTCTAGCTCTCTGTCAACTTTAACGCGGATCTCATGGTCGACTTTGACGTTTAAATTCACTGTAATGGGCTTGTCTGGCACCACTATCTCCACCCGAGGCGTGCAAGCACTCAGTAGTAACAGGCCAGCAATGGCCGCATATTTTATCATTTACTCACTCTCCTCCTGAAAGTTGGCCGGCAATCGTTCCGTTAAATCCTGAGCAAAACGCAAACTGGCCAGCAACTGTAACAGGTTTTCTTGATGGTGATAATTGAAGTTAACCGCATGCAATTTACCCCCTACCGGTGCGCGCCCAATGAGCTGGCTTGTAATATCAGCCTCACCAGTCTTGACCATGGAGAGGTTGGCGCTGAGCCGGTCGTAGCGCAAGTCACTCAACAAACCTAAGGTCAGGCCTAAGGAAAGGTTAGCCTCGCCGGTCGCAATTAACTGTGGGCTGGCTTGATAAGAGATCCAACCGTCAAAACTCTCGGCGCGGCCATTTTGAATACTCAGACCTTGGTCATACACAAAAGGCAGCCGTCCTTTAAGTAGTCCACTGCCGGTCAGGCCAGTCACACTCGTATAGACCAGCAGTTTTTCGAGAGAAATGTCACTAAAGTGAGCCTCCCCCGTTGGAGTACGCGTTAATGCCATGGGCGATAACGCTAATTGGCCACCCAGTAAATGTGCAGTAAGCCCAATAAGCTCTATGCCCTTAGCTTGCCAACGCCACGCCCCCTGTACCTCGGTAATAGGTACGCCCACCGCTAATTTAGCCGCAGACACCGCCTGAGGGCCTAAGCTCTGCCAGCCCTGTTCACCATCCCAGCTGAATTTAGACCTAGCCGTCAGTTGTTCGATCAGCATATCGCCATATTTAAGTTGCCCTTCGGTGAGATGGGCGTTAACGAACACCGGCAGTTTATTATCTAAAAGATTTAAAGCGCTCAAGGACACCCGTAATTGGCCGGCCTCTGTCTTTAAGGCCACAGGCAGGTTTAGCCAAGTCGTTAGCCAAGACCAAGTACTGGCCGCAGATACGTTCTGCGCCGGCACGGTGAGCGCCAAGCCGTGGTGATAACGCCAATGTCCCGTTAACCGCAAATCAGGTGCAAGCTCTGCCCGCACTTGGCCTTGCAAACTATCTAGGCGAGCGCCCTCCAGTTGCAAGCTAGCCGCCGGCAAACGCTGTTTTTTCCAGCGTCCCTGCTGCCAACTGACACTGGCTTGCCAGGGTTTATCGAGCGCCAAAGCGCCTTGTGGAGTTAGCGTGAGCTGATTGAGGACCAAATCTTTGAATTTAAGGCTGGGCACACTGAGCCGAGAGCTAGGTAAGAGCTGCCAGCCCTGAGTCGCAAGCTCTGCCGCCAAGGCTAGCTGCCAATTACCGGATAGCGGCGTAGGCAGCGCGCTCGTAACCTCAAGCGTAACTGGCTGTTCTGGCTGCCAGCCGCCGCTAATGCGCAAAGGTTGGCGCAAGCTTGGGGTAAATAAAGTCCCAGGCAGTTCGCCTTTCCAGTTCCACCCTTGGCGGTCGGGGGTAATCTCAAGTTGGGTATTACCGGCACTGCTCTGCCAAACCACACTTAATTGCTGCTCTTTATGGTGAAGCTGGGCAGGCCCACTAAAACGCCCCTCTGGTAGCTGTAAAGTGAGCGTATCTATGGTGATATCGATGGCAGGCAGCGTCAGCAGTAAGGATAAAGCATCCTGATTTTCGGGTTCGCCATTACTATTGAGGCTAGTCGTCAGCCGACTCTGAGAGCAGGTTAAATCCAGACTCAACTGCTCCAAATGGCCCTGCACTTGGCCGTTCATCAGACTTAGGCTGAGCTTACTAGCCTGCTCTTTGGGACAAGCGGTTACGCTCGCTGCCTGTAGGTCGAGGTTTATCTCTATCTGAGACAGCATGCTCTGAGGCACAACGTCATCCGACCATGCAAAGGCATGGACCGAACTATTGAGTAACAATAAGAGAGTGAGTGCTACGCCTATGCTGTTTATCATTAGCTAACTCAAGGCCTCCTTTACTTCATGGACTTATGTTCCATCAGACGCAAATAAAGTGTACTGAACCAGATTAAGCGGCACTTAAACAGCACAACATTATAAGGAGAATGCTATGGGCAAACTGGTGTTTTGGATCATTATTCTCATTGCCATCTTAGTACTGGGCCGGCGCTTGAGTGGGCATTTTTTTAATAATGCCCAAACGCAGCACGGTCTGCCCGTACTCGTCGCCGCTAAGCAGACTCGGGAATTTATGAGCTTAACCCATCAGCAGCCAACCGAGCTGGCGTCACCCCAAATCAATTATTATGTTACTTTTCGGCCTCTAGCAGGGGCGGATGAAAAAGAGTTTCAGGTTAGCCGGCTTCTTTATGAACAATTGCTACCCGAGCAAACCGGTGTCTTAATCTTTCAAGGCTCGCGCTTTATTGCTTTCGAGCCGGATAGCGATCCCCCACACCCGCTCCCAAAAACAACCCAATAACTAGCCAAGATAGCGCTTAAATACTTGGGTATTGCCGGCGTTATCAAAGCTCAATACTTCATAAGGCGTGCCGGGTATGTCCATCCCGGGCGCACTTTGTGGCATACCTGGAATGGTCAAGCCACGCACGGCAGATTTTTGTTCTAATAACTGACGCACGTCCGCAGCCGGCACATGACCTTCAATCACGTAGCCGTCAATCAATGCCGTATGGCAAGAAGCCAGCTCTGGCTTTACGCCGACCCGCTGTTTAATAGGGTGCATATTCTCGCGGTCAATCACTGTTACTTCAAAGCCCGACTCTTGCATATGACTAACCCAATCTTCGCAACAACCACAAGTGGGAGATTTGTAAACGGTCAACGAGGCGGCGAATACCGGCCCGGTCAACAGTGCGGCAAAGCCGCCATAAATGAGCGTTTTCAGCATAATAAGTATGTGTCCTAATTAAAAAGTAGGTAGTGGCCGATAACTTAACGCTGTTTTTAGCGTACCGCCTTGATGCAGAGCAGTATTTCACACTACCACAAAAGCGGTTCCTGTTATCATGGCGGCCTCGTTCGTCTTTCTTGGAGTTATTATGCCTTACGTGGCCATTAAGCATGCGCACATGATGTTTGCGATACTCAGTATTACCCTCTTTATGCTGCGCGCTTGGCTAGCATTGCCCGCCCCAGAGCGCATCAAGAGTAAGCTGCTAAAAATATTGCCCCATATTATCGATACCCTGTTGCTGGCAATGGGTGTCTGGCTGGCAGTGTTAAGTCAGCAGATCCCCTTTGATAACAGCCCTTGGCTCACCGCCAAGGTGATAGGCTTAGTACTTTATATCGTCGTGGGCACCATCGCCATCAAGCGCGGTAAGACACGCAATCAGCGTTTGATCGCCACTTTTGCCTCGATTGCGATTTTTGCCTACATCTATGGCGCAGCCGTCAGCAAGTCGCCACTATCTTGGGTGGCGCTGTAACGCATACGGCTATAAATCAGTATTAAAAGAGTTGGCTTCCAAACCGCCTCACGTTGTCAACGCGAGGCGGTTTTTTATGGCTGATACAGGGCCGCAGCCGTAAGTTCGGACTCAAGCACAGGGAAGACGGGAAACTCACCCAGCGCCAGCCAATCCCAGCCCTTTTCTTGGTACACGGCATTTACTGAGCGCGGATCCAACATTAACGCAGCCAAAGGCGCTAATGGCTGCCTCATAGGCACGAGTAGGTCACCTGGCTGCAAGTGTGCCTCGGCTTTAATTACCTGTACTTGGGCGTGGATTTTTTCTCGCCGCCCAGCCTGAGATTTAGGCAAGCGGGCTAACTCAGTGATAGTAATGCGCTCCGCCAATAGGGTTTTCGGCTCGGCCAACGTTATAAACTCGATATTATGTAGCGTCAGCCAACGGGCGATGCGCTCGCGTTCACGCGTTATTGCGTACGCTGCCGGTAAGGCGACCAGATCTTGGCGGACTATGGTCTCGTGATTAGCAAAGCTATGTAACGCGTGATGGCCATCAGCCAAGCGCACCAGCGGTAATTCGACGACCGGCTGACTTAGATTAACGTCAAAGCCTATCTTCATGGCCAACACTTGTTCCCCCTGCACACTGGAATGCCACTGCTGGCGCGCCGCCCGCGACACTTTTAATAAAGGCTCCATTTCATCACTCACCAACTGCAACATAGTCAGCATACTTAAGTGTTGCTTACGCGTACGTTCACCAATATTGCGTGGCGTAGCATAGGGTTTGGTATCTGGCTTGGTATAAGCGCCTTGCTTATTATCTAAGCGATTTTCCACCAAGATCGACACTCGCCCTTGCAGCGCCGCATAGTTACGCAGATTAGTGATGCCTAAACCACCGCGCGCTACGCTTTGCCCCAATCGCGTGATCTCGCCGCGATAACGACTGGCCGGCAAACCCGCCTTTGATACCCGCTCAATCAGCGTCGGCAATAAATGTAGTTCCGTATACTGGCGCAAGCCGGCATCTACATTAGGGTTATTACCCATATCAAACTGGGCTTCTACGTCCGTCATCCATCCTTGTTCTTTGGTTAAGATGCGCTTCCAAATACCAGACTCGTGGGCGTCATACACCACATCGGGATCAAAATGCTGCAAAGCATCCACCAGCAATTGGGTTTCGCCTGCCCCCAGTGCCACATAATCGATATTGGTATTGTCTTTCGCGGCGTTGTAACGCGAAGCCAAGTCACGGCCATCAGGGTTAGCCAGCACCACCAGCACTAAATTAAGCCGCGCTAGTAGCGTCTCATGCTGACCGTCAGCCAGCTCAGTCGCTAATTGCAGCATTGCCTCGGCGCCAGCAGGTTCATTGCCGTGTTGCGAGCCTAAAAGCATTACGGTCACTTTGTCGGGCTGGGCCGAGGGCTTACTTAAGAAGGCTGGCGAGCTGGAAAACAGCAGCCCAGCTATGGGCCGACCACCGGCTGAATAGCCAAGATTGACCATTTTGGCTTGCGCATTGTCTGTCGCCAGCGCGGATAAATGCTGATGTAGGGTGTCGCTACGCATTAAAAACGGTTTATTTTCTGACGTTAAGGCCGCCGCCGAGACTATGTGTGTCCCACCGAGCACACAGTAAAACAGCAGAAAAATCGTGATCTTTTCCATAAAAACCCCACAAAGTTACTTTAAATTCAATAAGTTAAACATAAAACCTGCTACTTATAGCCAACTGTGGTGCGCGTCAAGAACAGACCACAACCTCCATATTGTAGAAAAATAGCGACACTCTACCGCGCAATGGCTGCGACAGAAGTTGTCGCGCCCTCAAACTAGGATAGAATCATACCAAGCAAGAGGGCATCACCATGAGTAAGAAGCTATTAAGACAATTGACCCTGGCGCGCTGTGTTCCATACCGTCCATATAAGCTGACCGCGCGCCAGCTGCAAGAAAAATTAGAAGAAGAAGGTATCCAGGTAAGTCTGCGTACAGTACAGCGTGACTTAGAAGAAATGTCCGGCATGGGCCTGTTTGATCTCACATCAGATGATCGCAGCAAACCTCACGGCTGGTGTTTCGAACGCAATGGCTTAAATGACTTTGCTAATTTTATGCCACTGGGCTTAGCAATGGCACTTAAGACCTGGAATGATCAGGCCGCTGATTTGCTGCCTGCCAGTGTACTGAACGAATTAAACCCTATTATTGACAAGGCCAATCAGGTCATTAAAGACAGCCAAAGTGAACTGGCCAGTCGCTGGGTCGAAAACGTGGTTAGTCTGCCGAGACCCTTTGCCGGCAGTCCAGAAATTCGCCGCGCGACCACTATTCGAGATGCGCTGTGGCGCGGTCGTAAGTTTAGTGCCGAAATTCGCCGCGTGATTAAAGGTCGCACCGTGTGGTTGCGTTACGAACAGGTCAATCCATTGGGCATAGTGGCCCGTAAAGATGGCACCATGCTGTTGTGTACCGTATCGGATATGGACCCTAAAGTTTACGGCATCTCTTTTGAGCACATTAAAGAAGTGGAGCTGACCAGTCGTCCGGTGACACAGCCTCGTGATTTTAGTGTCAATAAATTGATACGGGAAAAGGGCTATCACGAAGAAGCGGATACCATTCAATTTGTGGGTCGTATTACCAGCCCGAATCGCGCCATTATTGAAACTGCCATTCCGGGTAACAACCCTAGGTTGACCCGTTATGACAAGCAGAGCATGATGGTGGAAACTGAAGTGAAAGATTCGCCAGAATTCCGCCGCTGGTTAACAGACATGGCAGGAAAAGTTGAAATACTGGCGCCAGAATCACTTAAAAACAGTTAAACTAACGATACCAATATATTGTTCCTAAGATATTGTTTGTAAAATATTGTATCCGAGGGCTGATTATTCAGCCCTTTTGTTTTTCCACGGAGTCCCGGATGAGCGACCACCTCTTTTTTGAACCTGCCGAGCCAGAATGTGATGTCATTAATATAGGCGTTATCGGTGTAGGCGGTTGCGGCGGTAATACCGTCAATTTATTAGCAGATAGCGCTTTGCCCGACCGCGTGAATATAGTGGCCATGAATACGGACGCTAAGGCACTGCAACAAAGTCGCGTTAATGTACTGCAGCTCGGCAAACTATTAACCCGAGGCCTAGGTGCAGGGGCGCAAGCAGAAGTAGGCCGCCACGCGGCAGAAGAAAGTCTTGATGAAATCCGTGCCCAACTCAGAGGCGCGGATTTATGCTTTATAACGGCAGGCATGGGCGGCGGTACCGGCACGGGTGCCGCACCCATAGTCGCGAAAGTCGCCAGAGAGCTGGGCATAATGACGGTCGCTATCGTCACTCGCCCCTTTGGTTTTGAAGGTAAATTGCGCGCCAAAGCTGCCGACGACGGCCTTAAAGCCTTGTCTGAGTACACAGACGCGCTCTTGGTGTTACCTAACGATTACTTACTTAAAGTATTGGGCTCAAAAACACCCTTGCTGCAAGCATTTACCGAAAGCAGTAAAGTGATCCAAAATGCCGTTAAAGGCTTAGCCGACATCATAGGTCAAACCGGCTTGATTAATATCGACTTCGCCGACGTGCGCACTATTATGCGCCAGCAAGGTAAGGCGGTTATGGGTATTGGCATAGGCAAAGGCGAAAATAAAGTACAAGACGCCACCCTACAGGCGCTAAATAACCCGTTACTGGAAAGAGTCGAATTAGAACGCGCCCGGGGTGTGCTGCTCAACGTGGTCGCCTCTATGGATATCGGCTTGGACGATTTCCAGAAAATTGGTGATCTGGTTGCGGAGTGCGTGGGCGAATATGCCACTGTGGTCTCAGGCATCAGCTTAGACCCTAATCTGGTCGATACCATTCAAGTCACTATGATTGCTACTGGCATACAGCCGCAACAAGCCACCATAGCTCCCACGCAACAGGCTAAACCTGAAGCGACAGAGGTGGCTTCGAATCAAGCAGCCATGCCCGAAGGTCTAGATATTCCCGCCTTCTTGCGCCATCGCCAGCAGTAGACATTTTACTGCAAGCGTAAAGCAAATAAAAAAAGCCGATGCTGTGCATCGGCTTTTTTTATGCCCGTTGTTCTAGGCCCAGCTTCCATTATTAAACTTAAGTGTTATTAAAGCTCAAGATCGACCCATACGATACGGTGATCTGAGCTGGCACGCCATTCGGGCCAACCTCGTTTACTCCAAAACAGCTCGGCATCGACTTTATTGGGCGCCGGCCAATACACCCCGCTGGCGACGGCATTAAGCCCGACACTGGGTAATACATAATCCAACCGTAAACCTTGGCTGTGGGTCCAATACTTAGGTGAGCCTAGGCGCGATTGACGCAACTTGAGCGCAAAGCCGCCTCTGGCAGCGGGCCGCAGTGAGCCCAGAGCCACGGCGCGATTTAGCAGCGGCTCTTGCAATAACGTTTCTATGGCACTTTGATAACCATCACCATCGAGTGGATCGGCATTTAAATCACCCAAGATCACAAAGTCACTGCCGATTGCTAAACCGCCTTTCTCACCCGCATCATCATACAAGTATCCACTCTGTTCAGGCCGAATGTAGTCATGCCAGAGCCGCAGTTCATCATGATTGCGACAGCTATTACGTCGCTCACCCCCTTCATCTATGGGCGGTGCAGGATGACTGGCTAGCAGATGCAACACTCGTCCGTTGGGCAACAATACCGGCAAGTCGAGGTGGTTTTTAGAAGACAGCGGCAAAATATCGAGCACTGGTTTTCGGTAGTAACTACCCTGCTCGGTTTGCGGCAACTTAGCGTCTGGCATATCGCGCCATAAAAAATGGCGAAAACTGCGCATTTGTTCAAACAACAGCGGAAAGCGCGATAATACCGCCATCGCATATTGACCATGAAAGGCACCAAACCCTAAGCCATCTTGGGGCAAGGTCGGCGAGCTCTCGCCGTGTAACGACGCTTTATCTGGATTTAAACGCGCTTCATTTAACTCTTCTCTATTCAACACAAGGGGCGCTAACACGCCGGTATTGGTCGGCACTAAATAACGATACGGATAGTCTATGCCCTGCTCGCCTTCCGCCACATAATGTTGGCAAAACTGGGTTAAATGCGCATCGCTGGCCAACTCACCATCATGATCAAATTCGTTTAATAGCAGTATATCGGGCCGGACCCGTTGCAGAATATGCGCGAGATTGCGAGCCTGGGTGGATCCTGTGGCTAACTCTGCGGCTAGCTGCCCCGGTCGACTTCTGTCCAAAGCGACGTTAAATGTCGCCACTCGGATTCTTAAGGGCTGCATCATGAGCGTTACTTGCCTTTAAAGTTCAAACTGTCATCATCTGGTCATGGAATGCTGGTTTTCAAGGATGAGATGATGTTCAGCAGTATATTGTGTATTACGCTTCTTTTATTTGGCCTGCTGCATGTGTTGCGACGGCGCCAAGAGAGCTTTCGTATTCGTTTACAAGATACGCAGCTTACGGTGATCAGCGGCCAGCCGCCTGCTGTTTTGCTACAATTTTGTCGGCAACTCACACACGATATCCGCAGCATTAAAGGCAGTATTCGTGGCATCAAAAAAGACGGCCTTATTGTACTAATTTGTTCGCACAGTATCCCCATTGCCTACCGACAAGATATTTATTTATTTTGGGAACAACAACTAAACAGCGCCAAAACAGGCATCAAGCAGGCTATCGAGTCACCTAAATAGCGATTAATTCATGCTATTGCTCTTGACCTGAGCTTAATTTACCGCTTTGCTGAATACATTATTAATACATGAGGTTTACCGATGAAATTATATCCGCTACTACTTTGCGCCCTCTTAGCCGCCTGCTCTAGCCAAGCACCTTCGGATACGGCAAAGAACACCAACAAGCAAAATAGTCAAAATGCTGCCAATAAAGCAGCAGATAAAATAAAACCGAAAGGCGAATTTGCCCAAATTGACATCTCTAAGTCACAGCAAGCCATGGATGCGATTACGAGTGGCAAGGGCGAAACCATTAATACTATTTTGAAAGCGCCGAACGATTATGCGCCGCCCGTATTATATTTAATTTCTGCCATTATGTTTGATAACGACTATCAAGATCAGGCCACATTTTGGTTTTATGCGGCACAACTACGAGCCCGCAGTGATGCAAATAAATCCGGTGATGAAACTGCGCATGCAGCCGTAAGCCAGCTCAACCAGCGCTTTGGCGCCAAGATCACGCCTTATTCCATGAGTAACCCTCAACGTCTTCAAGCCATCGTCACCCAGGCGCTAGAATGGGATGCCGAGCAAACCCGTAACTACGATGCACGTTGGATTGCACTGCAGAGTAAAGATGTACTCACCGAAAGCACGGTAGACTTTGCTCCTAAGGAAAAATGGCAAGAAATTGATGCGCTAACCCGCAACCAGTTTCGCCAAGGTTTAGAGCAGGCGCTTAGCAAATTAAAGCAGCCCGCACCCGCTAACTAAGTCATTTATCAGTGTGTGGTGTGAATAAGATCCCGGCCTTGGTCGGGATTTTTTACATCTAATGTCACACCTTAATACCCGCAGACTTATCAATTTAAGCATTCACTTAAATAAATATCTGATTCAGGGTAAAATTGTCTCTATTCAGGTCACCGGAGAATAGATACATGAGCGGTTCACACTCTAGCCCCATTAAAGTTTGGGATTGGTCAATTCGGGTTTTTCACTGGAGCTTGCCTCTACTACTATTCTTGCTTTGGCGTTCCGCAGGCGAAGACATGGATCAGCATATGCTGTTCGCACAAGCCCTACTCGCTCTGGTGACCTATCGTATTATTTGGGGGTTTATTGGTACGCCTTATGCGCGTTTTAGCCATTTCATTTATCACCCTAAATATATTTTTCGCTATTTTTTAGCCAGCACTAAGCCCAACAAGCCTATCTACCTCAGCCATAATCCGGTGGGCGGCATTATGGTACTGATAATCTTAGCCACATTACTGTTTCAGTTAACCACTGGCTTATTTAGCAGCGACGATATTTTTTACGAAGGCCCACTCTATAAATATGCATCAAATGCCACGGCCAGTTTAATGACCTTCCTGCACAAAAAATGGTTTTATTACGGTATCTTATTGATAGTCGCAATGCATGTATTGGCCATAGTGGCTTATCGCATCCGTGGTGAGGCGTTAGTCAAAGCCATGGTCACCGGCCATAAGCGCGTGGCGCTCGATCGTGTGGCCGATGTGCTGCCTCAGCCCACGACCTTTCCATGGGGACGTTTTGTGCTGGCGCTCGCACTGGCAGCTTTGCCGGTATGGTATTTGTTTTATTACATCTAAGTCATAGCCAGCAGCTCAAGATGAAAAACACCGAGCAGCAGGCTCGGTGTTTTACGTACGGCTTATCGCTGACAGCTTTCTTTTATTGCTTCACACCTTCCAGAATAAATTCCAACTCCATGGTGGCGGCAGCCGGACCTAGATCGTAATCAATGCCAAAATCACTGGGCTTAAGCGTCATTTCGCCCTCGAAGCCGCGACGATAACCGCCCCAAGGATCTTTACCTGCACCCACTTCTTCAATTTCAAACACGACTTCCTTAGTCACACCGTGCAGCGTTAAGTCGCCCTTAACTTGATACTCACCCGCATCCTCACCTTGGGTCACACTGGTGCTCTTAAAGCTGGCTTCAGGGAACTGCTTCACGTCTAAAAAGTCTTTACTGCGCACGTGACGATCACGCTCCGCATGGTTACTGTCCACACTATTGGTGTTAATGGTGATAGCCACGCTGTTGTTGGCAGCATCATCTTCATCAAATACGAAGTTACCTTTAAAGTCATTAAAACGACCCACGACCCAACTATAACCTAGGTGATTTATCTTGAAGTTAATCGAGGCGTGCATGCCATCGGTATCTACCACATAGTTTTCTGGTGCGGCAAATACAGGGCTCGCCATCAGCATGATAGCGGCGGCAATCAGCGTTTTTTTCATTATTCTCTCCTTGAAATAGACTAGGTAATTAAAGCATACGCTTTAGGGTGACATCTTTATCTAAGAAATGGTGCTTGAGTGCGGCTAAAGCGTGTAGCCCAGATAAGCCTATCAAGGCCCATCCCGCGTATTCGTGCCATAAACCGGCCACATCTTCTTGGTTAGCAAAAGCGTTAATCAACACAGGCACATCAAACCAGCCAAAGAAGGGAGCGGGCCTGTCATCGGCGGTGGCGATTAAATAACCACTGATAAACATAACAAACAATAAGCCGTAGAGCAGCCATACGGTTGCACTTGCCAGCACCCGCTCCCATGGCGGATGGCTGCTTAAGGCGGCGGGTCGCTGAGTTGAGAAGCGGACGACTAATCGCAGCAGCACTAATAACACTAACAAAAAGCCCACGCTTTTATGCCAAAATGGCAGCACTTGATAGAGAGAGTCGTAATAGCTTAAGTTACGCATCCATAGGCCAACGGCGAATAGTCCGATAACCATAAGCCCGGTCACCCAATGCAAGATGCGCACTGAAATTGCATATTTTTGCATCTGATGCACCTCTGAAATTCTGGCCGTGTTTTGGCCGTGTTTTGGCTGAGTTCTGGCTTGAGTTCTGGCTTGAGTTCTGGCTTGAGTTTGACTGAGCTGCGAACGATGTTATCAAATAATCGCACCTATCAAATCGCCCACTTCTATCGTGATATAAATATGCAGCCTGCTTATTTTTAGCATCTAACGGCTCATATCACTAATATCAAAAGTATTATTTATGACGGCGCGCAACCTTTAATAAATGCATTTCAAATACCCAATAAAAAAGAGCCGTTAGGCTCTTTTCAACATATATATGAAGTGCATATTAGTCGGCGCGATAGTCATCGTGACACGCTTTACAGGTCTTCAGCATTTTACTGACGGCAGGTAGGGCGGCTTTTTTATCAAAACCAGGCTCTCCTGACACGGCAACAAGCTCCTGCAAGGCAGCACCAAAAGCTTTACCTTTGTTGCCCATGCCTTCCAGATCATCCCAAGCAGCAGGCAGCATATTGCTGTCTTTCACACCTTGAGTGGATGGGTCATAGGTCTCACCTAGCAACTTAGCCACATTGGCCATGTTTAAGCTGCGCTCATGAAATTCCTTGGCGTTAAACTCAGTTTCACCCTTGGCCATGGCACCCATGACTTTGGCTTGAGCGCTCATGACTTGATAGATGGACTGGCGATATTTAACCAGGTCTTCTGGCTTAAATAATTCAGCTTGGGCAAATGCAGAGCTAGCGAATACGCCACCAACCACTAACAGCGCAACTTTTTTCAGCATTACTTGCTCCTAATATTAGTTATTTTTAATTCGTAATATATACGTTCATTAGCGTATTACGATAAACCATCAAATAACTCAAAGCCACCCATAAATGCAAGGTTGCGGCTTAGGGAAATTGTTTTACCCAAATAAGCTGCTCGGTAGCAAAACCTAACGCCTTGGCTTTCGCTTCAAACTGAGCTTTAAGTTCAGGGCTAATGGTCGGGGTGCGCGCGAGCAACCATAAGTAGTCGCGGTTGTAGCCCGTCACGAACGCATATTGATAAGCGTCGTCCAATTCAAACACCACATAAGATCCATAAAACGGGCCAAAGAAAGACACCTTAAGATGTGCCTCACTGGGGTTATTCACGAAGTAGGCTTTACCTTCAACCTCTTTAGCCTCGCCACTCTTCGCATCCACGCCGCGGTTTAGCACCCGAATACCGCCATCATCACGCATCTGATACTCGGCCGTCACTTGCTCTAGTCCCCGTTCAAAGGAATGATCGAGTCGGGCAATTTCATACCAAGTACCCAAGTAACGTTGAGCATCAAAGTTTGTTACCGGCGTCACGCCCTCCGGCTTACCGGTACAGGCCGTCAATAAAACCAACACACCTAACAATAAGTAACGCATAAGGATCCCTTCCGTTTGATAAATTCGAGTTTAACATTAAGTATCCGATATTAGAGCACTTATAGCCTAAAGCTCAGGCTCAACTGAACACAGTGCTTCTTTAACTTAGCAAAATTTTACGGTCTTTATTCATTACTTTAATAATCTGGCTATCACTGCTGGCATATATGCTCTAGATACCAAGCTGGCTCCAGAAACATCACTCAGCGCCCATGCCTGCTTCTCTGGCTAATGCGGATACGCAGTTGTTTTAAAAAGCGGTCAACGCCATCAGGTCCACCTGCATTAACGCGCCTCGCACTTATCCGCTAGGGTTTACTGCAATTGGCCAGCAACTTAATAAAGAAATCTGCGCCTTTGCGGCGGGCAAATTCCACGTTGCGCTCAGGAATCGCCTCTGGGTTAGGATATTCCGCCAACACCTTTTCCATGCTGGCTTCGCGGATCAAATGCAGAGTCGGGTAAGGCGAACGGTTGGTGTAATTGGCCGCATCATCTTGGGCTTCGCCCTCGAAGCAATAATCTGGGTGAAAGCTCGCCAGCTGATACTTGCCCTCATAGCCTTGCTCGAGCAGCATTTCTTCTGCCAAATCTACCAAGTTTAAATAAGCATAAAAGCCTTCAAAACCGCGCGGCAATATCACCAAAGTGGTTTCTACTGTCGGATCTCTATCGAGCAAGGCGCATTCGGCTAGCAGCGCCAGCAACACGGCGTTAGGCTTATGCTCTTCGAGCACCGCATAACGAATGCTGCCGCGCTCCACTTCGCGGCGGGCAAAGGGACACAGATTAAACTTCATGATCACCTGTCTCACCCAATTTTCGGTGACACTTTGGTAAGACTCAACGTCGGACATATTTATGCTCTCTTCACAGGCAAGTCGCCGCTTACTGATACAACTCATTATTATGTTTTAGCCAGCCACCGACATGCTTGCCTTTAGGATCATGGTGGGTCCAATGCAAGATACCGCCTTTATCGTTCCAAATATACTCGCCATAAAAGGCCACTGTATCGCCGGTGTGCAAGCTATTGAGGCGTGGCGCCAGATCGATATTGTGCGCCACTAGTAACGTTCTACCCGTAGGTAAGGTCAGAATAAAACGTTGATGACGTGAGCCGTCATTATCGTCGGCTAAAATCCGCGTTACGCGACCTAGACCCTGAATTTGGTCGCCATTCTGCCACGGCTCAGGGGTGACCTCGCTACTGGTTTCGATAATTTGTAGCGCAGGCGCCGCTACCGATGCGGGCTGAGCGGCCGTGACTACAGGGCTGCTCGCAGGAGTACCGAGCGCAGTGCCAATCGGCGCATCAAGGCCTTCTTTAGGCACAGAGTCGAACGCACCTTCGTTTTCTTTATAGGCGAAGGCCGCCACCAGCACTAATAAGAAAGTAAGTAGCCATTTTCTCATTAAAATATACTTGCCTATGAAATTCTGTTGTTGAAGGAATATTAACTCAGCATTACCAAGCAGCCTTACCAAATAACCTGAACTGCTAGCCGTATCTTGTGGGCTGATCCAGCCTGACTGATTGATCACTACCCCGTTAAAAATACGATGTAATAAAAAGGCGGTAGAGAGTATCTATACCGCCTTCCTCAAGTTCACTAAGCCTTAGCTTAAGCCAAAGGTTGGCCTATTAAATTTCTAGCTCTTCATCTTTTTGTACTAAGTAAATCAGCACACCCAAGATCGTTATAAAAAAGCGAAAGGCATCAGGTACGCCATTCCACTGCGAAGACATCCACATGCCAAACCACTCGCCGCCCACCGACATAAAGCCCACTTGCCAAGTTAAAAAACCCAAGGTGAGGCCCGCTATCGCCACTTTCTTGCCACGATTAAAGTCACGCGCACTCAGTTTGCGTTTATGCCAAAGCTGCCAAGCACCTAACAGACATAACAAACTCGTGACGCCCTCTAAGATAATGATGACTATGTAGCCCAAGTGATGCGCCCATTCAGTCTCTATGGCGCGATATTTAATGGTGGCATCCGGGAAAATAGTATCCATAAGGAGCACATGATGCACAAAGGCGAAGTTACTGCCGTAGTCTGTGATATTGCCAAAGGCCACCAAAAACGCAAACAAACCTATTGCGGCAACCATCAAGGTTTTGGACAGACGAACTACCATGAATACACTCCATTGTTAAAAGACGGAAAATAGCCGCGGATAATATCTAATAACCGCGGCTACATGTTAGCGTGCAGACTCATATTGAGCCACTTACTTTTGGTGAGCGCTGTCTGCTATTGGCTCAACACTTGTTTTTGTATCTGCCACAGTTGTGCGTAGCGACCTTGCTGAGCTAACAACTGCTCATGGCTGCCCTGCTCCACTATGCGGCCATGATCCATCACTAGAATATGATCTGCATCCACAATGGTGGATAAGCGATGGGCGATCACTAGGCTGGTTTGCCCACGAGACACCTCACGAATGGCCTGCAATATGCTTTGCTCGGAGCGACTATCGAGCGATGACGTGGCTTCATCAAACACTAGGATGGCGGGCCGTTTTAGAATGGTGCGCGCAATCGCGACCCGCTGTTTTTCGCCGCCACTGAGCTTAAGGCCGCGCTCACCCACAAGCGTGTCGACACCTTCCGGCAAGCGAGCAATAAAATCGCTTAAATGCGCAAGGCGGATCGCTTCCAACACTTCTGCATCAGAAGCATCAATACGCCCGTAGCGAATATTGTCAAAGATAGAAGCGTTAAATAACACAGTGTCTTGCGGCACTATACCAATGGCGCGGCGCAATGAGTCTTGCGTGACGTGGCGAATATCTTGGCCATCAATCAAGATGCTACCCGCGTCTACGTCATAAAAGCGAAACAACAGTTTCACCAGCGTCGACTTACCCGAGCCACTGGCGCCCACTACCGCCACTTTTTGCTGGGCGCGGACATTAAAGCTCACCCGATCTAAAATTACTCGCTCAGCTCCATAGCCAAAGCTGACCTCGTTAAACTCAATAGCACCTTTGCTAATAACCAGCTCGCTCGCCTCGGTTGCATCATTAATCACCGGTTTACGGCGCAGCAAGGCAAACATCCGCTCCACGTTAGCCATGGAGCTTTTCATTTCTCGGTACACGAAACCTAAAAAGTTCAGCGGTAAAAACAGCTGCATCATAAAGGCGTTAATTAACACAAAGTCACCCAACGTCATGGTGCCGGCCACCACATTTTTCCCAGCTAAAATCATCATCACCGTCATAGCGATGGCAATGATCAACGCTTGGCCCCCATTGAGGGCAAACAAACTTAAACGATTGTTGCGGCGGGCGATTTCCCACTCGGCCAAATCTTCATCGTAGCGTTCTGCCTCATGGCGCTCGTTAGTAAAATACTTCACCGTTTCAAAATTCAGCAGGCTGTCTACGGCACGGGTATTACTTTGCGAGTCGGCGAGATTAGCCGCACGCACATAGCCGGTACGCCAGTCAGTAGCGATCACAGACCAGCCGATATACAGCACCACCGCCACCAAGGTCACCAGCGCAAACCAAATGGAATAGTTAACCAATAACACGCCGATCACCATAGCAATTTCAAACAGCGTCGGCACTATGTTAAAGATCATAAAGCGCAGTAAGAAGCTGACACCCGACACGCCTCGCTCCACATCGCGCGACAGGCCACCGGTATTACGATTCAGGTGAAAGTCCAACTCTAAGCGGTGTAAGTGCTTAAATACGGTTAAGCCAATGCGTCGCATGGCGCGCTCGGTCACGCGGCCAAACAGCGCATCGCGGATCTCCCCCAGCAAAACGTTAGCCAGCCGCATCACGCCATAAGCCAACAATAAGCCTAAGGGTAAAACTAATACTTTCGCTACGCCGTCACTGGCCAAGCCTTTATCTAAAGAATCCACTATGTGTTTCAGAATAAAAGGTAAGCCCACACTGGCCACCTTAGCCGCAACTAAGCACACCAATGCCAGCGTGATACGCAGCCGATATTCCAATAGATAAGGCAGTAAGGTGCGCAAGGTTTGCCAATTAAAAGTACTGTCGCCCGCTTCGGGAGAAAAAGAGCAATGTCGCATTCATCAACCTAGATAAAATAATTGCAATACGCCTATGATACCCACTTGATCGCGATAAGTTGGCGATTAGTTAACATGCTTTAAGCGCAATCAAAAGACCACCCAGCCCACAAGGAATAGAACAAGATGGAATTAGTGCCCAAGCAGAGCATTTATAGCGTACAACTCACCGGCGATGGTGGCATGGCGCCGCTGCCGGCAGATAGCCCTTTATCCACCGACCACTCTGCTTGGCTGCACTTAGATTACGGTCGGCCCGAGGCGCAGCAATGGCTGTTACAAACATCCTTATTAAACGAAGCTGCCAGAGAAGCCCTGTTAGGCCAAAGCAATCGACCTAAGTTATTGCGTTATGGGGATGGCCTCTTGCTGGTGTTGCGCGGCATTAATCATAACGACCAAGACAGACCCGAAGAAATGGTGGCACTGCGTATTTTTATTAATGCTCAGCTGATTATCAGCAGCCGACGTCGGCCGTTATTGTCTGAACAAGATGTCTATCAGCAACTGCAAGAACAAGCAGGGCCAGTCAACACCGGCGACTGGCTGGTAGAGATTTGCGATACGCTGACCGACCGCGCTGGCGAATTTGTCGACTCATTACACGATAGCATTTTAGCGCTCGAAGAAGTGGTGCTGGAAAATAACCTACCCGCCAGCGGCCAATTAAGCCTTATTCGCAAGCAATTAATTTTAATCCGCCGTTACTTATCACCCCAGCGCGATTTAGTGGCCAGACTGGCCAGTGAAAAAATTACTTGGCTAGAAGACGACGACCGCCGTCGTTTACTCGATATTGCCGAGCGTTTGCGCCGTTGGTTAGACGACTTAGATGCCGGCGTGGCTCGCACCGCGATTTTGGCCGATGAAATTAATAATATGATGACGGCCGCCACCAATAGACGAGCCTATCAGATCTCGATTTTGGCGTTATTGTTTTTACCCGCCACCTTTTTAACTGGCCTATTTGGCGTTAACTTGGCCGGCATTCCCGGCGCCGAGCATCCTTGGGCCTTTAGTATTTTTTGTGGTCTGTTAGTACTGCTCGCCTTAGCTCTGGCACTATGGTTAAAATTTAGACGCTGGTGGTAATGGAAATAATGGTGATAGTGGCTTAAGCAAAACAATCCTGATTCTCGCGAATCAGGGATTGTTTAATCATGCTCAGGTGTCAGTAAACGCCCTTAACCCGTTTTTGCCTAGCTCCATCGCTCATTAAGGCCTGAACTCACCGTTACTGCTGACACTAATGCCGTATACGGCTTCTACATTGTCGGCATATCCACCTTGAGGCGTTCATCCTGAGCGGGTCCTTGCCATCTGTGGGCTAAATATTGCTCGAGATTTTCGATGAAAATTCTTAAATTAGCGCTGCTTCTGATGCTGCGCGAATACACTGCATACACATCGGCCACTTGCTGCCATTGGGGCAGCACCTGCACCAGTTGCCCTTGATCCAATTCGTGCTGCACGTTCCAAATAGAGCGCAGCAATATGCCCTGCCCATTCACACACCATTGTTTAGCCACATCACCATTGTTCACACTCAGCCGGCTATTAGGCGCTACCGTCATCAGCTCGCCTTGGCGTTCAATTTTCCAAGAGGCCGGAGCCTGATTACGCTCACGAATGGTGATACAGGTGTGCTTTTGCTCCAGCTCGCGCGGATCTTCTGGCCAGCCGTGCTCTGCTAAATAGGCGGGAGCGGCACAAAAAACCCGAATATTACTGGCGATGCGCCGCGCAATATATTGTTCGGGAATGGTGCCGCCGATGCAGATATCCAAGTCCATGTTTTCACCGATCAGATCGACCGCCCTATCGACCAGTGTTAGATCTATGTCTAACAGCGGGTAAGCACTGCGTAACGACAGGATAAAAGGGTTGAGATATTCGATGCCAAAGCCGGTGCTGCAGCTAATGCGCAGCACGCCACGAATCTCTTCGCGCGTCGCCCTAAGCTCTGCAGTCATAGCCTCTAACCCTTGCAGTAATTGCTCACCGGTGCGCCGCACTATTTCCCCTTCTGGCGTCAAACTAATGGCCCGTGCCGAGCGAAAAAAAAGTGCCACGCCTAAGTTTTTCTCCAGCAATTTAATACGCTTAGAGATATAAGCTGGCGATACCAGCAAGTGTTCTGCCGCCCGCGAAAAGCTCATCAGGCGAGCTGCGGTGACCAATACCTTCATGTCTTCTAGCGCGGGCAACTTGTCCATGATCTGTAAACTCAGAGATTACACTTTGTGGCTACATCTTATCAGAGGCGGCCTTAAACTGAGTTCCTAAGTTCTCACTTTCAGCAACCTGAGGTTACAAATATGTCACATTTCAATATCGCGGTTATTCCCGGTGACGGTATCGGCAAGGAAGTCATCCCCGAAGGTCTAAAAGTGCTGCAAGCTGCGGCAAAGAAGCACGACGTGCAGCTGAATTTCACCCATTTTGATTGGTCTTGCGAAACCTATCGTAAGACCGGACGCATGATGCCGGAAGACGGTCTTGAGCAACTCAAAGCATTCGATTCTATCTTCCTCGGTGCCGTGGGCTTTCCTGGTGTGCCAGATCATATTTCTTTATGGGGCTTGCTGCTGCCAATTCGCCGCGCCTTTAATCAATACGTTAACTTGCGCCCCGTGCGTTTGTTTGCAGGGTTACAGTCACCACTGGCTAACAAAAAGCCCGGCGATATCGACTTTTATGTGGTGCGCGAGAACGTCGAAGGCGAATACTCGGCCATCGGCGGCATTCAATACGAAGGCACGGAAGATGAAGTAGTGTTACAGCAGAGCGTTTTTACCCGCAAGGGCACGGATCGCATCCTGAAATACGCCTTTGAACTGGCTCAGTCTCGTGAAAAGAAACATCTAAGCTCCGCCACTAAATCGAATGGCTTGTTCCACTCCATGCCGTACTGGGACAGCCGCGTAGCCGCCATGGCCGAGCATTATCCCGAAGTGAAAGTTGATCAATTCCATATCGATATTTTCACCGCCAACTTGGTGAGAATGCCCGAGTTTTACGATGTGATTGTGGGTTCAAATCTATTCGGCGATATTTTGTCGGACTTAGGTCCAGCCTGCACCGGCACCATAGCGATAGCGCCGTCGGCCAACATTAATCCGGAGAAAAATCTGCCGTCCATGTTCGAGCCCGTGCATGGCTCGGCACCGGATATTGCCGGCCAGAACATTGCTAATCCCATAGGGACTATCTGGGCCGCCGCTATGATGATGCAACACTTAGGCCATCCAGAAATGCACGACACTATGATGAGCGCCATCGAAACAGCCATTCGCGAAGGCCGTGCGCTCACCCGCGACATGGGTGGCTCAGCCAGCACACAACAACTGGGCCAAGCTATCACCGACTTGGTTGCCTCTTTGTAAGATATTTTCTCACCGGTAAAGTAGGCGCAGCTAGCAGAACTGCAAAGAACAGGCTCAAGCGGCAACATCATAAGTTAAGCTAAATACAGTATTAGACCCGAGTAAGCTTTTCGTGCTTGCTCGGGTCTATTCTTTATTCAACGGCTCACTATGTTAGAAAATGTAAGGAAACGCCCATGAAACGTCTATCCAGCGCACTCTGCAGCCTATTACTGTGTCAGCCCCTATTTGCAGCAACAGCCGCAGCCGAGCCCGATACCGCCGCTTTATATGATCAGCAGCTGCCAAGACTGCACTCCAGTGAAATGCTGGACATGCGACCGTTTGCCGGTCATCCCATGTTGATTATTAACACCGCCAGTTTTTGCGGCTTTACCGGCCAGTTTGAAGGGTTAGAAGCGCTGCATCAGCGTTATAAAGACCGGGGCTTAAAGGTGGTGGGATTTCCCTCCAATGACTTTAAACAAGAAGCCAAGGATGAAGCAGAAGCCGCCGAAGTATGCTTCGTCAACTTTGGCGTAACTTTCGATATGGCTCAGCCTATTCCAGTGCGCGGCAAAGATGCTCACCCGATTTTTAAGGAAATTACTCGCCAAAGTGGTAAGGCTCCCCGCTGGAACTTCTATAAATTCGTCTTGAATAAAAACGGTGAGGTGACGGCTGTGTTCTCCAGCCTCACCAAACCAGACGATCCTAAGCTACTGAAGGCGATTGAAGCCGTGCTATAGGGCTTAGCTATGGAATTTAGCCATAAAAAACGGCGCCTATTGGGCGCCGTTTTTGTTTAAAAGGATCTCAATGCCAGCTTAACTTATGCCTCAGTCGAAATAGGCAAGATAGGCGAAATCCGTACTTGAGCGATACGAAACTCATCAAGCTCTACCACTTCAAAACGCAAGTCTTCATGCTCAAAGGTCGCGCCTTCAACGGGTAGCACGCCGCTCCAAGCCAAAATCATGCCGGCTAAGGTGGCATATTCATCGTCTGGGTCTACTAATCCTCGGCGCGATAACACCTGCTCCAGATAATGCAGATCCGTGCTGCCTTTCACCAACCAACCGTTTTCTTCGACTACCACTTCAGGATCTTCATCTTCATCGAGAAACTCACCCACTATGGCTTCCAACACGTCGTGTGGCGTAACTAAGCCTTGAATAGTGCCAAACTCATCGTTAACCAGCACAACATTACCTCTGGCGTCACGCAAGATATTCAACAAGCGGATCACGCTGATGCTGTCGGGCACTATCTTGGAGTCGTTACCTTCTGCCAGCTCAGCTAAGGTTTTACCCTCTTTCAGTCCCGCCATTAAGTCTTTAGCACGCACGACGCCCAGCAGATTGTCCAACTCGCCATCGCACACCGGAAACTGGCTATGAGAAGAGGCCATCAGCTCCGCTAATACTTCTTCGCGGCTGTCGCCAATATCTAACCAAGCAATTTCAGAGCGCGGCGTCATTATGGTGCGGGTGGAGCGATCGGCCAGCGATAATACACCGCTGATCATATTGCGCTCTTCTTCGGCAAAGCCCGGCTCTTCGTTAGCATCCTGTTCGGTACCCTGTTCAGGATCCGCCGCTAACTTGTTGCTACCCATTAGGTTAAAAATCGCCATAGTAGTGCGTTCACGCAGCGGCAGCCGTGCTTCTTTTTTGCTGAAGTTGCGTCTTGCCAATTGGTTTAAAAACTCGATTAAAATCGAGAAGCCAATAGCCGCATACAAATAGCCCTTTGGAATATGATAACCAAAGGCTTCTGCCACTAAGCTAAAGCCGATCATCAACAAGAAGCTCAAGCACAGCACTACGACCGTCGGGTGCGCGTTCACAAAGTCAGTTAACGACTTAGAGGCCGCCAGCATCACCAACATTGCCACGATCACCGCCGTCATCATGACCGCTAGGTTGTCGACCATGCCCACTGCGGTAATAATGGAGTCGAGCGAGAACACTGCATCCAATACTAAGATCTGTGCGATAACAACGCCAAAGCCCGCATAAACGCCGGTGGTGGTATTTTCCTCGACGGGGCCTTCTAGTCGCTCGTGCAGCTCGGTGGTAGCTTTAAAGAGCAAGAATAAACCACCGCCCAGCAATATGAGATCTCGACCGGAGAAGCTTAAGCTCCCCAATGTGATGAGAGGGGTAGTTAGGGTCACCAGCCAAGACACGACGCTCAGCAGGCCTAGACGCATTAACAGCGCCAAAGACAGGCCGATAATACGGGCCTTCTCGCGCTGATGCGGCGGCAGTTTTTTCACCAAAATGGCAATAAACACTAGGTTATCAATACCCAGTACAATTTCTAACGCTATTAATGTTAGTAAACCCACCCACAATGACGGATCCATTAAAAATTCCATGATGAACCTCTTAACAACTGTTGGTTGGGCAACGAACGAATAGCGTCAGTGATATCGACACCGTTAGATGCATCTGAACGAGAGATAAGTTTAAGAACGGTAGCGCATGCCCAAGGCAGCAGCAAATGGCGGGAAGATAAAAAAGTATTAGTGCGGTGCAAGCAACTTCGCGAGCAATCCATAGGGTACACCGGTGTTTGGCCGGACCTCTTGGTTAAAATGAACGCATATCATAAGCACAAATACGAGACAGGCAAAACTATTTTATAGTTTCAGCCTTATACCCCACAAAAATAAGGCGCAAGATCCCCGCCTTTATTGCGCCAGCTTTGCCTACGGATGTTTAGCCGGTGCACACAAGGTAAGATAGCGGGTTATTTTTACCGGCGTGGCAATGATGTTTTTATGGGGAGAAGCGGCATGGCGAAATTATTACTGAATGCAGATCTGGGGGAGAGTTTTGGCGCTTGGCAATTAGGCCAAGATGAAGCCGTGCTGCCCTTTATTGATTTGGCTAATATCGCCTGCGGCTTTCATGCCTCAGATCCCGATACCATGCGCCGCACCGTGCGATTAGCTCAAGCACATCAGGTAAAAATTGGCGCCCATCCGGCCTATCCAGACTTAGTCGGCTTTGGCCGTCGATCATTAGCCTGTTCGCCCGCTGAAATAGAAAATATGGTGCTCTATCAGCTCGGCGCACTGGATGCCTTGTGCCGCGCCGAAGGTACGCGGGTGCGCTACGTTAAGCCCCACGGCGCGCTTTATAACGACATGATGCGCGAGCCAACTAAGTTAGCGGCTGTGATGCAAGCGGTGGCCCGTTTTGATGCGAGCTTGCCATTAATGCTGATGGCCAAAGCGGATAACCAAGCCGCCCGAGCTCTGGCCCAACCCTTTGGCCTGCAACTCTGGTTTGAAGCCTTTGCCGATCGCGCCTACGACCATGCGGGCTTTTTAGTCTCGCGCCAGCTGCCCGATGCCGTATTAAACGAGCCGGCGCAAATCATCGACCAAGCTAGACGTATCGCTTTGGGTGAGCCGTTAATCGCCAGTGATGGCAGCGCCTTGTTGTTAATGGCCGATACCTTGTGTGTACACGGCGACAATCCTGAGTCCATCGCCGCCGTGGCGGCTATCCGGCAATTGCTGGATGGCATGGCGTGAGTAACACTATACATAAGAATTTGCAGCCGCTACCTCGCCTCGAAAACGCCGGCATGGACGCTTGGCTGGTGCGTTTATTTGATGCCATAGACGAACGCAACATGGTTTGGATGACCGCTTTGGTCAGTGCGTGCAAGCAGGTTTTTGGCGACCAACTAGTAGACATAGTGCCTTCCTACACCACAGTCTTGGTGCAGTTTGACGCTTTGCAGTTAGACCATGCACAGGCGCGGCGCTTATTACAACAAGTGTTAGCCGAGCTAGAGCCTGCTGCTGAAACCGACCATAAGCCTCTGATCGAGTTGCCGGTTTGGTATCACCTTAATGTTGGCCCAGAGCTGGCGCGTTTGAGCCAACATACAGGGCTAGAAATTCCCACCTTAATTGAGCTGCACTGCCAGCCTGTATATCGGGTGTTTGCGCTGGGTTTCGCGCCCGGCTTCGCTTTTATGGGTACCTTGCCCGCGTTGCTGGAATTACCCCGCTTAACACAGCCCAGAGCAAAGGTGTCCACCGGCAGCGTGGCCATTGCCGGTCGCCAAACAGCCGCCTACCCCAGTGCATCGCCGGGTGGCTGGAATGTGCTGGGCCGCACGCCCACTCAGTTATTTGATTTACACAGGCCTACTTTAAGCCTGCTGCAAGTGGGCGACCGAGTGCGCTTTGTGCCTATCACTCAAGCCCAGTTTGAACGCTTGGGCGGCGATAGCACGCCTATGGCAAGAGAGACCTATTAATGCAGAGTTTTCTCACCATCATCAAGCCCGGACCTTTAAGCACCTTGCAAGATGCCGGACGCGTTGGCGTGCGTCACTTAGGCATTAGCCAAGGCGGGCCGACGGACCTGCAAGCTTGGGCTTGGTCCAATTGGCTACTGGGTAATAACTGGGGCAGTCCGGCATTAGAAATCACCTTAGGCGGACTCACGCTAGTCGCAGAGCAAGCTTGCCACCTAGCGCTATGTGGCGCCGAGATACAAGCCCACGTGAATGGCCAGCCACTGGCCAACAACCAAGCTTTTACGCTTGCCGCAGGCGACGAACTTAGGCTCGGCATGGCTAAATGCAGCGTGCGCGCCTATCTAGCCGTGGCGGGTGGTTTTATCGCGAAACCGGTTCTAGGCAGCGTGGCATGTGTGATGCGTGACCAACTCGGCGGCCATTTGGGCAATGGCACTAAATTAGCCGCTGGCGACAAACTCATTTTCTCAGCGCCAAAACAAGTGAGGCCAGCATTACCACGCCGATTGCCCAAGCATGCCCTGCCCGATTACGCTGTTGAGCCAACTCTGGATTTAATTCCGGGGGCACAGTTTCGTTTTTTTGATGATGTCAGCCTGCTCCAAGCGGTGACTCAGTCTTGGCGACTGGATCCTCGATCGGATCGCATGGGGATCCGCCTGCAAGGCCCTGCATTGCATTGCAGCATAGAAACGTTAATCTCGGAAAGCCTCACGCTGGGTGCGGTACAGGTACCGCCTAACGGCCAACCCATTATTTTATTAAACGACCGTCAAACTATTGGCGGCTATCCGCGCTTAGGCACGCTGACGCCGCTGGCTTGTGCGAGGCTGGCTCAATGCCAACCGGGTCAAACAATACGATTGGGCATCTGCACCGCAAGCCAAGCTCAAGCACAATATCGGGAATTTAGGGCGGCACTGGAAAGACAGCCGTAAGCTTTACGGCGGTAAGCTGCTTATACTGATCTCAACTTCGCACTGCTGTAGATAGACACGCCATGCACCATTATTTTGCTCAACTTTTATCACTCAGCACGCGGCTGTTCGGCTTTCCCCGAGCGGCGAATAAACCCGAGCCTGTTCCTTTCGAGCCCAAAGACAGTAAATACACTCGCCTTGGCCAAGGCATCATTAAAGAGGCAGAAAATCAACAAGGCTCATCTGGATTTTACTTATTAAGCAATGGTTTAGATGCATTTGTGACGCGTTTGTCCTTAATGGAAGCCGCGGATCAAACCTTGGACGTGCAGTATTATCTATTTCACAAAGACGTCACCGCTAAGCTATTTACTCATTACTTAGTGCGCGCCGCAGATCGTGGGGTGCGAGTACGCATCTTGCTCGACGACTTTGGTCATTATGGCCAAGAGCGCTTATTACGTGCATTAGTTGAGCACCCTAATATTTCGATTCGCTTATTTAACCCCTTTGCCAATCGCAAGTTGCCCTACTTAGATTTTATAACGCGCTTTTCCAAGGTACAGAGGCGCATGCACAACAAGTCATTTATTGCCGATAACCAAGCGGCCATTATTGGTGGCCGCAACATTGGTAACGCCTATTTTGCCGCCGATACATACGCCAATTTTACCGACTTAGATGTGCTGGGCATCGGCCAGTTTGCCGCAGAGGTCACTACTGCTTTCGAACTATATTGGGAACACAGTCTGTCGGTACCGGTGCAAGCGCTGCAGCGCAGAACCCTTAAACTTTCTTTAGCAGGTGTGCGCCGAAAACTCGCGAGGCGTCGTCATTATAAAAGCAGCCGCGCTTATTTGTCCCGTTTAGCGGATTTAACCTTGGTGGAAAAACTAAAAAATGGTGAGCTCGCATTATATTGGGCCGATTCGCAATTGATGTACGATCACCCAGATAAATTACTGAACGATTGCGCGGATACTCGCGGCCACTTAGCACCCACGCTAGATTGTCTCTGGCAGGATGTAAGCCAAGAAGCGCTGCTGGTGTCGCCCTACTTTATCCCAGGAGATGACGGCGTCGCTACCTTTGCGGACTGGATAGCGAAAGGCGCCAAGGTGACTGTCTTAACCAACTCACTCGCCGCTAACGATGTGCCCTTAGTGCATGCAGGTTACGCGCGCTACCGCCAGCCGCTGCTTAGCGCCGGCGTCCAGTTATGGGAGCTACAACCCAGCAGTAAAAAATTACGAAGAAGTAGGCGTTCTCGAGGCCTGCCTAGCTCTTCTAAGGCCAGTTTACATGCCAAAACGCTGATTTTTGATCGCAAAACTTTGTTTGTGGGCTCGCTTAACTTGGATCCTAGATCCCTTAACCTCAACACCGAAATTGGCGTGTTAATTCACAGTAAAGCCATGGCTGAGTTCGCCAGCGAAATTTTTTTAGCTGAGCTGCCCGAACACGCCTGGCGCTTAAAGATGAGTAAAGAAGCAGGCTCTCGCACTGGATTAGAATGGTTAGATGAGTCTGAACCTGAGGCTATTCAGCGCTATCAGCACGAACCCGAGGCCAGCCGTTGGAGCCGCTTTAGAGCATGGGCTTTTGGCTATCTACCGTTGGAATCACTACTGTAATTAGCCGAGTCTCTCATCTTACGCATCAGCTAAATAATACGGCTCTGCGCAGCCTAAGCCGTGCAGAGCCGTCTTGGATACCATCATGTTAAATAAAAGACCTTAGAGACCTCACTCGAAACACGGTATGAGTGCTAAACCTTAGCGCCTAGCATACGGCGCAGCGTGCCATCTTTATCCAGCACATGGTGCTTAAGTGCGCCAGCAATATGCAGCAATATCGCCAACATCAGCAGAAACCCCAAAATGCCGTGCGCTGAAGACATCACCTCGGCCAGCGGACCATTTAGCGGTATCACCTTACTTAAATTGGTCGGATCTGGGTTTCTCGCCACCAATGGTAAGCCAAAAAAAGCCACACCATTACCGCCAAATACGGACATTAAAAAGCCAAACACCGGCATCAATAATACACCTACCAACAACAGATAATGTACGCTGCGGGCGAGTATGCGCTCAGCCGCAGAATATTGACTGACCGCTTGTGGCCAGCCGTTTTTCAAGCGGCGGATCACTTGTACCAACACGATTAAAAAAATCAGCTGACCAAAGGATTTATGCCATGGATACAAAGCGTAAACTTCTTGATTTGTCATATACACGCCCACGGTGAGCATACTCAGCACCATGATAGCCACAAGCCAGTGCAGTAATATGGTAGTGGTGCTCAGCTTAGTTCTAGTATCAACATTCATTGGTGTACTCCCTTACGTTATACCGACTCTTATCGTTATACGGATTACCGACTGGGTTTGCGGTACCGCAGCACAAAGTTGAGTGTTGACGCTGAAAGTATAAATAGCGAACCCTTGATCGCGCTGGATGGATCCTCGCTGTCGAGACTATGATTAGCCGCAACAGCGAGCACGGCGCAAAGAAGTACCAAGGCAATAAGTAGTGAATGCCCGTTTATTGTAAAAGGCTAAAGTCGACACTCGGTATTTACTTGAACTGACAGCTTAGCGCTTCCCGCTGCTTTACCCAAACCGTCGCGAATTACGGTTAACTTCGTCGATTTGACCGTTCAAGGTGCAAAAATCGTAGAGAAAGCCGAGTAGAAAGAATCCGCCGGTAAAAAACCAAATAATGGCCGTTACCCATTTGCCCATATAGAGGCGGTGGGCGCCGAAGATGCCGAGAAAGGTCATTAAAACCCAAGCGATATTATAATCGACACTTCCTTTGGCATAACGCTCGTCGGCGTCTCTGTCCATGCTTGGGATTAAAAACAAATCCACGATCCAACCGATAAAAAATAGCCCCAGCGTAAAGAAGTAAATAACGCCACTGATTGGGCGACCGTAGTAAAAACGGTGGGCGCCCATAAAGCCAAAAATCCACAGGACGTAGCCGATCACCTTGCTGTGTGTGCTGTTGCTCATAATCAAACTCCCTGGTGGCCAAATGCTAGTTATTAGCTTAAGCGCTTATCTTAACCACTGCCTACCAAGCACACCATATTTACCGCTCGTCATAGCTAATGCTGCGTCTAAGCCTGACCGGTCGCGACATTTAGGGATAAAAAAACCTGCCGCAGCAGGTTTTTTTGATGGTGCACAGTGACTTATTTATTCGCGAAATTAGTCAGTGGGCTGGTCGCCTGAGCGTATTGGCTCTTGCTTGGCAAGCCGGCCAAGTAAGCGTGGCGACCAGACTCAACAGCCAGTTTAAAGGCCAACGCCATGGCTATTGGGTCGCGCGCAGTAGCGATAGCGGTATTTACCAGCACAGCATCGGCACCCAATTCCATAGCGTAAGCCGCATGGCTAGGCGCGCCTATGCCAGCATCTACGATCACGGGAATATTGGCTTGCTCGATAATGATTTGCAGAAAATCATGGGTCACTAGGCCTTTATTGGTACCAATCGGCGCACCGAGTGGCATCACGGCGGCACACCCTGCTTCTTCTAAACGCTTGCACAATAAAGGATCGGCGCTGCAATAAGGCAGTACGATAAAGCCTTCTTTCACCAAGATTTCGGCCGCTTTCAGCGTTTCAATCGGGTCAGGCAGTAAATACTTAGGGTCTGGATGCACTTCTAACTTTACCCAGTTAGTACCCAGCGCTTCACGGGCCAGACGCGCCGCAAATAATGCTTCTTCGACCGTGTGCGCACCCGCTGTATTCGGCAGCAAGTGCACGCCTAGCTCGAGTAGCGGCGGTAAAATATCGTCGCTGTGATTAACCAGATCGACGCGCTTCATTGCCATAGTGACCATCTCTGAGCCACCCGCAAAAAACGCATCTTTCATCTGCTGACGGTTGGCAAATTTACCGGTTCCGGTAAAAAGACGAGAACTAAAGGTTTTATCGGCAATGGTAAGACTCATGTTAGCCTCCGGCTATGGCGTGAAATAAAGTTATTTTATCGTTTTCATTTAAGATTTGTTCGGACCACTGGCCGCGCGCTACCACTGCTTGGTTCAGCGCCACCGCCACGCCGGGCTTGTTTTGATCAAGCTCCAGCAATAACTCGGCCAGCGTAATGCCTTCGGTCAGCATCATGGTTTTATCGTTCAGTGTAATTTGCATTATTGGTCTCCCTTAAGCCCGCATACCGGACAAGCGGGGTCCTTCGGCACCCGCAGGCCGTGCCAACTATGATTTTTGGCATCAAACAGTTTTAGCTCGCCCCACGGCACTGTGCCCGTGTCGGTGAAGTATTTAATGGCTTCCAGCGCTTGCAGCATACCTATGGTGCCCACTACTGGGCCAATCACACCTGAGTTGCTGCAATTTAAGCGCTCGCCAATATCGGTGCCATAAAGGCAACGATAACAGCCATGGTCGCGCTTAGGATCCAGCGCCAGCAATTGGCCTTCAAAGCGAATGGCGGCACCCACCAGCAAGGGCTTTCCCGCACCATAACAGGCGGCATTCAGTTGCTGGCGGATCAAAATATTGTCGGTGCAATCGAGCACCAAATCGACTTGTGCGACAAAATCGACCAGGTTTTGCTCGTTCATCTTTTGATTGATGGCGACCACTTCCACTTCTGGATTCAATTTTTGCAACTTAAGTCGGGCCGTTTCAGCCTTACTTTGCTTGATACTGTCCATATCATACAAAGTTTGGCGCTGTAGGTTGCTGACCTCGATATGATCAAAATCAGCCAACCACAAGGTGCCCACGCCCGCTGCGGCCAAATATTGCACTGCGGGCGAGCCTAACCCCCCGAGCCCCACCACTAAGATGGAAGCCTGCTTCAGCTTCAACTGACCTTGCTCGCCCACTTCTTCCAGTAGCAGGTGCCGGCTGTAGCGAACAAATTCGTCGTCGCTAAGCTCAATGACACCAGATTCGCGGTCGCTCTGCATATTAACCTTCCACCAACGCCAGCAATTCGCGCGTCGCCGCCTCTGGGTTATCCGCCTCGGTAATCGCGGTTACCAAGGCTATGCTGCCAATGCCCGTTTCCGCCACTAACGGCACACGAGCGCGGCTGATGCCACCAATGGCCACCAGTGGAAACTCAGTTTCCATCAGCGCCACGTAGCGATGTAAGCGCTCTAAGCCCTGTGGCCGCGAGGGCATGTCTTTGGTCTTTGTAGGGAAGATATGCCCCAACGCCAAGTAAGACGGCTTAAGCTCACGGGCGCGCAGCATTTCATAGTAACCGTGAGTCGATAAACCCAACTTAATGCCCGCGGCACGAATAGCCTCAAGATCAGCGATTTCTATGTCTTCTTGGCCCAAATGCACGCCATAAGCGCCATGTTTGATGGCCAATCGCCAGTAATCGTTGATAAACAGGCGCGCGTTAAAACGCTGGCCCAGCTCAACGGCGGCCTTAATATCGGCTTCTACTTGGTCGTCGGTTTTATCTTTAATGCGCAGTTGCAACGTGCGTACACCCCAAGTCAGCAGTTGCTCAAGCAATGTTACGCTAGTCACCACCGGATACAGCCCTAATTTCAGGGTATCCATGGCCGCAAATTCACCCTTAGGATGCGGGCCGCTAATGCCTAACTGCTCGGCCAAGGCTGAGCCTGGCATTACTACAGTGGGAAAGTGATTCAGATCTGTCGGCCAGCCTAAGTGGGCGACTGGCCCGGCACCGGCACCTATGGCTTCAGCACCTTTTAAGCCTTGATTAACATAGGCTTTGGCCAGTACCAGCGCATCTTCTATCGGGTAATCCAACGCAATGGCGGTGGCGATGGCAGAAGATAAAGTACAGCCGGTGCCATGACCGTGCACCGTTTCGACTTTAGGGCTGGCCAGCCAAATTTCACGCACGCCGTCGGTGTAAAAGTCGATGGCTTGATTATCTGCCCAATCAAAATGACCGCCTTTCACCAATACCGCACGGGCACCCATTTCTAAAAGAGCTGCCGCACCAGCACGCACGTTAGCGGCAGAGTCGGGCGTAATGCCCGATAATACTGCTAACTCGATGGCGTTAGGGGTGATTAAGTCTACTTCTGCCAGCAAATGCTGCTTTATAGCCGGCAATAAGCTGGCCTCCGCCATGGACTGACCGGTACTGGCAATCGCCACCGGATCCAGCACTACATAGGGTTGCCATTGGCGGCGATATTCGCGCAGGTAGCGGGCCAAAACTTCGGCACGCAAGCCACCGGGCAACAAACCAATCTTGATGGCTTTCGCTTGCATATCCGTGGCGAGAGACACCAACTGGCTGGTAAATGCCTGCATGAGTACAGGCTCAACCATGGATACGGCGACGGAATTTTGCGCGGTAATAGCGGAAATAACCGAGCAGCCGTGGCCGCCCAGTGTGTGAATGGTGTGCAAGTCGGCCTGAATTCCAGCGCCGCCGCCCGAATCAGAACCGGCAATGGTCCAGACTATGGGTCTTGTCATAACAATTCCTTCTCCAATTTGTCTACTTGGTGATAAAGCTCACCACCGCGCTTTTTAAATTCTTCTGACATCTGCGCCATGCCCGCGATCACGGTTTCGTGGTTGCCATTAATATCCACCATCTGAATGGCGATGGCTTCTTGTGACGCGGCATACTCACGCACTTCTTGGGTGATTTTCATCGAGCAGAATTTAGGTCCACACATAGAACAAAAGTGTGCCACCTTGCCCGACTCTTGAGGCAAAGACTCATCATGATATTCACGGGCCGTTATTGGGTCTAAACCTAAGTTAAACTGGTCTTCCCAGCGGAATTCAAACCGCGCCAAGGATAAGGCATTATCGCGAATTTGGGCACCCGGATGGCCTTTGGCCAAGTCGGCCGCATGGGCGGCTATCTTATAGGTGATCAAGCCCTGCTTCACGTCTTCTTTATTTGGCAAGCCTAAGTGCTCTTTTGGCGTCACGTAGCACAACATGGCGCAGCCGTACCAGCCAATTAAAGCTGCTCCTATGCCGGAGGTAATATGGTCATAGCCGGGCGCAATATCTGTGGTCAGCGGGCCTAGCGTATAAAACGGCGCTTCATGGCAATGTGCTAACTGCTCTTCCATGTTGCGTTTAATCATATGCATCGGCACGTGTCCTGGGCCTTCAATCATCACCTGTACATCGTATTCCCAAGCAATTTTAGTCAGCTCGCCCAGCGTATACAGCTCGGCAAATTGAGCTTCATCGTTGGCATCGGCAATCGATCCCGGACGCATGCCATCCCCGAGTGACAAGGACACATCATAGGCGGCACAGATTTCACAAATATCGCGAAAACGCTCGTAAAGAAAACTTTCTTTATGATGGGATAAACACCATTTAGCCATAATAGAGCCGCCGCGCGATACGATACCGGTGACGCGTTTGGCGGTCATGGGCACATAGCGCAGCAAAACGCCGGCGTGAATAGTGAAATAGTCTACGCCTTGCTCGGCTTGTTCAATCAAGGTGTCGCGGAACACTTCCCAGTTTAAGTCTTCGGCCACACCGTTTACTTTTTCCAGCGCCTGATAGATAGGGACTGTGCCGATTGGAACTGGGCTATTGCGCAAGATCCACTCGCGAGTCTCGTGAATATTACGACCCGTAGACAAGTCCATCACGTTGTCGGCGCCCCAGCGGGTAGCCCACACCAATTTCTCAACTTCTTCCTCAATCGACGACGTTACCGCAGAGTTACCTATGTTAGCGTTGATCTTAACCAAGAAATTGCGGCCGATAATCATAGGCTCAGATTCGGCGTGGTTAATGTTGGCGGGAATAATGGCGCGCCCTTCGGCTACTTCTTGGCGCACAAACTCAGGGGTGATGTTCTCAGGCAGATTGGCGCCAAAGTTTTCGCCCTTATGTTGTTTCAGCAGCATTTCATCACGCACACGCTCGCGGCCCATGTTTTCACGGATGGCGATATATTCCATTTCCGGCGTGATAATACCTTTACGCGCGTAGTGCATTTGCGTCACACAATGGCCTAACTTAGCTTTGCGGGGCTTAGGCATATGCTCAAAGCGCAAGTGATCGTAGCCATCATCTGCCATGCGCTCTTGAGTAAATGTTGAGCTGACTTGGGCCAATTCTATGGTGTCGCCACGGTCCAAAATCCACTGGCGGCGTAGCTGAGGCAAGCCTAAGCGCACATCTAACTCGGCTTCTGGATCGCCATAAGGGCCTGAGGTGTCATAGACAGGAATAGGGTCATTAGGCTCAAGAATAGGGTTTTCTTCACTGCCGCCTTTGAAACTATCGGCCAAGTGAATTTCGCGCATCGCCACACGAATATCTGGACGCGAACCTTGCAGATAAATACGCTTGGAGTTAGGGAAGTGTTCGCCTTTCAGGTTATCGATAAATTCCTGAGCTTGTGAGCGAACTTCTCGACGATTCACTTTTTTAGGCTGTTGTTTTGAAATCTGTTCTGAAACGTTAGTTAATTTTTGATTTGCTGCTTTCGTTGACATTATTTTTGACATAGCAATCTCACTTAAATCCATGTTGGGTGAAAAAGCTTGCCAGGAGTGTTGATAAGAAAATGGCAGAGGAGGTAATGCGCCAAATTCTCACTTGCTTCCCTTACGCAGGTATTAGCCTGATCAGGTTCAACGGATCCCACTATTGTGGTCTCAGCTCATTAAGAGCACTCCGACAAGATAGTGGCCAGTAAAACAGATCCAGATCACAAAAGCAAAGCGGTTATTGATTATAAATAACTCGGCTAACTGTCGACAAAAGTATCGATAACCGCGTTGAACATAGGCAAACAGCAGATAAATGTTGCATATCGCAGCCCTAGATACTTAAAGGTAAATAAAGCTATCAATGTCTAATGAGGTCTAGGCGGCTAGTCATATAATCATGGCGATGTTAGTTTCAGGTAAAGATATTAGCCCGAGCTGGGCGGCCCGTTTAGAGATACCAATATGCTCATTACCCTTTATCGCTATCAATTACCCTTAACTTTTCCGCTCACTATAAATGACGCGACAGTGGTGGTAAGAGAAGGTTTTTACGTAAAAATTGACGGTCATTGGAGCGAAGTGGTGGCCCCGCTTGGTGAGCATAACGCTGCAGTAGAGCAAGACTTACGAGCGGCCACTGCGCGTTTACGCCAAGGACTGCCTCATGAAGCTAAGTTACCGGCGGTGCAGTTTGGTTTAGATTGTGCGCAGGCCAAAATAAGCTCGATGCCTTTATCAGCAAGCGCCTCTTTACCGTTATTGGAAGGCCCCAGAGACCCCTTGGTGCGCGCTTGGCGCTGTCGGCGGATACATCCAGAGCGGGCTTGGCTCACCCTTACTGGCGATGTGCATTACGACGCCGGTTTAATACGCGAGCTGTGCATGTTGGCGCCCAAGGTGCGCTTAGTGCTGGATGCGGGCGCCCGTTTAAACAGCGAACAGATCATCGATTTATGGTCGCGCATCGAGATTGGCCGTATCGACTGGCTACTGGATCCCACTCCTAAGCTTAGTGAAGCGCAAACCTTGAGTAAGCAGTACTCAATGCCGGTCGCCCTCGACTGGGCACGTTATTCTAGTTTCGCCCCGGCCGCAGCAGCTGATTTGAGCGATGCGGAATTTGCTAAGGCGGTGATCGTTAGGCCGGCGCAATTGGGCGGCCTTTCCCGCAACCAAAAGCTCGTCGCTCAAGCTCACGCCTTGGGGCTGGAAGTCATGTTGGGCGATAGCTTACAAAGTGGCCTAGGTCAGCATCAGTTAGCCCATTTATCTCACCAATGGCTGCCGGATGCACCACTGGCGTTAGGCCGCTGTCGTTACCTACTGGACTCTGGCGTCGATGATCGAGGAAAACCCAAAATAGCTGGACTCACGCCGCTCTGACTCTGCTGTTACCCTATTAGGACACTTAAGCACTGCTTGGCATATGAGGCCTAAATCCGTATAGTCAGCTGCATATTTCGACAGGTTTCTATATATGTTTCAAAATAACCCCCTATTAGCTCAGCTAAAGCAACAAATGCGTGACGACCTTCAAGTTAAAGAAGGCATGGTTAAAGGCACTTCTAAAGGCTTTGGTTTTTTAGAAGTCAGCGAAAAAGAAAGCTACTTTATTCCACCGCCACATATGAAAAAAGTCATGCATGGCGATCATATCACCGCTATCTTGCGTACCGAAAATGAGCGAGAGCTGGTAGAGCCAGAAACCTTGATCGAAGCCGGTGTTACTACTTTTGTCGCCCGCGTAAAATGGTTTCGTGACCGTTTAAATCTGGTGCCCGATCATCCTTTGATGAACGAAGCCATTAAAGCCCGTGCCGTTAAAGGCATTGACGAAAAAAGCTTAAAAGAAGGTGATTGGGTACTAGGCGAACTGACCTCGCATCCACTTAAAGGTAACGGTTTCTTCGCCAACGTTATCGAAGTTATCGCTGGCGTTGACGACCCGAACGCGCCGTGGTGGGTGGTATTGGCCCGCAATAACTTGACTAAATACGCACCAGAAGACAGCAAAGATTGGCAACAAGTGCCAGATACTCTGACTCGTCGTGATCTGACCGATGTGCCTTTCTTCACTATCGATGCCGAGTCCACGCTGGATATGGATGATGCCTTGAGCATCAAAAAGCTCGATAACGGCTGGGAACTACTGGTGGCCATCGCCGATCCGACCGCTTATGTCCCGCATAACAGCGTGATGGACAAAGTGGCCGCCGAGCGTGCCTTTACCGCTTATATGCCAGGCCGCAACATTCCTATGTTGCCGCGCACCTTGTCTGATGAGTTGTGCTCCTTGCAAGAAGGCGTTGAACGCCCAGTAATCTGCGCGCGTTTGTTTATCGATAATGACGGCAAGGTAGACGAAAAAGCCGAGTTTTTCGCGGCGACAATGCGCTCCCATGCTCGCCTGAGCTACGACAACGTATCGAATTGGATTGACGAAATTGGTGATTGGCAGCCGGCTAATGACATCATTGCCGAGCAAATTCGTCAAATGAAAGCGTTCACGCTTACCCGTGCCGCTTGGCGTACCCAGCACGCCATCATCTTTAAAGACCGCCCAGATTTTCGCTTCGCACTCGATGCCGACAGCAATGTTACCGGCATCTTGGTGGATTATCGTCGTATCGCTAACCAAATGGTTGAAGAGTCAATGATCGCCGCCAACTTGGCCTGTGGTAACTGGCTAAACGAACGCGTAGGCACGGGTATTTTTAACGTGCACTTAGGCTTTGATAGCGAGAAAATGGAAGGCTTAGTAGAGCTGCTTGCAGCTCACGAAGCACCATTTGCGCCAGAAACCCTCAGCACGTTGGAAGGTTTCTGTGCTCTGCGTCGTTGGGTAGATGCGCGCGAAACCTCTTATCTGGACAGCCGTACTCGTCGTTATCAGTCGTTTGCCGCCATGAGCCCAGTACCAGGCCCACACTTTGGTTTAGGCTTAACCGCTTACGCCACTTGGACCTCGCCCATTCGTAAATATGGCGACATCGTCAACCATCGCTTAATTAAGGCAATTTTGGCCGACGAAGATCATAACGCTTTCGTGCCAAGCAATGAGCTGGCCGTGCACTTGTCAGAGCAGCGCCGCATGCATCGCCGTGCCGAGCGCGATATCGCCGACTGGCTATATGTGCGTTACCTGAAACCCGCCGTGGCTGAAGGTAAGGTATTTGATGCGGATATCGTCGACGTAGGTCGCGGTGGTGTGAGATTACGCCTGCAAGAAAACGGTGCTGGGGTCTTTATGCCTTCATCACTTATTTTGGCGAATCGCGATCGCTTAGAATGCAGCTGGGACGATGGCCGCGTTTACTTAGACAAGGCGACTTTGTACGAGCTAGGACAAACGGTGCAGATCATCCTCACCGAAGCCATCGAAGAGACCCGCTCTTTGATCGCCAAGCCTGCTCAGCCTATTTCAACGGTCGCCCCGCAATAAGGCGCTAACTGTTATAACTGCCAAAGGCCTGCGTGAGCAGGCCTTTTTTATGCGTGTGTGAGGGTAAATCGAAAATAGGAAAGCAACATCCGTACTTGTTTTAGCTGATCGCATAACGATGTTAGAAGGCCATTATACTCACACCTGCTTATGTAGACGTAAAAGGAATATGAAACAGCTTATCAAGCACTTATAGATCTATTAGAATGGCGCCATATTAATCTTTCATGTTTCTGGAGTTCATCATGCGTAAATCACTGATTGCGACCCTGCTACTGACTGCTGGCCTAAGCACGGCCGCACCTTTGCAGGCGAAAGAACTGCTGAACAGCAGCTACGACGTATCTCGCGAATTATTCGCCGAAATTAACCCTATTTTTGCTGAACACTGGGAAAAAGAAACCGGTGAAGAGCTGACCATTAAGCAAACTCACGCTGGCTCATCCAGCCAAGCTCAAGCTATTTTGCAAGGCCTGCGCGCCGACGTAGTCACTTATAACCAAGTGACAGACGTGGATGTGTTGTATGAAAAAGGTAAGCTGATCCCAGAAGATTGGAAAGCACGTCTGCCTAACGATAGCTCGCCTTATGTGTCCACCATGGCGTTTTTGGTGCGCAAAGATAATCCTAAAAATATCCAAGATTGGAATGACTTAACCCGTGAAGACGTTAAGTTAGTGTTTCCGAATCCTAAAACCTCAGGCAACGGCCGTTACACCTACTTGGCCGCTTGGGGCGCCGCCCACCAGCAGTATGATGGCGACCAAGATAAAATTCGTGAGCACATGGGCAAGCTTGTCAACCAAGTTGCGGTATTTGATACCGGCGGTCGTGCCGCTACCACTACCTTTATCGACCGCGGTATTGGCGACGTGCTCATCACCTTTGAATCAGAAGTGAACACCATTCGTGACTTATATGCCGCTGACGGTTATCAAGTCATAGTGCCAACCGTAGACGTATTAGCCGAATTTCCGGTAACTTGGATCGATAGAAACGTAAAACGTAATAAGACCGAAAAAGAAGCGAAGGCATATCTGGAGTTTTTGTATAGCCCCGAGGCCCAACGCATCTTGGCCAAGCACTACTATCGCGTAAATGATAAAACGGTAGCCGCAGAATTCGCCGATAAATTCCCTGAAACCAAGCTGTTTAAGGTAGAAGACGTGTTTGGTAGCTGGGAGCAAGCGATGAAAGATCACTTTGCCAACGGCGGCTCTCTGGATCAGTTACAGGCAAAAGGACGCTAATTGATGGCGGCGCTCTTGGGTTCATCTAAGCGAGTATTACCCGGCTTTACCTTGAGCATGGGCACTAGCCTGCTGTTTGTGAGTTTGATTATCTTGCTGCCACTGACGGGCTTGATCATCAACACCAGCCAAATTGGGTGGCCAGAATACTGGCACATCATCAGCGACCCCAGAGTGGTGACCACCTATAAGGTCACTGCTAGCGCCGCCGCCGCAGCTAGCTTGTTCAACATGGTGTTTGGCCTATTAATGGCCTGGATTTTAACCCGCTATCGCTTTCCGGGCCGGGCCATTCTGGACGGTCTGATGGACCTGCCCTTCGCCCTGCCTACGGCGGTAGCGGGTCTTACTTTGGCCTCATTATTTGCCACCAACGGTTGGTATGGCGAATGGTTAGCCCAGTTTGGTATTAAGGTTTCTTACACCTGGATTGGCATAGTGGTGGCCATGGTCTTTACCAGCGTGCCCTTTGTGGTGCGCACGGTACAGCCAGTATTAGAAGACTTAGGTCCAGAATATGAAGAAGCGGCGGCTACCTTGGGCGCTAGCCCTTGGCAGGCGTTTAGCCGCGTAGTATTACCAGAATTAAAACCCGCCTTGATCACCGGCACAGCGCTGTCCTTTACACGCAGTTTGGGTGAATTTGGTGCCGTTATCTTTATTGCCGGCAACATGCCTTGGCAAACCGAAGTAACTTCCTTGATGATTTTTATCAAGCTCCAAGAATTTGATTATGCCGCTGCCAGTGCCATCGCCAGCGTCATTTTGATGGCCTCTTTCGTGCTGCTGTTCTTGATTAATGGCATTCAAAGCCGCTTTATGCGCCGCGTACGAGGTAACAGCTAATGGAACAGAGTGTAACGTTAAGCCCCGCACGAAGCACACCGCGCCCTTGGGGTCGCTGGTTTTTGATTAGTATCGGTACGGTACTCTCGCTGATGCTGCTCGTGGTGCCGCTGCTGGCCATTATCGCCGGTGCCTTTGCCGCTGGCGTGGGTGGCGTGCTGGAGAACTTAAACGAGCCAGACATGCTGCACGCCATTGGCTTGACGATGATGGTCGCCGCCTTAACCGTGCCCATTAACTTAGTGTTTGGCACGCTGTTGGCTTGGTTGGTGACGCGCTTTAATTTTCGTGGTCGTCGGTTATTGCTGACTTTGATCGACATACCTTTTGCGGTATCACCTGTGGTCGCCGGCTTATTATATCTGTTGATGTATGGCGTGAATGGTCCGGTCGGCGGCTGGCTTGACGGTTATGATATACAGCTAATGTTTGCTTGGCCCGGCATAGTGATGGTGACTGTGTTTGTCACTTGCCCCTTCATGGTGCGCGAATTAGTACCTTTGATGAGCAGCCAAGGCACAGATTCAGAAGAAGCCGCGGTATTGCTAGGTGCGACTGGTTGGCAGCTATTTCGCAAAATCACCCTACCTAATATTCGCTGGGCGCTGCTTTATGGCGTCATCTTAACTAACGCCCGCGCCGTGGGTGAGTTTGGCGCCGTGTCAGTCGTTTCCGGTGGCATTCGTGGTGAAACCAATACGCTATCATTGCATGTTGAGCTGTTGCATCAAGACTATAACGCGGTTGGCTCCTTTACTGCCGCCGCCATATTGACCTTGATGGCCATTCTCACCTTGTTAATTAAATCTTATCTTGAATGGCGCCTCCACAGCGCCGCAGCACAGGAGTAAGCCCGCATGAGCATTCAAATTGAGGCGATTAATAAATCCTTTGGCAAGACTCAGGTGCTGCACGATATCAATCTGGATTTATCCAGTGGCCAGCTCGTGGGCTTATTAGGCCCATCTGGTTCGGGCAAGACGACTTTGCTGCGCATTATTGCCGGCTTAGAACATGCGAATAGCGGTCGGATTCACTTTAATGGCAAGGATGTCACCGACTTACACGCCCGTAACCGCCAAGTGGGGTTCGTATTTCAAAACTACGCGCTGTTTCGCCACATGACGGTATTCGACAACATCGCTTTCGGTCTGACCATAATGCCCAAGGGCCAGCGCCCCACCAATAATGAGATCAAGCAAAAGGTAAATAATCTGTTGGAGATGATCCAGTTATCTCATGTGGCAAACAGATTCCCGTCTCAGCTCTCCGGCGGGCAACGCCAACGCGTGGCCTTAGCGCGATCTCTTGCCGTAGAGCCACGCGTCTTACTGTTGGATGAGCCCTTTGGTGCACTAGATGCGCAGGTGCGCAAAGAACTGCGCCGTTGGTTACGTCGCCTGCATGACGAGCTGAACTTCACCAGCGTATTCGTGACCCATGACCAAGAAGAAGCCATGGACGTGTCGGATCAGGTGGTGGTGATGAGCCAAGGCCGCGTCGAGCAAATTGGCTCGCCCGATGCCATCTGGCAAGAGCCAGCCAGCCGCTTTGTGATCGAGTTTTTGGGCGAAGTAAACAAGATAGACGGCGAGATCAGCGGCAGCCGCTTTAAGGTGGGTCACTACCCCTTGCAGTTGCCAGTGGCCAGCCACAAGCAAGGCTCCGCCACCTGGTATTTGCGCCCCCACGAGGTTAGCTTAAAAACACAAGCCGACACCCAACATCCATTGCCTGTGTTAGTCACCGATGTGAACGCCCGTGGTAGTTTAATTCAATTAGAGTTAGAGCCTAAAAACTGGCCCGGTCAGCTAATGTCGGCCCAGCTGCCGCATCAACACTTAAATGAAGTAAAACGCGGCCAAACCTTATATCTGGGCAGCCAAGGCGGTCGTGTTTATGTGGGTGAGCAACAAATTACCGATAGCCACATAGCATTAACGGCTTGAAACACAGCGGCCAATTTTAAGCCTGAAGCTGTAAGCATTGACCAATAAAAATAGGCATCAAATGATGCCTATTTTGGGTTTTACTTATCGCTGAACGCTATGCTTTATTAAAGGCACCCGATGACAGATAACGGTCGCCGCGGTCGCAGATGATGGCTACTATGATGGCGTTAGGCACTTGCTCGGCCAGCTTAAGCGCACCGGCTACGGCACCGCCTGAGCTGACACCGCAAAAAATACCTTCTTCGCGAGCCAAACGCAGCATAGTCGCCACCGCCTCGTCTTCACTAATATCTAATACTTGATCCACACGGCTTTTTTCGAAGATGCCCGGCAGATAAGCCTCAGGCCAGCGACGGATCCCCGGAATGCTGCTGCCTTCACTGGGCTGTAAGCCGACGATTTGCACCTCGCTGCTTTGCTGTTTTAGATACTTAGACACCCCCATAATGGTGCCTGTGGTGCCCATGCTGGACACAAAGTGCGTAAGCCGACCCTCGGTTTGCTGCCAAATTTCTGGGCCTGTGGTTAAGTAATGCGCTTCTGGATTATCAGGATTATTAAACTGATCTAGAATAACGCCTTTACCGTCGGCAGCCATCTTATCGGCGAGATCTCGCGCGCCTTCCATGCCCTCTTGCTTACTGACCAAAATCAGCTCGGCACCATAAGCCAACATAGACGCCTTCCGCTCTTCGGTGGCGTTATCCGGCATAATTAAGATCATGCGATAGCCTTTAATGGCCGCCGCCATCGCTAACGCAATACCTGTGTTGCCACTGGTAGACTCAATCAAGGTGTCGCCGGGCTTAATGTCGCCCCGCGCTTCCGCTTGGCGGATCATGTTCAGCGCCGGTCTATCTTTCACCGAGCCTGCGGGGTTATTACCCTCCAGCTTTACTAACACCTGACTCTGGGTGTGATTGGCCAAACGCTGCAAACGCACTAATGGTGTGTTACCAACGAAGTCCTCTATGGTAGGAAATTGCATGGGGTGTCCTTAATGGCAAAGTGCATAAGATAAGAGGGAGCGGTAAATATGTGTAAGCCATTTTCATCAAGCTCAGCGGCAAAGTCCGATGAACTAGCTGCAGGCGTTAAAGAGCCGAGTTCTGCTCACCGTTAGGCGTTTATTCAAATCTGTGTTTGGCTCACGTCTTGAAGGAGCAATCAAAGCTAAGCGCCTGATTATATGCTACAACTCCAAGGATTCTTACCCGTGAGCACGACGCCAGTTCACACGTAAGGAGAGTGCCGGTCGGCAAGCTCCCGTTTGCCGACCATTTTGCCATAATCCAGAGCCTGATATAAAGGAATGCGTATGCCGCTGCAAGGTTTAGATGCTTTGTTTCACCCCGCCAGCATAGCCGTGATAGGGGCCTCCCATCGCGATAACGGTGCTGGTAAGTTGGTGATGAAAAACTTGCTGGCGGGGAATTTCAGCGGCCCTATTATGCCGGTTAATCCTAAGTACGAAGCGATAGCCGGCGTCATGGCCTACCCCAATATTGCCAGCCTACCGCGCAGCCCAGACCTTGCCATTGTCTGCACGCCGGCGGCGCAGAATACCGAGATCATCGAGCAGCTTGGGGAAAAGGGGTGTAAGGCGGTGATTATTCTCGCCGCCGGCACTACCTCTGAACAACTAGCACAAATGAAAGCCAGCGCCCGCACTCATAAGATGCGCCTACTTGGCCCAAATAGCATGGGCGTTATCATGCCTCATTTGGGTTTAAACGTCAGCTTCGCGCCGTTTCCGGCCAAACCGGGTCGCATCGCCTTCGTCTCTCAATCCGCCGCCGTGTGCTCAACTATTCTCGACTGGGCGCGCCATAACGATGTGGGCTTCTCACACTTTATTTCTTTGGGTGATGCTTGTGACATCGACTTCGCACAAATTTTGGATTATCTGGCGCGCGATCGTCACACCAGCGCCATTCTGCTCTATATGGATGCGGTGCAAGACGCGCGCAGTTTTATGTCGGCGGCCAGAACCGCGTCACGCAACAAAGCAGTATTAGTAGTAAAAAGCGGCAAGACGCGACTCGGTGCCCAGCTCGGTCACTTACACTCGGGCGGTAATATCGGTATGGACGCCGCCTACGATGCAGCCATTAGGCGCGCCGGCATGTTACGAGTACGCGACACTCATGACTTGTTCGCCGCTGTAGAAACCCTGAATCATGCGCAAAGCTTACGGGGCGAGCGTCTGGTTATTCTCACTAATGGCGGCGGCCCGGCCATTATGGCGATCGACACCCTAATGGCACGCGGCGGCAAGCTGGCCCACTTAAGTGAAAATACCCAAGCGCAACTCGATAAAGTACTGCCAGTGGCTTGGTCGCACATAAACCCCATCGACATAGTCGGCGATGCGCCCATAGAGCGCTACCTCGACAGCTTAAAGGTGCTACTCGACAGTGACGATTGCGACGCTATTTTGATTATGCACGCGCCCTCGGCTTCCGTTTCTAGCACGCTCGTCGCCAAGGGGATCATTCAGCTGCTGCAGAAACATCCTCGAGCCAAGCACGTGAATATTCTCACCAATTGGTCAGGAGAAACCAGCGCCTTCGAAGCTAGGCGCTGCTTTACCGAAGCCGGTATTCCCACCTATCGCACCCCAGAAAGTGCCGCCGGCGCCTTTATGCACTTAGTCGAATATCGTCGTAACCAAAAATTATTGATGGAAACGCCAGAGTCCATCTCCGACCTGCCCAGCGATAAAGAAACCGTAGCCGCTGTCATTCAAGAAGCCTTTGCCCAGCATATCTATCAACTAGATACCCACGAAGTAAGCCGACTAATGGCCGCTTATGGCATACAAACGCTACCCACTTGGATTGCCAACGACAGCACGGAAGCGGCACACATAGCGGAGCAAATCGGCTATCCGGTGGCCCTTAAACTGCGATCCCCAGATATCACTCATAAGTCGGAGGTATCTGGCGTGGTGCTTAACTTAGGCTCAGCTGCCGAAGTAGCACAGTCAGCAGATGCGATTTTTGACCGCGTTAGCCAATCCTATCCGAGTGCGCGCATTACCGGCCTCATGGTACAACCTATGGCTAGACGTGCTGGCTCCCAAGAGTTGCACATAGCGGTGCGATCCGATCCCGTATTTGGTCCCATCATCTTGCTAGGTGATGGCGGCATCGATTGGGACGGCGAAGAGCAAGCTGCCGTATCTCTATTGCCCTTGAACATGACGCTGGCCCGCTACCTAGTTATTCATGCCCTAAAAACTGGCAAACTCAGAGCCAATCGTTCCCATCAATCCCTGGATATGGAGGCCGTGTGCCGAGTGCTCACTAAAGTCTCACACCTGATCATCAATCATCCGGAAATTACTCATCTTGATATACATCCACTGCTGGCCACCGGCAAAGAGCTGATTGCACTGGATGTCAGCCTAAAGCTTGAGCCGTTTGAGGGCGAAGGCCAAGCGCGGTTGGCGATTCGGCCTTATCCCACCGAATGGGAAGAGCATGCGGTATTAAAAAACGGTAGCACCATCTTAATGCGCGCCGTCTTGCCAGAAGATGAGCCAACCCACAAAGACTTCGTGAGTAGCGTCTCCGAAGAAGACAGGTATAAACGCTTCTTTGCCAATGTAGTGATCGGCCATGAGGAACTGGCCCACATGACACAAATTGATTACGACCGTGAGATGGCCTTCGTGGCCGTTGCCAGCGATGGCAAGATTTTAGCTGTCGTTAGAGCCATATCAGACCCAGATAACGAAGATGCAGAGTTCGCCATCCTAGTGCGCTCGGAGCTTAAGGGCATGGGGCTGGGGCGGTTATTAATGGAGAAAATGATCCGCTATGCCAAAATTAAAGGCCTTAACAGCCTAAGCGGTATGACCATGCCCACCAACCGCGGCATGATCAACCTTGCCCGAAAATTAGGCTTTAAGGTCAAAGTTGATTTAGAAGAAGGCGTCGCCGAGTTAACGTTACAGCTGAGGAAAGAAGAGACAGTACCAAACTAAATATAAGCTTCGTAGAGGCCACTTCAGCTAGCTGTGGCTTCTACGACAAATGAATATCATAGGGTTCAGGTTGGATTTTCCGTTTCGCAAGCTCACTTAGCAAACAGCGGCCGAAAAAAAGCCCGACTCTTTCGAATCGGGCTTTTTAAATTGGTTGCCTGGCAGTGACCTACTTTCACATGGCATCTGCCACACTATCATCGGCGCGGCTGCGTTTCACTACTGAGTTCGG